>CAZENN010000031.1:0-17648 GCA_964513605.1 uncultured Oscillospiraceae bacterium
ATCTGTTTTTTGCCTGTGGATAACTTTGCGGCTTTGGTTTTGCGGAAACTCAAGTACTTTCGCATTGACGGAAATGAGGATTTAGGCTATAATACATAAATGAAAAAAGACAGAGAGAAAGGAAGCGATTTACTTATGAATGTGTTTACCAGCACCAATATATTGCTGCCTAAGAATGTTAACCTGGAGCAGTGGGCTGTGATTGCGTGTGATCAATTTACATCTGACCCCGCTTATTGGCGGCGAGTCAGAAAAAATGCCGAAGGTTCTCCTTCTACGGTCAACTTGATTTTGCCGGAAGCGGAGTTGGAAAGTGTGGATGAAGGGCAGGCGGTCCGGTCTATCAATTCGACCATGGAGACCTATCTTACGGGCGGCGTTTTTACGGAGTACCCCAACTCATATATCTATGTGGAGCGCACTTTGGCAGATGGTACGATTCGTCCCGGCTTGTTGGGCGCGGTGGACTTGGAGGCGTATGATTATCATCATGGCTCAACTTCTGCCATTCGGGCAACGGAGATGACGGTGCTGGAGAGAATCCCGCCTCGTCAAAGGGTGCGCAAGGATGCGCCTATCGAATTGCCCCATGTTTTGATGCTTTGCGATGATGACGAGCAAAAGCTGCTGGAGCCCATCCAGGATATAAAAGAGACCCTGACGAAGCTGTATGATTTCGAGCTTATGGAACAGGGAGGTCGGATTCAGGGCTGGCTGCTTCAAGGGGCTGAGGCAGAGGCTTTTGATCAGCGTCTTGAAGCATTCGGCGCAAGTGTGGGTGAAAAATACGCCGATCTGACCGGCACCGCAGTGCTGATGGCTGTGGGAGACGGCAATCATTCCCTTGCCACGGCGAAAAGCTGTTATGAAGCATTGAAGGCGGAAAATCCCGGTGCCGATCTATCGGACCATCCTGCCCGGTATTCCTTAGTAGAGCTTCAAAATATTCATGATCCGTCTTTAGTCTTTGCTCCGATCCACCGTATTATCAGTGATGTTGATCCCCGAAAGTTGATCCGTGATTTGGAGTCGGTTTGCGCAGAAGGTGGATATCCGGTGGAATGGCTCATCGGTGAAGAAAGAGGGACGGTGTATCTGGATCGCAGTAGAGGCGAGTTGGCAGTAGCCGTACTGCAGGAATTTTTAGACCGCTGGCTGGCAGAGAATCAGGGGAAGATCGATTACATCCATGGCGATGATGAGCTGGCAGAGCTGGCACGTCAGGGTGACAGCCTAGGCTTTTTGTTGCCGCCGATGGAAAAGCACCAACTGTTCCGTGGTGTGATCTCCGGTGGCGCACTGCCCAGAAAGACCTTCTCTATGGGGCACGCCCGTGAAAAGCGTTATTATTTGGAGGGACGTAAAATCAAATGACAACTTTGTTTGAACCTGCCTATGCCAAGGTCAATTTGACTCTGGATGTATTAGGCAAACGACAGGATGGGTACCATGATTTAAAAAGTGTCATGCAGACTATTTCCCTTCGGGATGATATTGAAATCGACATCGGTACCGGTGCGCCATGGAAGCTGCTGTGTGACAAACCGGGAATCCCGGCAGATCATCGGAATCTGGCATGGAAAGCGGCAGATGTTTACTGTAAGACGATGAATAAAGACCCTCAGGGACTTGAGATTCGCATTACAAAGCGCATCCCCAGCGAAGCTGGTTTGGGAGGCGGCAGTGCGGATGCAGCGGCGGTTCTTCGCGCTCTGAATCGTCACTATGGCAATCCCTTGTCTATCCTTGCACTTGCGGAACTGGGTGCTCAGGTAGGGAGCGACGTGCCCTTCTGTGTCGTTGGCGGCACGGCTATGTGTGAGGGAAGAGGAGAGCGGCTGCGAAAGCTGCCGGATATGCCGGATTGTGTTATGGTGGTATGCAAGCCTGCATTTTCTATTTCTACTCCGGAGCTTTACCGCCGAATCGATGAAAAGCAGGTTTCACGTCGTCCGGATCATCAGCTGATGGAAAGCGCACTGTTGGCAGGAGACCTGCTGAAGGTATCTCAGAATCTGTGGAATGTCTTCGATCCGGTTGTGACGGAAGAGCATTTGGAGCTGAATTACATTAAATCAATTTTCCAATCCTACGGTGCCATCGGTTATCAGATGTCCGGCTCAGGTTCTGCTGTATATGCCATCGTCTCTGAGTTTGAAATTGCAGCTGTGATTTGTAATATGCTGAAAGAAAACTACCCGGATATTTTTATAGCCAAACCTGTTTAATTTTATTGAACATCGTCCATACTGGAGTTATTTCAGTATGGACGGTGTTTTTAATGTTGAAATTACTTAAAAAAGTGATCCTGATTCTTTTGGTGATTGGTACTGTGTACATTCTGTTTGTGGTGCGAGACCGTAAGACCTTGCGTGAACAGATCATTCGTCTGCATGTGGTTGCAGATTCAAATTCACAGGAGGATCAGAGCATCAAGGAAATGGTTCGTGATGCGATTCTCGAAAAGCTTGAGGCCCTGACAGCTAATGCACAGACGAAGGATGAGGCAGAACAGATATTGTCTGATAATCTTCTGACACTTCAACAGATCGCCAATGATGTTCTGGTAAACATGGGAGTATCCTCACAAGCTAATGTTACACTGCAACAGGAAGCGTTTCCAACCCGTGAATATGATACATTTACACTTCCGGCAGGAGTATATGATTCCCTACGGGTTGTAATCGGTGAAGGAGAAGGAAAAAACTGGTGGTGTGTGGTGTTTCCGGGACTGTGCATACCGGCAGCCTCAGAAGAGGTTGAAGACGTGGCAACGTCGGCAGGTTTTTCCAATGGGCTGGGAAAGTCATTGACTGGTGAGAAGGGGTATGAAATCCGGTTCTTTTTGCTCGATACATTGGGACGGTTAGAGAATTTTTTCTTTAATCATTGAAATTGAACTGTATTTGTTTCATCAATTGTGGTAAAATGGGAGAATAAATGCGAAGGGTGGTCGTATTATGCTGCAATTGATACTTGGTAAGGATTGGACAGCCAATACGCAGGTTCTGCTGAGCGCAGTGGCTGAGGATGTGGCTCAAAAAAAAGGCGGAAGGATACTGCTGGTACCGGAGCTGATCAGCCATGATATGGAGCGTCGACTGTGTATGGCGGCAGGTGATACGGCCAGCCGCTATGCAGAGGTTTTGACCTTTACCAGATTGGCTCGCCGTGTTGCGGAAAATGCCAGATGTGGTATTGTGGAATGTCTGGATAATGGTGGTCGTGTTGTTGTTATGGCTGCTGCGGCCCGTCAGCTTCACGGCAGGCTAAAGGTTTATGCCGCATTGGAAACAAAACCGGAATTTCTGGAGCAGCTTTTGGACGCAGTGGATGAATTTAAACGCTGCTGTATTTCTGCCAAAGATTTGATGGACGCTTCCAGACGGACAGAGGGCATACTGGCGCAAAAGCTGGAGGAGCTGTCACTGCTGCTGGAAGCGTATGATGCCTTGTGTCAGAGAGGTAAGAGAGATCCACGGGATCAGATGAGCTGGGTTCTGGACCAACTGGAAGATGGAGACTTTGCTGAGAAGAATGTCTTTTACATAGACGGCTTTCCTGATTTTACACGGCAGCATATGGCGGTGCTGGAGCATCTGATCAAGAATAGTCCCAATGTTACGGTCAGTCTAAATTGCGACAGACCATCCAGTAAGTCACTTGCTTTTGAAAAGGCCGGTCAGACTGCGGCTGAGTTGATAAGATACGCTAAAAGGGCCGATGTGAAAGTCCAAATTACAGAAATTCCATCCGGGGAGACTGTGCTTCAGCCCGTTCGTGACTATTTGTTTCAAGGGGCACTGCCGGCGGTGTCGGGGCTTTCGCAATGGCTGCATCTGCGCAGGGCAGAGTCGGTTTATCAGGAGTGTCAGGCTGCTGCCGGAGACATCCTTCATTTGGTTCGTAGTGGCTGTCGTTACCGGGATATCAGTTTGGTTTGCACGGATATGGCAAATTATCGTCCGGTTATAGGTATGGTGTTCCGCCGCCATGGGATACCCGTTTATCTCTCCGGCACGGAGGATATTTTATACAAGGGTGCGGTTACGACGGTACTTGCGGCCATTGAAACAGCTTTAGATGGCTTTGATCAAGCATCTGTTATTCGATATCTTCGCTCTGCGGCATCGCCCATTGACCAGAAGACCTGTGATCTGCTAGAGAATTATGTATACATTTGGGGGATATCCGGGAAACGCTGGCTTCAGAGCTGGAGCTATCATCCGGATGGACTTAGCGATCACTGGACGGATTGGACGCGACAGCGTTTAGAAAAGCTGGAACAGACTCGGGTTTTGGTAATGGAACCATTGGTTCGGCTCCAGTCGGGGTTAAAGGATGCAACGCAGCTGTCCCAACAGGTTCTTGCGATTTATCAGTTTCTTGAGGATATCGATTTTGCCAAAGGGCTTGCCAAGCTTTCTGCGGAACTTGACCGTGCAAGTGATAACCGGTCAGCGCAGATTTTGAACCAGCTTTGGGATATTTTGGTCAATGCATTGGAGCAGCTGTATGATGTTCTGGGAGACACACATTGGGATGCTGAGGCATTTCAGCGTTTGTTCCATCTGCTGCTTAGTCAATATGATGTTGGTACGATTCCAACGGTTCTGGACTCTGTGACGGTGGGTCCGGTCAGTGCGATGCGATGTCAGCAGGCAAAGCATCTGTTTGTATTGGGAGCCAGTGAGGGACTTTTGCCCGGCTATGGCGGTAGTAAGGGGATATTGACGGATCAAGAACGTGTTGCATTGCGCAAATTAAATGTTCAGCTTACAGGCGGTGCTTTGGAGGGAATACAGGCCGAATTTGCAGAAGTGTACGGTGTATTTTGCGGCGCACAGGAGACAATGTGGGTTTCCTGTGCCACGGTCCAGCCTTCCTATGTTTATCGCCGTCTCCGGGATCTGGCAGGAAATGAGGAAAAAATTGGCGAATTGCTGGGGCCTGCTGAAACCGACAGCATGGACGCAGCCGCCTTCCTTCTTAGCAGAAATGCCAGAGATGAAGCTGTGGCGTTGGGGCTTGAACAGCACTATGAGGTCGTTCAAAGCCAGACGGAGCATCAGCTTGGCAGAGTTAGCCGGGAGTATATTCAGAAGCTCTATGGCGACCATTTGACCTTGTCTGCATCACAGGTAGACCGTCAGGCAGAATGCAGGTTTTCATATTTCTTGAGATATGGCATTCGGGCAAAGGAGCGCAAGGAAGCGAAGGTTGATCCGGCAGAATTTGGAACATATGTCCATTGGGTATTGGAGAATACAGCCCGTGAAGTGATGGACAAGGGGGGCTTCCATCAGGTTGATTTGGAACAGACGATGGAATTGGCAACCCATTATTCAGAGGAATATGCCCGGGAACATTTCGGTCAACTGGAGTCACAACGAATGGAATACCTCTTCAGGCGTAATGTTCAGGAGCTGGATCTGGTGGTGCAGGAGCTGTGGTCTGAATTAAATGCCGGTGCATTTGGTCCGGTGGACTTTGAATTGGGATTTGGTGCAGACGGTAAAATGCCCGGAATTCAAATTCACACCCCGGATATGGATGCGGAGCTTTTGGGTTATGTGGACCGTGTAGATACCTATCATGTGGGGACAGCGAATTATTACCGAGTCGTTGATTACAAGACGGGTAAAAAAGATTTTGACTATTGTGACGTATTTAACGGTGTGGGCTTGCAGATGCTTCTGTATTTATTCGCACTGGAACAGGAAGGTGCGCAGGTCATTGGTCCAGCACCGATACCTGCCGGTGTTCAGTATTTTCCGGCTAGAGTTCCATTTGTTAGTCTGGATGGCGCACAGGAGGATGCAACGGCAGAACGGCAAAAGCTATGGCGGCGCAGGGGTCTGCTTTTGCTGGATGAGCTTTCTCTGAAGGCCATGGACCCGGATGAGGAAATGACACGCTTGTGTTGTTCCAGGAAAAAAGATGGGACGCTATCCGGTGATTTGGCAAGCCGGGAGCAGTTGAAGCAATTGAAGCGGTATGTATTTGGTGTATTAGAGAATATGGTGAAGGAAATTGCATCTGGCTTGGTAGAACCCAATCCCTATACCAGGGGAACCAGCCATAGTGCCTGTGCCTTTTGTCCATATGGGGCAATTTGCCATAAGGACAGCGTTCCTGGACGGAGGAACTATAAGACGATGACCTCGAAACGGTTTTGGGAGGAAATAGAAAGAGAGGTATCTACCAATGGCTGAGAAACTAACACCGCAGCAGCTTCAGGCTGTGACTGACCGAGGTGGGAAACTGCTGGTTTCTGCGGCAGCCGGATCGGGAAAGACGAAGGTTCTGGTGGATCGATTGATGGGGTACTTGACGGACCCGATCGATCCTGCCAATATCGATGAATTTTTGATCATCACCTATACAAAGGCAGCAGCTTCTGAGCTGCGTGGAAAAATTGCCGCTAAGCTATCACAGAGAATCGCTGAAGAGCCGGAAAATCGCCATTTACAACAGCAGCTCCAGCGATTATATATGACGAATATTTCTACAGTCCATGCGTTTTGTGGTGATCTTCTGCGCCAATTTGCCTATCGATTGGATTTAAGTGCGGATTTTCGGGTAGCGGATGAGAACGAATGCCGTCTGTTGCAGGAAACGGCAATGGAACAGATTATGGAGGAGGCTTATGATACTGCCGGTGAGGATCCTCAGTTTTGTGCGTTCGTCGATACGCAGGGCATCGGACGCGATGACAGGAAGGCGCAGGAGGTGTTATTACGGGTGTATCACAGTGCCCAGTGCCACCTTTCACCGGAACAATGGCTTGACCGCTGCGTAGAGACCTCCGATCCCCTTGATTGCACCGATGCGGCGCAAACACTCTGGGGAAAATATTTGGTCGATGATTTATTTGCTTATCTGGATCTTCAGATTCATGCAATGGAACATTGTGCGATGCAGGCACAGAAAGCGGAGGGGATGGAAAACATAGCAAAACGCCTTTGGGATACGGTGCATCAGCTTCAACATCTGCGCAGCAGTACCCATTGGGATGAAATTGTGGAGCGTCGAAATATTGACTACGGTGTAATGCGTTTCGGCAAAAAAGTCACAGATTTGGAACTGGCGGATGGCATCAAAGCAGTGCGTAATGCCTGTAAAAAGGGTCTGGAAAAATATTTGCGAGGATTTACGGATTCCTCTGAGGCGATTATCTGCGACATGACTGCCTCCAGTGAGGCAGTGCGTGGTATGATCAAGTTGGTGCGCAGATTTAAGAGCCTGTACGACAGCCTGAAACGCCGCCGCCGTATTTTGGATTTTTCGGATCTTGAGCACTTAACGCTGGACCTTCTACTGGGAAAACGTCGTACCGGCGCAACGCAAGTGGCAACTGAAGTCGGGAAACGGTTTCGGGAAGTCATGGTGGACGAATATCAGGATTCCAATGAAGTGCAGGATGCTATTTATTCAGCCTTGACCGCCCAACGGCAAAACTGCTTCATGGTTGGCGACGTTAAACAGTCCATCTACCAGTTTCGGTTGGCTGATCCGGGAATCTTTCTGGAGAAGTATGCATCATACCTTGCGGCTGCGGAAGCGACACAGGGGCAGGGGAGAAAGGTCATTCTCAGTAGGAATTTCCGCTCCGCAGGTGCGGTGCTTTCTGCGGTCAACGGCGTGTTTGAAACCTGCATGACCCCGGAGGTCGGTGGCCTTTACTACGGCGAAGAGGAAGCACTGCATGAAGGAATCCCCCACCAACCTTTGGGAGAATCGGAGATTGAGTTTTATGCCATCGATGTTCAAGAGGATACCTACGCAGAAGAGGCTGCATTTGCTGCTCAGCGAATCCAGGAGCTGCTTGATGGAACGCATTTTATCAGAAATGGAGAAGAGCAAAGAGCGATTCGTCCAGAGGATATCGTCATTTTACTCCGCTCTCCCGGCTCTGTGGGGGAACAATTCCGGCAGGCTCTGGAGAGTAAAGGAATTCGCTGTACCTCCGGCGGCGGAGGGGATCTTCTGAAAGCACCGGAGATCGTAGCACTTCGCTCTCTGCTGCAGACGATCTATAATCCTCAATTGGATATTCCTCTTCTGGCTGTACTGGTCAGTCCGCTGTTTTGCTTCACAGCCAACGACCTTGCGGCACTGCGCAGTGAGCATAGAAGTCGATCCATATATCAAACACTGCTGCATGATACCTCATCCAAGTCAGTAGCTTTTATGGAGCAGCTATCGCTTTTTCGGAAAGAGGCAAGGGTAAAAAATCTGACGCAGCTTTTAGAAACTATTTTCGTAGAAACCAGAATTGACAGCATATATACTGCAATGGACGATGGCGATGTAAGACGTGACAATCTCCAGAGCTTTTACCAGTTGGCAGTGGAATTTGAAAACGGTGGTCAGCGTGACTTAGGGCGTTTTCTGGATTACCTGGACAGCATGGAGGAAAAGGGAATGCTGGTGGGGAAGGAACCCTCCAATTCCGGCTGTGTCACCATTATGAGTATTCATAAATCCAAGGGTCTTGAATTCCCTGTGGTTTTTCTGTGTTCCTTGGGGCGCAGCTTTAATAAGGAGAGTCAGCGTGCACAGGTGCTCTGCGATAAAGAGCTGGGGCTGGGCGTTTTAGCAGTGGATTCTGCCAGAAGAGTCCGTTATCCCACCATTTCCAAAAGAGCCATCTCAACAAAGATCGGAAGGGATAGCTTGTCGGAAGAGCTGCGCGTTCTCTATGTGGCGATGACCCGTGCCAGAGATCGACTGATCATGACTTATGCTTCGGATCATTTGGAGAAAGAGCTTACAGAGCTGGTTGCCAGAATCAATATGGATTGCATCGAACTGCTGACCCGTGAAGCTACCTGTCCGGGAGATTGGGTGTTGATGTCTGCATTGAAAAGGACAGAAGCTGGGGCACTGTTCCGACTGGGAGGGGCTGTATCAGGAGCTGTGCCGGGAGAGCATCCATGGCTGATTCGGGTCGTTCAGGCTTCCTGTGATGATAACGTTGTCCCACAGGGCGAAAAACAGCCTGCTCCGTCCGAGCAGATGATTCAGCAACTACGCAATGGGTTGAATGAAAAGTATCCTTATCCTGCCGCTACACGCTCACCATCCAAACAAACAGCTACCCAGCGAAAGGGGCGTGTAAAGGATCAGGAAGCAGCGGAAAATGCTCAAGAACCCAAGGTGATTCATCGTACATGGCGAAAGCCGTCCTTTGCGGAGAAGGTGGTGGATGCGGCATCTTATGGTACCGCCATTCATGCCGTTCTGGAATATGCGGATTATGAGGCGTGCGTCAATGAACAGACCATCGAACGGGAGGTACATCGCTTACAGAAAAGAGGAATTATTACCGAGGAGCAGGCAGAATTGGTGGATTGCGAAAAGCTGGCGGCTTTTTTTGCTACACCATTGGGCATGAACGTTCGCAATGATAAAAATGTCCTTCGTGAGTTTAAATTCTCGATTCTGGACGATGGCGTGAATTATGCGGATGCATTGCAAGGGGAAAAGATACTTCTTCAAGGCGTGGTGGATTGTGCCCTTTTGGAGGATGATGGAATTGTGGTTATCGATTTCAAAACAGACCGCATTAAACCGGAAAAGCTGAATGATGCTGTGGAACGCTACCGAACACAGGTGCAGGTTTATGCGGATGCACTACGCAGGATTTTCCAGAAAGATGTAAAGCGGGCCTGCTTATATTTCTTCGAATTAAACCAATTTGTAGATGTGCTATAAAATTTCAGGACCCAGTCAGTTTGATCGACTGGGTCCTTTTTTACAGGGCGTTAGCGGCAGTTTCTGTTGCTGGAGTTGCTGCTGTTCTGATTCTGATTGCTATTCTGATTCTGGTTCTGGTTGCTGGTCCGGTTCTGATTATTATTCTGCTTCTGATTCTGATTGTTCATGGTACATTCCTCCGTAATTCTCTGTTTTACGGCTGTGAGCCGTGGTGATAGGATACCCTTGTTTCTCATGATTTATCCTTTGCTTTAAAGATAAGACTCACAATTACGCCTGAGATAATGGCAGTGGTGATGCCGCCCGCGGTTGCTTTTAGTCCACCTGTCAGTATGCCGATCCATCCGTCCTGCGCAATGGCCTCACGGACACCTTTGGCGATTGCGTGACCAAAGCCTGTTAATGGGACCGATGCACCGGCACCGGCGAAATCAACAAGCTTTTGGTAAATATTGATTCCACTTAGGAAAACACCTGCGACAACATAGCATACCAGAATTCGGGCAGGAGTCAGTTTTGTTTTGTCAATAAGCAGCTGTCCAATTAAGCAAAGGGTTCCGCCAATTAGAAATGCTTTTAAATAATCCATGCTATATCCTCCCACTGCGAATTGAAACAGCATGGCAGATCCCCGGGATAGGCAGTGCCTGCTGTGTTGAGGTAGGGGAGAGCAATGCACCGGTGCCGCAAAAGAGAATTCGCTGCAGCTTCCCGGAATGAAGCTGATTCAGTAATTTGCCGCATAAGGTGATTGCGCTGCAGCCACAACCGGAACCTCCGGCATGAACATCCTGTTTGGTATTATCAAATACCAGATTGCCGCAGTCGGCCAGTTTTCCACCAAGCTCGAAACCTTCCTTGCTTGCAAGCTCCAGCAGCAATTCTTTTCCCACTTGCCCCAAATCTCCGGTGACGATCATATCATAGTCTTCGGGCGTTGTTGATAAATCGTCAAAATGAGTTCGGATCGTCTCCAGCGCTGCCGGTGCCATTGCGGCGCCCATATTATTTGCATCCTTGATACCCAGATCTGTGACGGTACCAATGGTGGCATTTTCGATGACCGGTCCTTCTCCTTTTATGCAAACCAGTGCCGCACCTGAACCGGTAACGGTCCACTGCGCTGTGGGAGTTCGCTGACCGCCATAGCCCAACGGAAAGCGGTACTGCCGTTCGGAAGCGGCAAAATGAGAGGAAGTCATAGCAACGACCCGATCGGCAAAACCTCCGCCGATCGTCATTGCCGCAAGCAGCAAGCTTTCCGCCATGGTTGAGCAAGCACCGTAAAGCCCCAAATGGGCGACATTGAGATTGCGCAGGCTAAAGGAGGATCCAATACATTGATTAAGAAGATCACCGGAGTAGACCAGATCCACATCCTCCAGCGGTAGACCTGCCTTTGATAGCAGTGTGTTCAATGCTAACTGCTGCAATTTTTTCTCGCCTTGTTCCCAAGTTGTTTCTCCAAAATATGTGTCTGTGGAGACTACATCAAAGGAATCTTTTAACGGACCCTCACTTTCCTTCTTTCCTGCCACGCTGGCCCAAGCCGTGATGATTGGGGGTTTTGCTAATACAAAGCTTTGTTTTCCACGTTTAAATTCAGCCATGTGCTCCCTCCTCTGCTTTTTATGTATTATGTCCATTAAACGGATAAAAATGCCGATCGGAGACCGATCGGCATTTTGTAAAGCAATTACATTCCTCCACCAACGGAGGGGACTGGAAGGGGGCGAGACTGATCCAGGACTGTGTTGGCATCGAAAAGATCTGAAACCATGTCCGGATTATGATATATACGATATCCATCCAGATTTCTGCGACCGCCCCGGAAATAGTTGGAACCGAGTTGGTTCCAGGTACGTCCGTCTACATTGAAGAAATAACGGTATCCGTCCTCATACAGAACGGAAAACTTATTATTTTCAAAGCTATATTTTTCCACACCTGCAATATCTGAACCGTGGGGGTAGAGGAGAATATCGGTTTCCCCAATGATGGTTTGGACGGTATTTTCCCACTTTGTTGAGTCCTTTTCGATACGTTCGGCAGAAATGTTGCCATAGGCGGGATGTCCATAGGAATGACTGGCAAGAATCCAACCATGTTCCCGAAGGCATTGTGCTACATCCTTTGCCGCCTGTACCTCGGCGGCATAGGCTTCGCTGCCCAGGGCTGCTTCGTAGGAGGGCTTGGTACGATAGCCAAACACACCCTCGTAACCAGTCACGCCTAATATGGCCCTTGCTCCGTGATAGGAAAAGTCGGGATGCTTTTGAATAAAGTTTTCCAGAACGGGAACCAAATCGTAGTCACCGGTGGTGATATTGCCGTCAGCATCCATGTATTCGCAGGTTGGGAAGCCGTCATCGCCAATAACGATGCGATGAGCAAAGCCATCTCCGTGGGTATCAGCAAAAATTGGTGTTTCATTTATACCGCTGCCAGTACCAACCATGTAGCTGTAATAATTAAGATCATCCTGACTCATCAGAAATGGTGTTTTTCCCTCCGGCAGACGGATTTCCCCATATTTAAAATAGGTGCCTGTTTCATCAGTGACTTCGTAGGCCATGTCATAGGGAGAAATCAGCACATAGCCACGCTGATACATCTGTTCCAGAATCTTATTGAACTCGTCAACCGTAGTCATATACATGTTGTATCCGTTCTGGTCTTCATCGCCATCAAAGGCTCTGGCAGTATCGACGATCAAAGAATGGAAGAAAATATGGGTGATGCTATCAGGCTTGTCATATACCACCAGCTGACGGTCCAACTCCTGATATTGCGCGACCCGATCCTGCATGACAGAGGATTGTGCAAAAAACTCAGAGCTTTCAAGCATAGAGATTGCTTGTTCATAGTCATAGCCAGCTGCAATGAAATCAGCTTCCTCGATGATTGTTTGAATCTCGGCATCAGAAACTGATGCTGTTACTGGGGATTCTTCCGGGGCAGTGGTGGTATCGACGGTTGTGGTTTTACTGGGCTGTGAATGGCTATCCATAGTCGCCCCTTCGTGATTACTGTAGTCCTCGCGACCAGTCTGCCTTTGCGCGTAGAGGATCGCAGCGGCTGCAACAGCTACGGAGATTACACACAGTATAGCCAGGACGGCGATCAGAATGAATGACCAGGACCTTTTTCGTGATGATTGGGCAGTGTTCCGTTTCATATTCATCATCTTCTTTCTGAATATAAGCGATGCGGAGATTGGTGTCATGGGTGATTTTTCGACCAATTTCAGCTATATTATATACGATTGTCGGCGAAATATCAAGGCGTGGGCAGAGTAGTTTTCAGGAATGCATCCAATTAAATAAAAAATACCGACACCAGCAGGTGTCGGCAAAATTCACTTTTGATGCTGTGCTGGATGAAAATCATAAACCGTTGTGATCAAACCACGCGTCTGGCTCCGTAATAATGCTCCGTGTAATAGCTACTGGACAGACTGCTGATGGTAATACCTTTGGAACTGGAAGCATGAATCATGTTCCCGTCGCCAATGTAAATGCCAACGTGAGAAATACCACTGCGGTATGTATTGGCCAGGAATACCAAGTCACCGGGCTGTAATTTGCTTTTTTCCACATAGGTTCCGACTTTGTACTGCTCGGTAGTAGTACGAGGAAGGGAAATACCGCTTTGGTTAAAAATATATTGAGTAAATCCAGAGCAATCAAATCCGCCAGGTTTGTCGCCGCCCCATAAATAAGGGGTTCCAAGATGCGTTTTTGCGTTGGCGACGATTTGCGCTGTTACAGAAACTGTGTTGCTGCCTGCCAGTGCATCAGCACTGGGGGTGATGCCGGTACTTTTTCCCTTAATAAAAAAGATAGGATTCTTAAGGGAATACTGATTCTCATAGGGAATCTCAGTCAGTTCAACATAGTCGCTGCGAATATAGCCAACCCGACCATCAAAAATAACCTTGTACCACTTGTTGTTAAATCCGATAATATATGCCAACTCATTTGTGTTTGCTTGCGTAATGACACTATAGTTGGTACCAGGACCGGTACGAAGGTTGACTTTATTGCCGGTGACTTTTCCATAGCCGAGTTCTACGTTTTTTACGGTATGAATATCCAAGTATGCTTCATGCATATAGCCGCTGATCAGATTAAAGCTGACCTGAAACCATTCGCCGATTTTATCGGTAATCACAACGTAATCATCGTTGGGAGCGGTATCCAGTATAGACGCTGTTGTGGACGGTCCAGAGCGCAGGTTCAAAGCACTGGCGTTCACAATTCCAATATGGGTTACCAATGTGGTGCTTTTTGCGGAGGCACCAAAGGATACGGTGCCAATAAATGCGGATATCAGCAGCACGATGGAGATCGTGCGTTTTAATAGTCTCATACGTTGCCCTCCGTCTTACAGGAAAAATTATTTGCCCGCCAAAGCGCGGGTGAGCCAAACGCTGCCAAAATCCAAAGCAGTGTAAAGCCCGGGTTTTTCGCCTTTTTTAACAATTCGATCACGGCTTCTGGCATTGGGGTCCGTCAACTGGAGCTGCACCGAAACCCGGGTTGCAATATCGACATCGCCCATTTTCTTGGTCTCAAGAATTTGCAGCATAACGATATGAGAATCGGCCATGGAGCCATAATAGATCAGGTTGTCCTTTCGCATCAAAGGATGACCTTTGTACATCAAAACCTTTTCTTCGGCCATTGAGAAAACCTCCTTTCTGTGTGCGTTGAAATAGTAACAAATTGTTACTCTTTTGTCAACCCCCAGAAGGCAGATTTGGGGGATATGGGTGAAATTACAAGTAGTGTGGATTTTTTAGTAAGACGGAGGGGGAGTATGAGGGAAATGAACAAGAGGCTTTCGCCGTAGCAAAAGCCTCTTGGCGAGGAATCACTTCTTATCGAACAAGTAACAACGTACCAGCTCCTGAAGCAGTTCGTCCCGATCCAACTTGCAGATGTTTGTTCGAGCATTATTATAGTTGGTGATATAGGTGGGATCTTCTGTAAGCAGATAACCAACGATCTGGTTGATGGGATTGTAGCCCTTTTCATTCAGAGCGTCGAAGACATTCCTAAGAACCTTGCGCATATTTTGCTTATCCTCACCGGGAACTGTAAATTTAATGGTACTATCCGTCATGAAATCGACCTCCTTAAAAGAATGCATATATTATACCCCAAAAAACAGGATGTGTAAAGTACCGGAGTTGCTTTTTAAATGAAATTTTAGTACCGAGAGTGATGGTTTATCGCAAGGTCGCACCAATTTTTTCTGCAAGCGCAGTCAGTACCTTGGAGGTAACAGCCTCAGAATCGGCATCTGTGAGGGTACGATCATCAGAGCGAAGCTCGAGAGAGAACGCCATGCTCTTTTTGCCTTCAGGAATGCCGGTACCACGATAGATATCGAACAGACGGATGGACCGTAGCAGTTTACCGGCGGAGGCGGTGATTACATCTTCTACCTGTGCCACCGTAATGGCTTCGTCACATACCAAAGAGAGGTCACGGGAAACGGTGGGATATTTGGGCAGGGGGGTGTAGGTGGCATCTCCCAGACGTAAAGCTGTGAGCTTTGTAAAGCTGATCTCGGCACAGTAAACGTCCGCATCTATACCGTAGTTCTTGGCAACAAGGGGGTGAATCTGACCAATATATCCTACATCGACTCCGTCAATGCTGACTTTTGCACAGCGTCCGGGATGATAGGTGGGGTTGTCTTTTACAGCGGTGTATGCTGCCTTTTTAACACGCAGACCGGCGAGAATGCCTTCCAGCTCGCCCTTAAGAGAAAAGAAATTGACCTTTTCGCCGTAGGTACCCAGCATCAGCATTTTGGGTTCCTCAGGCAGTGCATTCTCTCCGGAGGGCAGATAAATTTTTGCCAGTTCGTAGAGCTTTACGGACTTATTGTGATAGGCATAGTTCCGAGACAAAATGTCCAGCATAGAGGGGACGGCAATGGTGCGCATGATGGAGGTGTCTTCGCCCAGCGGATTTTGGATTCTGAGTGCGTTGCGCAGGGGAGAGTCGGCAGGAAGGCGAATCTGATCAAAGATCGCAGGAGAGACGAAGGAGTAGGTGATGATCTCGCTGAAGCCCAGACTGCGGCACAGTTGACCGGCTTTGGTTTCTAAAATCATCTCCTGCGTATATCCGCCCTGAGTGGATGTTTTTAATGCGGTGGTGGGAATTTCATTGTAGCCGTACAGACGTCCCACTTCCTCGGCAATGTCTGCCATCAGATTCAGATCCGGACGGAAAGAGGGGACATGGATGGTGCGGCCTTCCACAGGAATTTCAAGACGGTTCAGGTAAGACACCATATCGGACTCAGTAATGTTTGTACCCAGCAGGCGGTTGATCTTTTCCGGCTCCAGCTCCAAGGTGCGGGGACTGGGAACATAGTTGATGACATCGATCATACCGTCCATAACGTCGCCACATTCCAACAGTTCCACCAATTCACAGGCTCTCTGCACAGCAGGGACGGTCATCATCGGATCCAGGTTCTTTTCAAACTTTCCGGAGGCATCGGTTCTCATGCCCAGTGCCAAGGCGGTTTGACGGATGGAGGTTCCGTTGAAATTAGCGGATTCGAATACAACGGTCACAGTATCGTCAACGATTTCGGAATTTTCACCACCCATGATACCGGCAAGACCAATGGCCTTTGTGTCGTCGGCAATGACCAGCATACCGGGTTGCAGAGGACGCACCACACCATCCAGAGTGGTCAGAACCTCGCCTTCCTCCGCTTCCCGGACAACGATCTTGCCCGAGGAAACGTACCGGTAATCAAAAGCGTGCATGGGCTGACCATATTCCAGCATTACATAGTTGGTGATATCAACAATGTTATTGATGGGGCGCACACCATTGGCTCTGAGCCGCTGCCGCAGCCACTTGGGAGAGGGGGCAATTTTTACATTCTTCACCATACGAGAGGTGTAGCGATTACACAGCGCGGCGGCAGGAACCTCCACATCCAGCATATCATACATAGAGCCGGCATCAGAGCCCTTTACGACAGGTTCATGATGCTTCATGGGCTTGTTGAAAGCAGCAGCAGCCTCCCGTGCCAAGCCAATGATGGAGTAGCAGTCGGGGCGGTTGTTTGTGATCTCGAAATCAACAACGGTGTCATCGTTGCCGATAATCAGATTGATGTCATCGCCGGGCTTGCAGTCTTCATTGTTCAGAATCCAGATGCCGTCGGCATAGGCATCGGGTAAATCGTTCTGAGTCAGTCCCAGCTCGGCAAAGGAGCAGAGCATACCGTTGGACTTTTCGCCGCGCAGCTTTCCTTTGGTGATGTGTACGCCGCCGGGGAGCCAGGAATTGTGCAGTGCAGCAGGGACCAGGTCTCCTTCCTTGACGTTTTGCGCACCGGTCACGATCTGAACCGGCTCATCCTTACCGATATCGATTTGACATACCCACATATGGTCGGAATTTTCATGGCGGACAATGGATACGACCTTACCGACCACAACATTTTTGATTTCAGCATCCATCCGCTCGTAGGTCTCAACCTTCTGACCGGCAACGGTCATGGTATCCACAAATTCCTTATCGGAAATATTGGAAAGATCAACAAATTCTTCATTGATCCATTTTCTGTTCAGCTTCATGCTTTATACCTCCTTAGAACTGGTTCAGGAACCGGACATCGTTATCGAAAATCAGCCGCAGATCGTTGATTTTCATGCGTCCCATAGCCATGCGCTCCAGTCCCATACCGAAAGCAAAACCGGAATATTTTTCGGGATCAATTCCACAGTTTTCAAGCACTGTCGGATGCACCATGCCGGCACCCAAAAGCTCAATCCAGCCTTCACCGTGACAGGTGGAACAGACCTGACCATCCACTTCGCCGCTGCCGTGGCACTTGTGGCACTGCATATCCATTTCGCAGCTGGGCTCAGTGAAGGGGAA
>CAZENN010000032.1:0-2544 GCA_964513605.1 uncultured Oscillospiraceae bacterium
TTTCTAGCCAAAATGAAATACCTCCTAAAGTATTCAAACTTTGTCCCGTATATCATAACACTTTCGCCTCAGTTTGTAAAGCGGTAAAGCCCGATGAAAAACGAAAAAAAGAAAAAATCCGACAGGAATGATATGGCGCACAAGCCAAGGTTTTGGATATAAGTGATAAAGAGGATCTGTGAGAAGTGTCAGAAAAAATACGGGGAAACCCATTGACAAAGATGGTCTACATAGTGTAGAATATAAGTGGTCTACAAGATGTAAAATGATTAGGAGGTATTATCATGAGTGATTATCAGATGGGAGTAGTTGAAACCCGATTTGCCGATATTATTTGGGAGAACGAGCCGATTTCTTCTGCGGAGCTTGTAAAACGCAGCGAAGAATTGCTCAGTTGGAAAAAATCCACCACCTATACCGTTTTGAAAAGACTGTGCGATAAAGGTATCTTTCAAAACAATAAGGGGACGGTTACATCTAAAATCTCAAAGCAGGAGTTTTACGCATTTCAAAGTGAACGTTTTGTAGAAGAAACCTTTTCCGGTTCGCTCCCGGCTTTTTTGGCTGCTTTCACCGCCCGTAAAAATTTGACACCCGAGGAAGTCGCTCACCTTCGTAAGATAGTTGCGGAATATGAGGAGGGATGATCATGGAAGCTGTATTCCTTAAAATATTCAATATGAGTATAACGGCAGGATGGATCGCACTTGCGGTTATCGTGCTTCGCCTGCTTTTCAGAAAAGCACCAAAAGCGATATCGGTTTTTATGTGGGCTTTGGTGGGCATCCGTTTGATCTGCCCGTTTTCTCTGGAAAGCGTGCTGAGCTTGATCCCAACCTCTGAAACGGTGCCCAGTGACATTCTTTACTCCCAAACGCCCACCATTCAAAGCGGCATTCCGACCTTGAATGCTGCCGTCAATCCGGTCATAACGGAGTCTCTGTCACCGGAGCTGGGAGCAAGCGTGAATCCAATGCAAATTGTTGTATTTCTGGCATCTGCTGTTTGGGTTATTGGCATGGCAGCAATGTTTCTGTATACTGCGATCAGTTACTTGCGGCTCCGTTTCAAAGTCCGGGAAGCCGCCTTGCTGAAGGATCATATTTGGATTTGCGATCATATCGACACTCCGTTTATTATGGGAGTGATTCGCCCCCGTATCTATCTTCCATCATCCATGGATGAGCAGGATATGGAATATGTGATCGCCCACGAAATGGCACACCTGAAAAGACGCGATCATTTATGGAAGCCCCTTGGGTTCTTGCTGTTGACGGTCTATTGGTTTCATCCTGTTTTGTGGCTTGCCTATGTTCTTCTTTGCAGAGATATTGAGCTTGCCTGCGATGAAAAGGTCATTAAAGAAATGGGTGCTGCAATCAAAAAGCCCTATTCTCAGGCACTGATCAATTGCAGCGTCCCCCGAAGAATGATTTCAGCCTGTCCGCTTGCCTTTGGAGAGGTAGGCGTGAAGAGAAGGGTCAAGTCTGTACTGAATTATAAGAAGCCTGCCTTTTGGTTGATCGTTGTGGCGGTGATTGCTTGCATTGCTGCGTCAGTGTGCTTTCTGACAGACCCAAAGGATGAAGCTCTTCCGGACGAAACAACCGACGCTGCTACGCAAAACACAACGGCTGGTGACGGAAATAATAAGGATGAAGCTCCTCCGGACGAAACAACCGACGCTGCTGCGCAAAACACAACGGCTGGTGACACAAATAATGTGGTTACAACAGAGGAACTGGACAGCCTGCGGATGAAGTATCCGCTGTATTTTTCTTGCTCAACCTCAAAGGGCTTGGCGGTTTATATTTGGCAAATGGCGGAGCATTCATATTCCTGTGTGTTGTTCCCCGGAAGCAATTCCGTCTACACCCAGGAGGATCTTTGGAAGTTTCATACCATGGCAACGACTCTGGATGAAATGAGAGCCATCGTTGCCTCCTATCAGATTTCCACGAATGATGTAACGATTTTGCCCATTCAAATGCCGCACTCCAGCTATGCTTATACCATTGACGAAGCATACCGTGAGAAGCTGACGAATTTGTTTTGGTCTGATTTTCCGATCATTCAGGCGTCGAGTGACAGTTCTGTCATAGACACCGAAAGCTTTGATCTCGATGGGGATGGGATCGATGAACAGTGTGCGTTAACCTACGGACCTACGTCGGGATTGTTTACCTTCACCTTCTCTGCCTCCGAAAACGGAAGGCTCAAGTATTTCAATACGTTTAGTTCTCCGGTCCTGGAACTAAGCTTTGAAGAAAATCAGGAAGGGAAAATGATGCTGATAGGTAAAGATGGTGATAATGTTCGTTATATGGGCATCGATGTGTATAACGGAAACATTATCATTTCAAGCGACGAGCAGGACATTACCTACTGGGGCGAACAAGGCGTAAATACATCTTCTCAAACTGTAAGCAAATTGGACGAAGCTATTTTAAGTGTTCTGAACGACCAATATTCCAGCGAAAAGCCGGATGGACTGTTACATATCGAAAGCTATGTGTTACTCGCCAACGAGGAGGTAAGCGGCAC
>CAZENN010000032.1:2644-17417 GCA_964513605.1 uncultured Oscillospiraceae bacterium
GATAAAATGATAAGCACAAATAATTAAATGGATGTAGTGAACAGCGCGCAAAACCGGTGTATTAGGGTGAAAGGCCTTGATACAAAGGAAAGGAGAGTGATGATATGGATGACAGTAAAATCATAGAGCTTTACATGGATCGATCCGAGCAGGCCATATCAGAAACCGCCATAAAATACGGAAGGTACTGTCACTGTATTGCTTACAATATTTTGCGCAATGATGAAGATTCGGAGGAATGTGTAAATGATACATACCTTCGAACCTGGAACGCAATTCCCCCAAAACACCCCAATCGATTGCAAACCTTTCTAGGGAAGATCACCCGTAATCTGTCGTTAAACAAATGGGAAAAACAATCCGCTGAAAAGCGTGGTTCCGGACAAATTCCGCTGGTTCTTGATGAACTGAAAGAATGCATCCCGGCGGACAAAACTGCGGAACGCATGGTGGATGATTTACTCATCAAAGAGGTTCTCAACCGCTTTCTGAACGATCTTTCGGGGGATGCACGAAGGATATTTGTCCGGCGTTATTGGTATATGAGTTCCGTAAAGGAAATTGCGAAGGAATACGGTCTTTCCGAAAGCAAGGTGACGGTGACGCTTTTCCGTACAAGAGAAAAACTAAAAACTGTATTGGAGAAGGAGGGAATCGCATTATGAAAAACCAACACCTTTTGAATGTGATCGGGGAAATTGATGACAGATATATTGCGGAAGCTGCTCCGAAAGCAAAGAAAAAGAGCAGACCAGTTTGGCTGAAGTGGAGTGCCATTGCCGCCGTGTTTGGCATCGTGGTGGCTGCCGCAATACTGATTATTCCAATGCTGCTGGAAAAGCCGCCTGCTCAGGAACTGTCAGATCAGGTAAGACCCTATAAGGATGTGGCAATTCGGACAACGGAAATCGGGTATGTCTGGCCTTGGGAATACAAGACCATTTACGAGAAATATGTATCGATTCAAATTGACGGGGGGGAGTTTACCGGCCGTCAGAAGGAAATCGGTATTTCTCTGATAGGGGACTTTATCGGAATCTATGAAGCGACCGGATATTGCGACATCTCAGAGGGGGTATACCACGACCAATTTGAGGTATTCGAGATTACAGGAATATCTTCGGAAAAACTCATCGCAGTTAAGATGGAAGAAAAATACTATGTATTTATTTCCGAGGAGTGGAATCCACCTGCAACATTTGGGGAGGCATTGACCCAGTATAACCTATCGAAGAGTATAGAGCTTGATCGCTTTGCCATCAAAAAGCGAGGCGAAGAAGATCAGTATTTCAATCTGGAAAACGATGATTATATTTGGGAAGTGTTGACGCAATGCCAATCTGCCGAATTTGTTGATGAACCGGAATGGATCGCACAGGACAGAAATTATCTTAGCTTTACCATTACCTCAGAAGCACTGGGCGTTTATAAAAATGTGTTATATGTGACAGAAGACGGTTATCTTTGGACCAATGTGTTGAATGGGGCACTGTTGTATCGCATTGGAGAAGAGACTGCCGAAAA
This sequence comes from uncultured Oscillospiraceae bacterium, assembly GCA_964513605.1. Classification (GTDB taxonomy): domain Bacteria; phylum Bacillota; class Clostridia; order Oscillospirales; family Oscillospiraceae; genus Faecousia. The sequence continues at coordinate 4,169 of CAZENN010000032.1, forward strand.
GATCATAAGTTATGCAACTGAAAACGCTGTCCCCGGTGAGAGCGTACCCTATCTGTACAGTATCGTAGGTACCATCACCGAGATTGGTGATGAATACCTTCTGATTGACGATTCTGTTTTGTGTGTATCTGCTGAGGATGGTCTGGTATTTAAGGTCATGACCTCTGATCCGAAAATCAGCAGATACTTGGAAGCAGGAAGATTGGCAATCGGTGATACGGTTCAGATCGAATATACGCAATGGGTCGATCTTGAAGAAGGCACAATAATTGATACCGCCGTATCCATTTCTAAGGCGATCATTGCAGATGGAAATGCGTTGATACCGGAATAGACAAATACAAGTAAAGAATACAAGCAGGCTGTGCCGAAAGGTACAGCCTGCAAATCATTTATCAAAAAAGAGCATACTTGCCTTTATTGGTCGAATAAGGTATAATGTATGAAAAACGAAAAAAGGAAGGCGGAACATGGGCATAACGTTCTTTGCAGGAAAGCACCGTCCCCGGAAAATCAGCGGCGTTTTATTCGATATGGACGGAATTGTTCTGGATACGGAAAAGTTGTATACCCGATTTTGGTGTGAGGCAGCCATTGCCCTTGGGTATCCGATGACGCAAGAACAGGCGATGGGGATGCGCAGTCTGAACAGGGAAGCGGGGCAGGCTCGTTTGGAGTCCTATTTTGGTTCCGGGGTCTCTCTTGCGGAGCTTCGGGATAAACGCATCAAGCTCATGGATGCTTATGTTCAGGAACACGGTGTGGAAGCAAAGCCCGGAATTTTTGAGCTTTTGGCATTCTTAAAGGAATGCGGAATCCCAACGGCGATCACCACATCTTCTCCTATGGATCGGGTGTACCGGTATTTGGGACCACTGGGGCTGACGGCACAGTTCGACCGTTTGTGCAGTGGTCATGATGTCCCTCATGGAAAGCCGGAGCCGGATATCTACCTGTATGGTGCCCGGTCTATTGCGGTCGCTCCGGAGGAATGCTTGGCAATTGAAGATTCCCACTCAGGTATCCTGTCTGCCTACCGTGCCGGCTGCGCTGCGATCATGGTACCGGACCTTGACGAACCGGATGAAGAAACACAGAAGCTGCTCTTTGCACGGTGTGATAGCCTGCTTGATGTGATAGAACTGGTAGATGAAAATAATCGTTGTCTTTTAAAAGAAAATCGGGTATGATGTATAGAAAAGAAGGGGGCGATGGCGATGATGATGTGCAGCATCTACACGGCCGGTGTCAACGGGATTGAAGGCAGCCAGATCATGGCGGAGTGCTACATTTCCAATGGGCTGCCGGCTTTTGATATCGTGGGTCTGCCTGATGCTGCCGTGAAGGAGGCAAGGGAACGGGTTCGGGCGGCAGCGAAAAGCTCCGGACTGAATTTTCCTACCAGCAGAATTACAGTAAATTTGTCGCCTGCCGGTCAGAAAAAAGCCGGAACACATTATGATCTGCCAATTCTGCTGAGTGTTCTGTGTGCCTATGGTGTTTTACGAAGACCGACCGCCTTTGCGGCATTCTTTGGAGAATTGGGCCTTGATGGTCAGGTGCGTCCGGTCAATGGTATCCTTCCAATGGCTCTGGCAGCCAAAAAGGCGGGGAAGAAAATGCTCTATGTCCCTGCGGAAAATGCGGCAGAGGCTACTTTAGCCCGCGGTCCTGCGATCTACCCGGTTCATTCTGTTCGGGAGCTGGTAGATGCCCTGACCGGAGTAAAGGAGATCGTTGAGGAGCCGCCTGCGCTGCCGATTGATTCCGATGAACCTGTTTTGGATTTCAAAGACGTAATGGGACAGGAGAATGTAAAGCGTGCTTTGGAGGTTGCCGCTGCCGGCGGTCATAACATCCTGATGATCGGACCACCCGGCTCCGGAAAAAGTATGCTCAGTAAACGCTTACTCTCCATCCTTCCGGATATGACTTGGACGGAGGCGCTGGAGGTGACGCAGGTTTATTCCGTGTTGGGACGTCTTTCCCGTGATAAGCCGCTGATTATCCGCCGACCCTTCCGTTCGCCCCACCACACCATCTCCAATGCCGGGTTGGTCGGTGGCGGTACGAACCCCAGACCGGGGGAAATTTCTATGGCCCATCGGGGTGTGCTTTTTCTGGACGAGCTTCCAGAATTTCGTAAGGATACACTGGATCTGATGCGTCAGCCGCTGGAGGATGGAGCTGTTACCATATCCAGAATTTCAGGCACAGTCACATATCCTTCGAATTTTATGTTGGTATGCGCTATGAATCCCTGCAAGTGTGGATGGTTTGGAGATCCATCCGGACGCTGCAATTGCTCACCTCAGTCTGTTGCCCAATACCGCAGCCGAATTTCCGGGCCGATGCTGGATCGTATTGATATTGTGGTTGAGGTTCCGGCAGTGAATTTTGAAAGCTTGCGTACCAGAACGGAAGCGGAACCATCTGTGAAAATTAAAAAGCGTGTAGATGAGGCCAGAGAGCGTCAGAATGAGCGTTTTGGAAAATTCAGCGGTATGTGCAACGCTATGATGGGACCAAGCGAAATGCGAAGCTTCTGTGAGTTGGATGATAACTGCGCCATGTTGATGCGCAATGCCTTTGAGAAGCTGGGGTTGACGGCACGATCCTATGACCGGATCCTCAGAGTGGCACGAACCGTTGCGGATATGGATGGAAGCGATGCCATCCGCGTCGAGCATCTTGCGGAGGCAATTCAGTACCGCGAAATAGGTATTACCTAGAAAAATCAGAATTTTTTTACAAAAGGAAGAATAGGATGAACGAGATTTTTTTAATGAAGCTGGGCGAGGTGGTGCTGAAAGGTGCCAATAAGCGACAGTTTGAGAACAAGCTGCGGCAGAATATTCGCCGCCGTATGAAACCGTATGGAAACTTTGATGTCTATATCATGCAGTCCACGGTTTATGTAGAACCCATGGACGAAGAAGCGGATGTGGAGGGGGCATGGGATGCCTGCCGTTCCATCTTTGGTGTGGTCAGCCTGTGCCGCTGCCGTCCCTGTGCAAAGGATTTGGATGCGATCTATGCCGCTGTGGAGGAATATCTGGGAGAGGATCTGGATTGCGCCAAATCCTTTAAGGTAGAGTCCAAGCGGTCTGATAAAGCGTTCCCCATGACCAGCATTGCCATTTCCCAGGAAATCGGCGGTCGTCTGGCTGAAGCGCATCCCCATGTGGAGGTGGACGTTCATCATCCGGAATATACGGTTTATGTGGAGGTTCGGGACTTGTCTGCCTATGTTCATGGACCTGCGGAGCCGGGAGCCGGTGGACTACCCACGGGCGTGGGCGGCAGAGCCATGTGCCTGCTCTCCGGTGGCATTGACTCCCCGGTGGCAGCATATATGATGGCGAAGCGTGGTATGGAGATCGAGTGTGTACACTTCTTCTCATATCCCTATACCTCCCAGCTGGCAAAGGACAAGGTGTTGGAGCTGGCAAGACTGGTCACTCGTTATTCCGGTCGCATGACCGTGAACATCGTTTCCTTTACACAGATTCAGGAAGCCATTCGGGATAATTGCCCGGAGGAGTTCTTTACCCTGATCATGCGCCGGTTTATGATGGAAATTTCTCAGCGGCTTGCCAAAGGCGATGGCTGTGGAGCGTTGATCACCGGTGAAAATCTGGGACAGGTGGCATCTCAGACAATGGAAGCCATGACCGTGACCGGCGCAGTGGTGGATATCCCTATTTTTATGCCGCTGATCGGTATGGATAAGGAAGAGATCGTTACCATTGCAAGAAAAATCGGCACGCTGGATACGTCCATCCTGCCTTACGAAGACTGCTGTACGGTTTTTACACCCAAGCATCCTAAGACCAAACCGACCCTCGGACAGGTTCTTCATGCAGAGCGCAATTTGGATAGGGAAGCCCTGATTCTACAGGCGTTAGAGACTGTAGAAAAGTTGACGGTGAAATATCATGATGACCCTCTGCTCTGATGTTCTCGCAACCCTAAAAGGAAAGACGCTGGCAACGGCGGAAAGCTGTACCGGTGGCGGCATCGGTGCGGCGATAACGGCAGTTCCCGGCGCGTCAAAGGTGTTTAAAGGCGGCGTCATCAGCTATACCAACTGGGTCAAAGAGCATTGCCTGGGCGTGGATTCCGATATACTGGAAAAGTATGGTGCGGTTTCCGCTCCGGTGGCAGGTGCTATGGCTTCCGGTGTTCGAAATTTGTTGCAGACAGATGTGGCGGTTTCCGTTACCGGATTGGCAGGACCCGGCGGTGATGAATACGGTAATCCTGTTGGGACAATCTGCATCGGTTACTCCGATAAACGTCAGACGCTGGCAAAGCAGTTTTGCTTTGAAGGAGACCGTGCGCAGGTACGCAAAATGGCAATTCGTGCAGCGTTGGAATTGATTTTGGAGGCGGCAGAGTGAAAAAAATCAGAGAGCTTTTTGAAAAATACTATGATATCATAACCTACTTGGTTTTTGGTGTTTTGACAACAGTGGTATACTATCTGGTATATTCACCTTTCTTTTACTGGTTGGGAATTCCTGCAACGGTCAGCACACTGATTGCGTGGGTGATTTCCGTGACCTTTGCATTTCTGACTAATAAGCCCTTCGTATTCCGCAGCCATGACTGGTCAAAGGCGGTGTTGCTGCCGGAAATTCGGAATTTTGTCATGTGCAGAATTGGCTCCGGGCTTTTAGATATGGGATTGACCTTTGTTGCGGTAGACCTTCTGAAATGGGACAGCATCCTTATTAAGCTTGCTATCAGTGTGCTGGTGGTGATTTTGAATTACGTTGGCAGTAAGCTGTTGGTGTTTAAAAAGTAATATAATAATAAATACGCCCTCAAACCAGTGCCGATTGCTGGTTCGAGGGCGTATTTTATCTATTTTTAAGATATAGAATTGCTTGCCGATACCCGTCAAGACCTTGTCCTTTGATGGTTTTTTCACAAGCCATTCCGGCATAGGAGATCTGGCGGAAGGGTTCTCGACTGTCCACATCGGAAATATGGACCTCTACCGCCGGAATGCCAACGGCTTTCAGGGCATCCAAAATTGCAACGCTGGTATGGGTGTAAGCGGCTGGATTGATGACGATGCCATCTGCTTTTCCATAGGCTGCCTGTATCTTATCCACAATATCACCTTCGTGATTGGACTGAAATTGTTCGATCTCAATTCCTTCCTCTTTTGCAGTGCGATCCAGAAGGGACAAAAGATCAGCGAAGGTGTTTGTGCCATAAATGCCGGGCTCCCGAATCCCCAGCATGTTGATATTGGGACCGTTGATAACGAGAATTTTCATCATGTCATCTCCAATTCTGTAAGAATTTGTGCCACGGTTTCCTGTATCGAGCCATTATTATCAATGACATGATCCGCAAAGGCTTCATAAAGTGGGCGGCGTTGCCGGTACAGATCCGTCAGCTTGTTTGTTTGGGACAGGGGACGCCCCTCGGTGGGAAGCTGTTCAATATCGCGCTTGATCCAGAATATTTTTCCGTTTTGGTGAAGCAAGGGGTAGTTTCTGCTTCTGGTAACACAGCCACCGCCGGTAGAAATGATAAGACCGGATTTTTTACCCAAATTCTCCAGAACGGCGGTTTCCATCTGACGGAAGACGTCCTCTCCTTGCGAGGCGAAGATTTCAGGAATCGTCATCCGGTTTTCCAGAACGATCTGGTGATCACTATCCATTAGAGGCCTGCTAAGCCGGCTTGAAAGCTCCTGCGCAATGGTAGACTTTCCGCAGCCGGGCATGCCAATGAGAATGACATTCTCCATTTGCATCCGAAGTTTCCGATAGATGGTCTCGATGCAGCTGTCAGAAATTGCTGTACCGGTGAACCACTCAGCACTCTCTTTTGCCTGAGCTACCAGCATCAGCAGACCGTTGACGGCTGTAATGCCCTTCTGCTCTGCATCCATCAGCAGCTTTGTGCGTGCCGGATTAAAAATCAGGTCAAATACCCCTTCTAAACGGGGGAAAAGGTTCAGATCAACCGGAGATATGCCCACGTTTGGATACATCCCTACCGGAGTCGCATTGATGATCACAGCAGCATCATGATGAAGCTCCAGATTGCTATAATTGTTTTCGCCGTGTCTGGACACAACGATCACAGTTGCCCCCATTTCCTGCGCCACGGCAACCGCAGTATTGGAAGCACCGCCGCTGCCCAGAACCAGCACCTTTTTACCGGTAACCGACAGACCGCTGTTCAGAATCATGGTTTTTAATCCGAAATAATCGGTATTATGTCCCATCAGGGTTCCATCAGAGCGGCGGACGATGGTGTTGACTGCCCCCAGTCGCTGGGCAACCGGGGAAAGCTCTGAAAGATAGGGGATAACGGCCTTTTTATATGGTATGGTCACATTCAGACCGGTAAAGTCTCCACACAGCAGAAAATCTTCCAGTTCGGAGGGGTGCTTTTCAAAGAGTGTGTATGAGTAGCTGCCCAGTTCATTATGAATCTGGGGGGAATAACTGTGCCCAAGCTTTTCACCGAGAAGTCCGCATTTCATTATACAACCTCACTATAGCTGCCAAGATATTTGAATTCTTCACAAAGTTCATCCAGTTCGCACATCAGCTGAATAAATTCCTCTGAGTAAATGGATGTTTCCAAATCAAAATAGAACATAAACTCAAACTCACGATCCGGAATGGGTCGGGACTCCAGCTTGGTGACATTGATACCCAGCGTGTAAAGCCGTGCCAGTACCCGGTATAGGGAACCGGGGCGGTGGGGGAGAACCATCATAATACTGGTTTTATCGGAACCGGGATAAATTTCCAAGTTCTTGCTGATGCAGATAAACCGGGTACGGTTATTACCTTTGTCCTGAACGGAGGCGGCAAGGTTTGTAAGCCCATACAGCTGGGCGCAGGCACGGCTGCTCAGGGCAGCGGCACCGTTGTCAGAAGACGTTGCAACCATTTGCGCGGCAACAGCGGTGTTCTCTACGGGAACGACCTGTACACCCTTAAGCTCCTTCAGGAAATCAGCGCATTGGTTGATTGCCTGCTCGTGGGAATAAATTACCTTGATATCAGAAAGCTTTGTCCCCGGTTTTGCCAGGAGATTGTGGTCAACCTTCAGACGGAAGGTACGAACGATCGAGAAATTATGCCGGATCATTAGATCATATACCTTTTTGACGGAACCGGCGGTGGAGTTCTCGATGGGAAGGATACCGTATTGACAAAGTCCCTGCTCAATGGCGGTAAAAACACCATCGAAGCTTTTGAAGTACATGATCGAGGGAGTTTTGAAGATTTTTTCACATGCAATTTGGGAGTATGCGCCCTCAACCCCTTGACAGGCAACCATGGGAGTTTGAGGGAACAGCTTCGGTGTGTTCTCAATGGAATGGATGATCTGCTGATGCAGGGGGCTTAAGACCATATTCCGTTTACTCTGATAGCTGCGGCTGAGCTCAAATAGCATTGAATAGAGGACCCGGGTATAATTTGCCATGTCAGAGCCCGCTTTGTCCGCCACATCCGCCAGCTTTTCCCGTTCACGAGCTGGAACCAGAATGGGCATGTTATTCTGACGCTTATAGTCCGCAATTTCGGCGGCAACATCCATTCGCTTACAGAAAAGCCGCACCAGTTCATCATCAATCAGGTCAATTTGACTGCGTAATTCTTTTAAGTCCATATTACAGTACCCTCCTGTAGGATGTATCCTGACTAAGTATCGCATCAAAAACAGCAATGGCGGCGGCAGCTTCTACGACAGGAACGGCCCGGGGCGCAATGCAGGGGTCATGCCGCCCCTTGATGATAAGCTCCCGATTTTCCAAGCATTCGATGCTGATGCTTTGCTGCTCTCTGGAAATCGAGGGAGTGGGCTTGATGGCGGCACGGAAAATCAGGGGCTGACCATTGGTAATACCGCCTAAGATACCACCTGCATGATTGGTATTCGGGGTGATTTGACCGTCAATGACCCGATAACCATCGTTATTTTCAGAGCCACGCATTTTGGCTGCGGCAAAACCTGCACCAAATTCGATACCCTTCACTGCCGGAATGCCATAAACGATTTGAGCGATACGACCTTCCATCCCACCGAACATCGGCTCACCCAAGCCGATGGGAAGACCGGTTACAGCGCATTCGATGATGCCGCCGACGCTGTCTCCCTCTTTTCGGGCGGTATCAATTGCTTGACGCATTTGTTCACCGGCTTGTAAATCCAATACGGGAAAATCGTCATTGACCCGGTCGGTCTGAGGCGCAATGGGATCAAAGGGAACATCATAGATACCCGCCACGGCTGCCAGATGCGCACCGATGGTGATGCCCTTTGCTTCCAGCCACTGCTTACACAGACCTCCGGCGATACACAAAGGGGCAGTAAGCCGTCCCGAAAAATGACCGCCGCCGGCACAGTCCTGATAGCCGCCATATTTGATTTGTGCGGTGAGATCGGCGTGTCCCGGTCTGGGCTGATCCTTCAGATTTGCATAGTCGCCGGAACGGGTATTTTTATTGTAGATCACTGCGGCGATGGGGGCACCACAGGTATAACCATCCAGAAGACCGGATAAAAATTCAGGACGATCTTCCTCCCGACGAGGGGTAGACCAATTGTTTTGACCCGGGGCGCGGCGGTTCAAAAATAATTGCAGTTTTTCTAAATCTACGCTTAAGCCGGCCGGAATGCCGTCCAGCGTCATACCGATGCCAGCTCCGTGGGATTGTCCGAAAATGGAAAGCTTTAAGCTTTCACCGTATGTACTGCTCATAATTTCCTCCCAGTCGGCGATATTCTTCCCAGAAACGGGGGTAAGATTTATTGACGCTGTCGGCATTCAAAATGGTCACGGGACCATTGGCCGCGGTAGCAGCGATGGCGGCAGACATGGCAATGCGATGGTCATTTTCAGCGCAGACGGTGCAGCTGCCATAAGGGGCAGGATGGACCGTCAACGTATCTTCGGTGGAAACTGCTGTTGCACCGAGGGCATTGAGCATGGCGCAAACCGTCTCGACCCGATCAGTTTCCTTCAGCCGCAGTCGTTGGATATCAGTAAAGCAGGCACCATGATTTCTGCCGGCAACAACGGCAAGAATCGGCACAAGATCCGGAATATCCACAGCGGATATGGTACAATGCTGCTGACTCAGCTTAGAAAGCCAATCCGCAGCAGCACGATCTCCCTGAGCGGAGTTGGGATCCAGGTTCTCTACCGATACCGGATTCCCCAACGCCTGCGCCGCAAGGAAGAAAGCACCGTTGCTCCAATCACCCTCCACGCGCAGCGTCTCAGGAGAGATAAAGGTTTGTCCACCTTTGATCTGATAGCCGATGCTGTCAACGCCGAAAAGAGCCAGTGCCTGCTGAGTCATGACCACATAAGGCTTGGATTCCAGTCTTCCGATGATCTCAATGGAACTATCTTCTTCCATTAACGCAGCGGCAAAAAGAAGCCCGGTGATGAATTGACTGGATACACTGCCGCTGATACGGAACGCACCGCCTTTGAGCTTTCCCTGACAGCGCAGGGTAGAGGGTGTGGGGCGGCTCAGCTGACAGCCCATTCGCTCCATTTCTTCCCAAAGAGGGGAAAGGGGACGTTGGGGAAGACGTGCTTCCATTAAAAAGGTAGCGTCAACGCCTAGAGCGCCGACGATGGGCAGCATAAAGCGCAGAGTGGAACCGCTTTCACAGCAGTTTAGCTGAGCGGTGGATGGGATGCATTTGATCGGAGTGATCTGATAGCCTGTTTCTGTACGTCTGATTTGCGCACCCAGTGCCCTGAGACAGTCCGCCGTGGCTTCAATATCCCGATTGGTATCGGGACAGATCAAAGTGGTCTGCTTATCTGCAAATGAGGCGCAGATCAAAAGCCGGTGTGCTTGGGATTTCGAAGGGATAGCTGTAATGCTTCCGCAAAGAGGGGCGGGAGAGATGGTGATATCCATATTATAGACCTGCTTTAATAAAGGATTTTAAATCGGAAATATCCGTAGGGACGATGCTGCAATCGCCGATCTGCCGGGGGATGATCAGATTGACTTTGCCGCCGGTGCGCTTTTTATCGGACAGGGCACTGGTGTACAGACTATCTGCATCATAATCAGTTGTGCAAGGCAGCCCAAATTCTGCCACTACCTCAATGATCTGATCACGAGTTTCCATGGAGCAGAACCCGGACGCGGCTGCGGATCGTGCGACAATACACAGACCGATTCCGACAGCCCGACCGTGGGAAATGGAATACCGGCTTTGGGCTTCCACACCATGACCGATGGTGTGCCCCAGATTGAGCTTCATCCTTGCGCCGGTGTCAAATTCATCCTCCATGACCACATTTCGTTTTAATTCGACACACCGGGCAATGACCTGCTCACGTCGGAAATCAAGCCCGGCGGTACGCAAATGATCAAAAAGCTCCCGGTCATACAGAATACCATATTTGATCACTTCCGCACAGCCATCACGGAACACCTCGTCCGGCAGGGTGTTGAGCGTATCAATATCGCAAAGCACCAGATCTGGCTGTAAGAAGGCACCTGCCAGATTTTTACCTGCCGGAAGATCGATGGCAGTCTTTCCTCCTACGGAGGAATCTACGGCGGCCAGCAGGGTGGTGGGAATTTGAATAAAGGAGAGTCCGCGCAGATAGGTTGCCGCGGCAAAGCCGGTCAAATCGCCGACAACGCCGCCGCCTAACGCAATCAGGCAGTCAGAGCGAGTGATATGCTGCTCAGCCAGAAAGTTCAGAAGCTCCAGGTAAACAGTTCCGTTTTTGCTTTCCTCACCGGCAGGAATGACGAAATGTACGACCTGTAAACCGGCTTTCTCCAAACTGTCGATGACTGCTGCACCATATAAAGGAAAGACATTGGTATCGCTGACGATGGCGGCTTTTTCGGCTTTACAAACTGAACGAACTTGTGTTCCGGTACCGGTGAGCAGACCGGAGCCAATGTGCACATAATAGGATTTAGATGCCTTTACTTCAATGGAGATCATCCGTCTACCTCTTCCTTTCTCTGCTTTCCTTCTTCGAGCAGCTGTATTAGCATGGCTTCGTCATCGTTTGCAATGGCATCCCGATACTTTGTCAGATTATTGATAAAAGTATCCAGTTCAAACAGAGTATGATCCTTGTTCTCAAGAAAAAGTTCTGCCCACATGGGAGCATTCAGCCACGCTACACGAGTCAGATCCTTGTAGCTTCCGGCAGAAAAACCTTTATGCTCTAAAGCGGTGGGGGATTTGATGTAGGCGTTGCTGACAATGTGTGGCATTTGAGAGGTAAAGGAGATCATTCTATCGTGATCCTCCGCTGTGGTGACGGAAAAAGAGCCGAAGTGGCAGGGGGCAAGGGCTTTCTTTGCCCACTCCAAAAGCTCCGGGTCATCATAGCGGTCAGGTACCAGAACCATAGGTGCGCCATCAAACAAATTTGCACGACTGTACTTAAAGCCGGAAAATTGCGTACCTGCCATGGGATGTCCGCCGATAAAGGTAAAGCCATACTTTTTGGAAACAGGGAAGCAGCGGCTGCAAATTTCACGTTTTACGCCGCAGCAATCAATGACCAGCGCATCCTTACGAATATAGCGACCGTTCTCTTCCAGCCAGGATGCGGAGCCATCGGGGTAGATCGCAAGCAGAATCAAATCACATTCATTAAGATTCTCGGGGGTGAGAGGAGCGTCCACGGCACCGGCCAGCATTGCAAAGGACAGCATCTGCTGGTTACGGACACTGCACAGCACCCGATGGCCTTCCAGAGAATAAGCTCTTGCAAGAGAACCGCCGATGAGCCCCAAACCAAGAATACCGACAGTCATTTCAGTGCCTCCCGAATCTTAGTGATTCGCTTGCTCAGATCATCAAATTGAGCAGGTGTCAGGGATTGGGCACCATCACACAGAGCGCAGGCAGGATTGTTATGGACTTCAATGATCAGACCATCAGCTTCGGCGGCAGCTGCTGCGGCAGCCATGGGGGCAACCAGCTTAGCCTTACCTGTGGCATGGCTGGGATCAACAATGACAGGTAGATGGCTCAGTTCATGGAGCACAGAGATGGCAGACAGATCCAGGGTATTGCGAGTGTAAGTTTCAAAGGTGCGGATACCACGCTCACAGAGAATGACGTTTTCATTGCCTTCACTCATAATGTATTCGGCACTCATCAGAAGCTCCTGTAAGGTGTTGGCAAGGCCGCGCTTCAGGAGAATGGGCTTGCTGGTCTTTCCCAACTCCTTCAGCAGGTCGAAATTCTGCATATTCCGGGCACCAACCTGAATGATATCCACATCGTTAAACAGATCCAGCGTGCTGATATTCATGATTTCCGTGACAATGGGCAGACCGGTTTCGGCTTTGGCCTTGAGCAGAAGCTGAATTCCTTCGCCCTTCATGCCCTGGAAGGCATAGGGAGAGGTACGGGGCTTGAAGGCACCGCCACGAAGAATATTGGCACCGGATGCTTTTACGGCTTTTGCAATCTCAATGATCTGCTCCTCCGACTCGACACTACAGGGTCCTGCCATCATAGCAAAGTGACCATCACCGATTTTGACACCACTGGCTTCGATCACGCTGCTCAGAGGGTGGAATTTTCTGTTTGCCTGCTTAAAAGGCTCAGATACCCGCTTGACAGATTCTACGATTTCCAAGCTGTTCAAAAGCTCCATGTCCACTCGGCTGGTATCGCCAATAAGACCCAAAATCGTGACATGGGCACCTTCGGAAACATGAACATCCAGGTTCATGCGCTGCAGCCAGTTGATCAGGTGTTCGGTTTGCTCGGCAGTTGTGCCGTCTTTGAGAATTGCGATCATAATTAACATCTCCTAACAAAAAATAGCACCGCACGGGAGCGATCCTGTGCGGTGCATGGAAAACAAATTCAGCTTCTGCGGTAATCTTTGCAACACAAATCGCTATTACTTTTTCTGGCTAAAAAAGTAATAGTAGCTAAAGTAAAACTGTGCAGCAAAGCTGTGATTGACCATAATAACTGGCCTCCAATACATAAGCTGTGGACATTATACCACCAGTGGTGGAATAATGCAAGAGGAAAATTAAAATTTAAATAAAAAGTTGTTGAAAAACCTGATGGTTTGCAACAAATCTGTAACATGGAGAAAGCTGAGCATAACAAAAATAATTAAAAATTGGAAAAATGATATAAAACACCCCGGAAACGCTTTGTTTCCGGGATGTTTTGTGGAGCTAGTGACCTGACTCGAACAGGCGACCTTCTCATTACGAGTGAGATG
>CAZENN010000033.1:0-13926 GCA_964513605.1 uncultured Oscillospiraceae bacterium
GTCCTTCCGGAGAAAGTAATTGTCCAATGCGGTGGCTTCGGCTGCCGCATTTTCTATTGACGCAGATAGGAAAAAAGAGTATAATCAGTTAAAAAAACGTTTTGTATACAGTCATATTTTTGTCATATTTTCTATTTATTATGATATAGATTAAAGACAGGGAGGTACCACCATGGACTTCGATGAATACAATGAGACCCCCCAGCGGGAAACGGGCGAGAATGTGCAGCCCGAAAACCACCCCGCTGAGGATGCGCAGCCACCCAGCTTTATGCCCTATACCCAGTCGCAGGAGCGGCTTTACCGTGGAGAAGGAGTCGGACGGAGGGAATCTACCGTTGGAGGTTCTTCCTACTCATCAGCGGCTGAACCCAAGGCAGAGCCTGCCGGTGGTTCCGTAAAAGGGAAGCCGTGGAATTACCCGGAGTCGGAGGCCATTCCCGCCGGAGAGGTGATTTCGCCTGCCAAGCCGCCCAAATCCTCCGGCGGCAAGAAAACTTGGCTGAATATCCTGATCTCAGCGGCGGCCTCGGCGGTGGTGGCAGCAGTGATTTGCGGTGTGGTGATCGCATCCCTGAATGCCTACTGGAAGGAGCAGAATGATCTGCTTTCCCAATCCTACGAGGAAAAGCTGAATCTGGCAAAGAGTGAGCTGCAAAGTTCTATTGACCAGAATAAGAGCAATACCGTCCAGCAGCCCAGCCAGACTACCCCGGATACGGCGGTGCCGGAAGTCCAGTCCCCCGTGCAGACCACCCCTGATACTTACATGACTCCTGCACAGGTCTATGCCCAGTGTGTCAATTCGGTGGTGGCGATCAACTGTACCGGTACGACCACCAGCTACGGTCAGTCCATGCAGACCTCATCCTCCGGCTCCGGCTTTATCCTGTCTGAGGATGGCTATGTGGCGACTAATTACCATGTGGTAGAGGGTCAGACCAAGCTGGAGGTCTCTACCTATGACGGCACCACCTACGATGCCACTTACATCGGCGGCAATGAAGCCAATGATATTGCCCTGATCAAAGTGGATGCCCAGGGTCTGACACCGGTTACGGTGGGCGTTTCTGCCGATCTGGTGGTGGGCGAGCAGGTGGCAGCCATCGGCAATCCGCTGGGTGAGCTGGCATCTACCTTGACGGTGGGTTATATCAGTGCCAAGGATCGGATCGTTGCCACCGACGGTACGCAGATCAACATGCTCCAGACGGATGCCGCTATCAACCCCGGCAATTCCGGCGGTCCTTTGTTCAATATGAAGGGGGAGGTCATCGGCATTACCTCCGCCAAGTATTCCGGAACCACCACCTCCGGTGCGACCATTGAGGGCATTGGCTTTGCGATTCCTATGGATGATGTGCTGGGAATGCTCAATGATTTGAGAGAATATGGCTATATTACCGGCGGATATCTGGGCATCAGCGTTTCTGCTGTAGATGAGGATGCGGCGGAGCTTTACGGTCTTCCCAATGGTGTCCTGGTGCGTGAGGTCACCGAGGGCAGTTGTGCGGAAAAGGCAGGTATAAAGGTTCAGGATATCATTGTGAACCTGGGTGGTTACGAAGTGGGGAATCTGAACGACCTTTCCCGTGCCTTGAATAAGTTTAAAGCAGGGGAGACCGTTACGGTCACCGTTTATCGCAGCGGTTCGGAAAAGATCCTTTCTGTCACACTGGATGAAAGACCCAGGGAACAGTCGGATTCTGCTGCCGATACCCAACCCACCACACCCACGCAGCCCTCGGTGGATGGCAGCATTGAAGATTGGTTTGATTTCTTTATTCCGTAAAAGATGAAACAAAACAGGGCGGCGGAGGTTTCTATCCGCTGCCCTGTATCTACATAATGCTATATATTGGGAGCAATATTTGCACTAAATTCATCATTACGACACTTGTTTTATTGTTACAGTGGTGGTATAATAATCTGAAATGAGAATAAATCATAATGGATTAGGAGGAATTGTGGGATGGCTGAACAGCAAAAGAATCCCGATAATCAGAACAAGAAGCGTAAGTCCAAAAAGGGAGCACGGGTGACGCTGATCGTATTGTGTGTCATTCTGTCACTGATACTGATTTTAGGTGTTGGTGCTTTTCTTGCTTTGAAATTTGGTGTGCTTGATCGCATCAATTACGACAATGACGACTCCACGATCTCCCTTGAGGAGGCGGAGAGCCTTGCATTGGAGGAAGCGGAGCAGATCGATCCGGACAACTCGGACCCCATCTTCAACGAGGAAGACATTACTTTTGAGGAAAACGTTCAGCATAAGGGTCAAGGTGAGCATATTGTAAACATCTTGCTGGTGGGACAGGATGCCCGGGAAGGTCAGGGCAGACAGCGATCCGACTCCATGATGCTGATCACCTTTAATAAAAGTAAGGGTACCATCACGCTGACCTCCTTTATGCGTGACGAATACGTTCAGATCCCCGGCTACGGTGCCACCAAGCTGTGCCACGCCTATGCCTACGGCGGTATGAGCCTGTTGAACCAGACCCTTTACAATCATTACGGCATTGAGATCGACGGCAACCTGGAGGTGGATTTCTCCGGCTTTGAGGACATCATTGATTATCTGGGCGGCGTGGATATCGAGCTGACCAGTGCGGAGGCGAAGTACCTCAAGGAAGCCGGTCACAGCTATGTGCAGAAGGGAATGTGCCACCTCAGCGGCGAAACGGCGTTGCTGTACGCCCGTCTGCGCTCCATTGATAATGACTACAACCGTGCAGAGCGTCAGCGTAAGGTTATGCTGTCTCTGATCGAGGCATACAAGGATTTGAGCCAGACAGAGATGCTGACCGCGATCTATGACCTGCTGCCCTACCTGACCACCAATATGTCCCAGTCGGAGATCGTCAGCTACGCCTTGGATCTGTTCCCCATGCTCTCCGGCTCCCAGGTGGATACCATGCGTATCCCGGTGGACGGTACCTTCAAGACCGGTTATGTCAAGGTTTCGGAGGGTATGAAGCTGTGGTGTCAGCTGAAAATCGACTTTGAAGCGAACCGGAAGATTCTGGAAGAAATTTTCGCAGAGTAATTTATAATGTACCCCGACAAATCGGCAATGTCCTGGTTTGTCGGGGTAGCTGTTTCTAATTCTTAAATTTTTAAATTATCACGAAAAATATAAAATAAACAAGAAATCTGTTTGACATATTATGTAAAGCTGTGTATAATATGGAAATAAGGGAGGAGATGCCAATGGAACTGACAAAAAGTGAAATGGAGATCATGGATGTATTCTGGGGAGCACAGCAGCCTCTGTCCCGGTCTGATTTACTGGAGTACAGGGAAAAATCCTGGAAAGACAGCTCGGTTCATATTCTGCTCAACGGCCTGCTGAAAAAGGGAATCATTTGCGAGGCGGGCGTTGTCCGGCGCAGCAAGACCTATGGTCGTATTTTCGAACCCACTATGACAAGGGAAGAATATTATGCGGCTGTTATTTTCAGCCACCGGTATAAACCCGAGCCCTGCGCTCTGTTGGAAGCGTTACTTCGTCGTCCGGAGATCACATCTGAGGTTCTGGAGCTGCTGCACAGCCGTATGAAGCGTCAGGCTTAACATTGGGTTGACGCTGTAAACCATTTCATAAAATGATCCCCCGGAAGTTCCCATATTTGGGAGCCTCCGGGGGCGTTCTTTTTATACATTGAAAAGGAAGTTGACGATGTCGCCGTCCTTCATCACATATTCCTTGCCCTCACTGCGGACAAGACCCTTTGCCTTTGCTGCTGCCATGGTGCCGCAGGTCTTCATATCCTCAAAGGCGATGACCTCAGCACGAATGAAGCCACGCTCAAAGTCGGTATGAATCTTACCGGCGGCCTGGGGTGCCTTGGTGCCCTTCTTAATGGTCCATGCACGGCACTCGTCGGAGCCGGCGGTGAGGAAGGAGATCAGACCCAGCAGTGCATAGCTGCTCTTGATCAGCCGATCCAGACCGGATTCGGCAACACCCAGCTCCTCCATGAACATGACCTTTTCCTCCGGGTCATCCAGCTCGGCAATATCTGCCTCCAGCTTGGCGCAGATGGGCAAAAGCTGACTGCCTTCTTCTTCTGCCAGTGCCTTGACTGCCATATAGTGGCGGTTGCTTTCCGGCTCATTGATCTCATCCTCGGCAAGGTTTGCAACATAAATGGTCTTCTTCAAAGTCAGCAGATCGGAGGTGCCGATCAGTGCCCGATCCTCATCGTCACAGTCAAAGGTCCGTGCCAGCTTTCCCTCGTTCAGATGCTCCAGCAGGCCAGAGAAGACCTGTGCTTCCCGAACAAAACGCTTATCGCCGCCCTTGGCTGCCTTCTGGCACTTATCAATGCGCCGCTCCACCATCTCCATGTCCGCCATCACCAGCTCCAGATTGATGATGTCGATATCCCGCAGGGGATCGGTGCTGCCCTCCACATGGGTCACGTTGGAGTCCTCAAAGCAGCGGACCACATGAACAATGGCGTCGGTGGTGCGGATGTTGGACAGGAACTTATTGCCCAGACCCTCACCCTTAGAGGCACCTTTCACCAGACCTGCAATGTCTACGAACTCGATCACTGCCGGGGTATGCTTCTTGGGCTGATAAAAGTCAGCCAGCCAGTCCAGCCGCTCATCGGGGACGGACACCACACCCACATTGGGGTCGATGGTACAAAAGGCATAATTATCCGCAGGAACGCCTGCATTGGTAATAGCATTAAAAAGGGTGGACTTTCCCACATTGGGCAGTCCTACGATTCCTAATTTCATAATCTCTGATGTCTCCTTATTTCCGATGGTTTTGAAATTTCTATCACAATCCAGCCTATTATATCGCATTGGTACCGATTTTTCAATAGCGGAGTATGAAATTGCGGTAGTTTTACACGTTGACTTTTGTGATACCGGTCAATCCGGCTTTCTGGGAATCGCCACTGTAAAAGTTGTGGTTCCCTGTTCGCTTATTACCAGAACCTGGGCGTTATGCAGCTCGGTGACTTTTTTTACGATCGCAAGACCAATGCCGTTGCCTTCGGAGGAATGGGATTCATCTGCCTGATAGAATTTGTTAAAGATCCGGGTCAGGCTGTCCTGGGGAATCTCCTTTCCTTGATTGGAAATGGCAACATAGATCTTGTCCACATCCTCTGTGATCTTTATACAGACCGTGCCTTCGGAAGGGGAGAACTTTACCGCGTTATCAAGAAGATTGATCCACACCTGTTTCAGCAATTCTTCGTTTGCCACAATGAAATGCTCCCCAAAGTCAATATCCATTTTCAGATCCTTTTGCTGCCATTTATCCGCAAGCAACAGAACGGCACTGCGCAGCTGCTCGGATAAATTGTACCTTGCCACATCTGTAAGGATCTTTTGGTTTTCCACCTTCGTCAGATTCAGAACATTGGTTGCCATATAGGACAGCCGCAGGGACTCCTCTTCGATCACCTGAAGATATTCCTGGGTTTCTTCTTGTGAAAGATCGCCGAAGCGCAGGAGGTTGGCAAAACCGGCAATGGAGACGATGGGGGTCTTAAATTCGTGGGAGAAGTTGTTGATGAAATCGTTGCGAAGCATTTCCGTATGCCCAAGCTCCTCAGCGGCACGGTTGAAGCTGTTTTCGATTTCTTTAAATGCGGGATGATTGGTGATGGGCTTTCCGAAGTGGAGCCTTGCCTGAAAATCACCTTTGGCTAATCGATTGAGCTGATTGATGATTCGATTGAAGGGCTTCAGGGTGATCTTGCTGGTGAGCATGGTAATGGCAAAGCCTATGGTCATACTGATGCAGGACATGAACAGGCACACATCCCGGAATTTCAGGTGTCCTTCAATGGTATCGATGATGTCCATCCGCAGCAAAAGGTAAATAGCGATGATCGAAAGCCCCAAGGCTGCCGCTATGACTACAAATACGAAAAAGGATACCAGCACGGCCAGTGCGAATCGATTTTTATGTTCCTCTCTGTTCATACCTTTTTTACCGCCTTGTATCCCAAACCATGAACAGACTCAATTTCAAATTCTTTCCATCCGGCAAACCGTTTCCGGAGTCTTCCCACATGTACCGTCACCGTCTCCCATCCGACCTCACTTTCCATTCCCCAGATCTCATCCATGAGCTGGATACGGGTGAAGATCTGCCCCGGGTAAGACAGCAATTTATATAGAAGCAAAAATTCCTTTTGGGGCAGGGTCTGGCTTTCGCCGTTTCTTGTGACAGAGCGGTTAACATAATCCAACGTTACATCTCCGATGACGATTTTTTGCTCGTTGACGATTTGTGCCCTTCTGAGCAAAGCCTTAATGCGCATCAGCAGCTTGTCCTTGTTAATGGGCTTGGTGATGTAATCATCCGTTCCCACAAGAAATCCCTTCTTTTCATCGGCAGGCAGAGCCTTGGCGGTCACCATCAGAATGGGGAGAGCATTGTTGGTCTGACGGATCAGCTCGGTAAACTGATAGCCGTCCATTTTCGGCATCATCACATCGAGGACCACGAGATCGATATGATCCCTGTCCAGAATCGGAAGAGCCTCCTCTCCGTTCCCGGCAGTGGTAACGGTGTAGTGTTCACTTTGTAAAATCGCTTTCAGCAGCATTCGTGTGTGCTTATCATCATCCACAACAAGAATATGAAACATCACGATACCTCCCAGTCTATTATGTTCCTTTCCAGTATAGCCGGAGATTATAAATAAAAAGTGAACTTTTTCAAAGTGAATGATAGTTTCTTTTTTGTTTAGATTTTCTTGATAAGCTTACCATGTCGTAAAATAAGAAAAAGGAGGAAAAAACTGTGAATGAAGTCAAGCGTCCCCGAAAGCCATTGATATTCTACTATGGAATCGTATTGCTGGTCATTGTCCTTTTCAATTCGATTGTATTGCCCTGGTTTTCTGAGCGTCAGGTGAAAGAGGTGGATTACGGAACCTTTATGACCATGACCGAGGAACAAAACATTGGCAAGGTCGATGTTCAGACGAATCAGATCGTTTTTACCGACAAGGCGGAGGAAAAGTATTACAAAACCGGCATCATGGATGACCCGAATCTTACCGAGCGGCTGCATCAAGCAGGTGCTGACTTTGCCAGTGAGATCATAGAAGAACCGAACTGGCTGCTGAGCTTTTTGGCGACATGGGTTCTGCCGATCGTGATTTTCGTGATCATCGGGCAGTTTTTGTCAAGGAAAATGATGGAAAAAGCCGGTGGCGGTTCAGGCTCAATGGCGTTCAATATGGGTAAGTCCAATGCCAAGGTGTATGTCAAATCCTCCGGTGGCATTAAATTTGATGATGTGGAGGGCGTGGACGAAGCCGAGGAAAGCCTGCAGGAGGTGGTGGACTATCTGCACAATCCGCAAAAATACACTGAAATCGGTGCCCAGATGCCCAAGGGTATTCTTTTGGTAGGCCCTCCGGGTACGGGTAAAACAATGCTCGCAAAGGCGGTAGCAGGAGAGGCGGGCGTTCCGTTCTTCAGTATGTCCGGTTCGGAATTTGTGGAGATGTTTGTGGGAATGGGAGCCTCAAAGGTTCGGGATCTGTTCAAACAAGCGAAGGAGAAAGCCCCCTGTATTGTGTTTATCGATGAGATCGATGCGATTGGTGGAAAGCGAACCTCCGGTAATGTGGGCGGCGGTCACGATGAGCGTGAGCAGACGCTCAATCAGCTTCTGACCGAAATGGATGGCTTTGAAGGAAACACGGGAGTGATCATTCTCGCTGCAACCAACCGTCCGGAATCTCTTGATCCTGCCTTGACCCGTCCCGGTCGTTTTGATCGGCGTGTGCCTGTGGAACTGCCGGACCTGAAGGGCAGGGAGGCAATTTTACGGGTCCATGCCAAGAAAATCAAGACGGTTCCTGATATCGATTACATCCATATTGCCCGTATGGCTTCCGGTGCTTCGGGAGCAGAGCTTGCAAATATCATCAATGAAGCGGCACTGCACGCCGTCCGTGCAGGAAGAAAAGCTGCAACGCAGGCAGATATGGAAGAAAGCATTGAGGTGGTAATTGCGGGCTATCAAAAGAAAAATGCGATTCTTACGGATAAGGAAAAAATGATCGTTGCGTACCACGAAATTGGACACGCCCTTGTTGCCGCAAAGCAGACCAATTCCGCGCCTGTGCAAAAAATTACCATTGTGCCTCGTACATCGGGTGCGTTGGGCTACACAATGCAGGTGGATGAGGGAAATCACTATCTTATGAGCAAGGAAGAAATTGAGAATAAGATTGCAACCTACACCGGCGGTCGTGTTGCGGAAGAAGTGGCGGTAGGCTCGGTCACCACCGGTGCGTCCAATGATATTGAGCAGGCAACCAAGCTCGCCCGAGCGATGATCACTCGATATGGCATGAGTGATGATTTTGGAATGGTGGCATTTGAAACAGTGACCAATCAGTATCTTGGCGGCGATGTGTCTGTTTCCTGTGCGGAGGATACCGCAAGGGAAATCGATAAACAGGTAGTTGCCCTTGTAAAGCGGCAGTATGAAAAGGCAAAGCAGATCATCATAGAAAACAAGTCAAAGCTGGACCAGCTTGCACAGTATCTTTACACAAATGAAACCATTACCGGTGAAGAATTTATGAGCATACTGGAACAGAAAGAGGACTCGGTGTGATTAGCAATTTAATATTTGCGTCAGAAAGCAGTATCAGGTAAGGAGAGATATAAAATGCACAGAGTATTTAAAAAAGACCAGGTTTTGACCATTCCCAATTTGCTCAGCCTTGTGAGATTGGCACTCATTCCGCTGATCATCTGGCTGTATTGTGTAAAGCAAAATTTTACCGTGGCAACGGTGATGATTCTGGTTTCGGGACTGACGGATATCGTAGATGGCTTTATTGCCAGACGCTTTCATATGGTCTCGGATTTTGGAAAAATTCTGGACCCGGTTGCGGATAAATTGACCCAGGGAGCCGTGATCATCTGCCTTACGGTGAGATATAAGCTCATGTACGCCCTGATTGGACTGTTTGTGGTAAAGGAAGCGATCATGGCGGCAATGGGATATCTTGTGATTCGAAAAAAGAACGCCGTCAATAGTGCCAAGTGGTACGGAAAAGTCAATACCCTTGTGCTTTATGTGGTCATGATGGTGCTGATTCTGATTCCCGGCATACCCGACGGACTTGCCAATGGGCTGATTTTGGTCTGCGGTGTCATGATGCTGCTGTCTCTTTTTCTTTACATCCGATTCTATCGGGGCTTGTTGGCGAAGGGGGACGGTAAAGAGAGAAAGGAAAAGGATGATGCGAATTCTGATTCTGAGCTGCAACACCGGCGAAGGGCATAATTCCTGCGCCAAGGCATTGAAGGAGGTCTTTGACAGCAAGGGGCATTATTGTGTGATGGAAGATGCGCTTTTGTTTATCTCCCGTTCCACCTCAAAGCTGCTGTCAAAGGGGCATACCATTATATACAGGCATGTGCCGGGGTTGTTTCGCTGGGGCTACCGTTATTCGGAAAATCATGTGAAAATCTTTCAAAAAGGCTCATTTCTTTATAATTATCTCTGCTCCGGTAAGGAAAGACTTGGAAGATATATAGAAGCCGGAGATTTTGACGCGGTGATCTGTACCCATGTTTTTGCGGGACTTATGCTGACGGAGGCGAAGAAATACTGCCGCAAGGAATTTGGGACCGCCTTTGTGGGAACGGATTATACCTGCAGCCCTTCCACCGAGGCAAGCGATCTGGATGTCTATTTCATTCCGGATGAGTCTCTGAGGGAAGAATACGTCCACTGCGGTCTCCCGGAGAGCAAGCTGGTATCCAGTGGGATTCCGGTCCGACAGATGTTTTATGAAGGAATGGACAGGGCATCCGCAAAAAGAGCGGAAGGCATCTGCGAGGGACATACCCACCTGCTGGTGATGTGCGGAAGCATGGGCTGCGGACCTATTGACCTGCTTGTGCGGCAGTTGGCGAAAGCACTTGGCGAAAATGAACAAATGACAGTCGTATGCGGCACCAATAAGCGGATGAAGAAAAGACTGGAAAGACGCTATGCCGATCATGCCAATGTACATATCCGAGGCTATGTGGATCATGTTTCCGGACTTATGGACAGTGCCGACCTGTATCTGACCAAACCCGGCGGTATCAGCATCACAGAAGCCGG
The DNA here is from genome assembly GCA_964513605.1 of uncultured Oscillospiraceae bacterium. Lineage (GTDB taxonomy): Bacteria > Bacillota > Clostridia > Oscillospirales > Oscillospiraceae > Faecousia. The sequence continues at coordinate 10,130 of CAZENN010000033.1, forward strand.
AACCAAGAGGCTTCCGATGGTCTTTGTGGATGCGGTGGCAGGCTGTGAAGAGCATAACTGCCGTTTCTTTGTGGATAGGGACACCGCCGTTTCGGGAGGGAGCATCGCGGAGCTTTCAGATGGCGTCCTTGCGTTGATGCGGGATGCCGGAAAACGAACCCGGATGGCAGAAGGATTTACACAGATGGAACAGAAAAACGCTTCCGAGTATATCTGCGACTATTTGACAAACAGCGTTCTGTGTAGGCATCGCCGGTTGGAATGGGAAAGGAGTCGCAATGAAGATAAAATTAAGACCGTATGAAGAAAGAGCTTCAACGGATCTGGTGACTGCGCCGGAAAAGGACAGTGAGGCACTTCTTTCCACTCTGGAGGAAACCCAGGAGGAGCTGCAGGCACTTTATGTGGATATGACGGCATCGGATGACCCCGGGGAATACGCCGAAACTGTCCAAAGTAAACTCCGCTCCTATCGACGGACCGGAAACAACCTTGCCCGTGCCTACCAGCAAAATATCACCGTCATGGACGAGTTATCCGCAAGATATAGAGACCTGACCAAGGGAAGAAAAAGAAAGCTGATACCAAAAACACCGGCAAATGCGGTGATCGATTTGGAGGAAAGCCGCAAGGCTCATTTCGCCAAAGGGCTGAATATCTACAAGCTGTTGATGATCGGCTATATGGGCAGTTTTGTCGGCGTGGTGGTTGAAATGCTGTGGTGCCTGCTGACCCGTGGCTACATAGAAAGCAGAGCAGGACTGGTGTACGGACCTTTCAATTTGCTGTATGGTGCCGGTGCCATTGCCATGACGTTGGCATTATACGGTTTCCGAAACAAAGGGCGGTGGCGATCCTTTTTCGGCGGCTTTCTTGTAGGCGGTGTGGTGGAATATGTCTGTTCCTGGGGGCAGGAGTTCTTCTTTGGTTCCAAATCCTGGGATTACAGCGATATGCCCTTTAACATAAACGGGAGGGTCTGCCTGCTTTACTGTGTCTTCTGGGGCATCCTGGGGGTATTTTGGGTCAAGACCGTTTACCCTTGGACGGCGAAACTGATCTTGAAGCTGCCGGAGAAATTCGGCAAGGTCATGACTTGGGTTTTGTTGGGTTTCTTTATATTCAATGCCGTTGTGACGGTGCTTGCGGTATTCCGTTGGTCTCAAAGGCTGGATATGATCGAACCGGCAAATGAATTTTGGGCGTTCATCGACGCAAGGTTCCCCAATGAACGCATGGAACGGATCTTTCCCAACATGGTGTTTGAATAACCCCCGACCGTTCCGCATAACAAGACAAAGCCCAATATCCGTATTTTTCTTTTTGACTCTTCTGTTTCTCACCCCCTTGCCATGATGCCGGAGATGTGGTAGAATGAACTGCAAGTATATATAAGGAAGTATATATATAAGGAATAGAGAAAACGGCATGGGAGGCGACCCGTCCTTACCGGGGCTTCACCATGCCGAAAAGAGAAGGAGCGTCACTATGAAGAAAAGAATATTTGTATGGCTGCTGGTATGCGTTTTCGCTTTTGGAGCCCTTCCGGTCCATGCTGCGCAGGAGGCTCGTTTCAGCGTTCGTGTCCAGCCCTCTCAGCAGCAAGCAGCTGTGGGAGATACGGTATACTACAGCGTGGTAGCTGAGGGAGAGGATGTAGTCGCACTGCAATTTGACCTTGTGATTCCGGATGGTATGCGGTATGTTTCCGGTTCCGGCGCAACGCCCGAGGGACTGCGGGACAAGCTGGGAGTGGCCGCGGCTGACTGGACGGAAGGGGTCATGCGATTTACTTACTATAACGATGTGGGCGTGACCATTGCCAAGGGGACAGTGCTGCTGACCTTTGCCTGCGTTGCTGAGACTGCCGGCAGCCATCAAGTCACACTGGTGGATGTCATGCCCTTTGATTCCGAATTTATGGAATTTACCCCCTTGGTGCAGTTTGATACGCTGAGTGTGTCCAATGAAGGAGCATCGGAGACCCAGGATGAGCAAAATCAGCAGAGCGGTACACAGCCGACTCAGGAGCCTGAGCCTACCGAAGAAAGCAGCGGCAACCAGTCCCAGGTGACACAGCCTGAGGAAGTACCACAGGAGTCTGACGCTGATGAGACAGTGACCCAAGAAACGGAAACCACCACGGCCGGGCAGACCGATGAACAGGAGCAAACCAAACCCGTGACCCAAGACACGGCTGGGCAGGAGCAAACGGAATCTGTGTCCCAAGAACCTCAAGCCACCACGGGCGCACAGGACAATGAACCGGAGCAGACCGAACTCTCAACGCAAGAAGCGGATACCCAGCCTCAGACACAGGGAATCCAATCCGACGCACAGGACAATGCGGCAGAGCAGACCGATGAAAAAGCGGAGGAAGGAGACAATGGATGGGTACTGCCGCTCCTGCTGACTGGTGCCGCGGTGGCTGTGGTCGCTGTCGTGCTTTTGCTGCTGAAAAGGAAGCGCGGATAAGGAGCATCCGGGACGGAATCTGTCGCAATGCGGAATATCTGGCAAATAAGCTGGAAAATATCTTTTTATTCAATGGGATTTTTTACGTTTTGACTTGATTTTTGAGAAGGGGTAGTGTATACTAATCCCAGTAGTCCCGGAAACTGCGTCTGTGCGCTATTTTGCACAGTTCGCCGGTGATTCCGGTTCGTTCTTTTGGTGATGATTATTGGTTATCAATAATTGCACATAATAAAAATGGAGGTTACATATGAAAAAGAAACTGCTTGCACTGCTTCTGGTTCTGGCCATGGTACTGTCCGTGGTTCCCGCTGTTTCCGCAGAGGGTGCTTACTTTGCCATCCAGACCACCCCGTCCGTAACCGATCCGGCTGTTGGTGATACGGTTGAATATACCATCACCGCTCATGCATCCGGCTCCGGTCTGTCCGCCTTACAGTTCAACCTGGTCATCCCCGAGGGCATGACTTACGTTGCTGGCTCCGCTGCCATCCCCGAGGGTCTGCAGAAATATCTGGGCTGGCCCGCAGTTGACTGGACTGAGAATATGATGCTCTGGTCCGGCTACGACTACAAGGGCGCAGAGGTTGCCGAGGGCACCGTCCTGCTGACCTTCTCCTGCACCGTTGACGCACCCGGTGAGCATGAGGTCACCTTGGAAGAAGCTTGGGCTTACGACGACGACATCGAGGAGATGCCCGTTGAGCTGACCTACGGTAAGATTACCGTAGCTGCTGCTGCCGAACCTTCCTTCAACGTTCAGATCACCGCATCCGCTACTGAGCTGACCGCCGGTGATACCGTCGATTACACCATTACCGCTGAGGCTGTCGGTATGGGCATCTCTGCTCTGCAGTTCAATCTGGTTATTCCCGAGGGCATGACCTATGTTGCAGGCTCTGCTGCCATCCCCGAGGGTCTGCAGAAGTATCTGGGCTGGGCCGCAGTCGACTGGACTGAGAATATGATGCTCTGGTCCGGCTACGACTACAAGGGTGCTGAGGTTGCCGCAGGTACTGTCCTGCTGACCTTCTCCTGCACCGTTGATGCAGCCGGTGATTACCAGATCGGATTGGAGGAACTGTGGGCCTACGATGATGACATCGAGGAAGTTACCAACGTCAATATCACCAGTGATGTGGTTACTGTTGCTCCCGGTGCCTGCGACCACGCATTTGGCGAGTATGTTTCCAACAATGATGCAACCTGCACCGCTGACGGCACCAAGACCGCTACCTGCGCTAACTGTGGCGAAACCGACACCGTTGCTGACGAGGGCTCCGCTCTGGGTCACAGCTTCGGCGAGTATGTTTCCAACGACG
>CAZENN010000033.1:14026-15236 GCA_964513605.1 uncultured Oscillospiraceae bacterium
CTGACGAGGGCTCCGCTCTGGGTCACAGCTTCGGCGAGTATGTTTCCAACGACGACGCAACCTGCACCGCTGACGGCACCAAGACCGCTGCCTGCGCTACCTGTGGCGAGACCGACACCGTAGCTGACGAGGGCTCCGCTCTGGGTCACAGCTTCGGCGAGTATGTTTCCAACGACGATGCAACCTGCACCGCTGACGGCACCAAGACCGCTGCCTGCGCTACCTGTGGCGAAACCGACACCGTAGCTGACGAAGGCACCGCTCTGGGTCACAGCTTCGGCGAGTATGCTTCCAACAACGACGCAACCTGCACCGCTGACGGCACCAAGACCGCTACCTGTGCTACCTGTGGCGAGACCGACACCGTCGCCGCCGAGGGCACTGCTCTGGGTCACGACTGGACCGATGCTACCTGCACCACCGCTAAGACCTGTGCAACCTGCGGCGAGACTGAGGGCACCGCTCTGGGTCACAGCTTCGGCGAGTATGTTTCCAACGGCGATGCAACCTGCACCGCTGACGGCACCAAGACCGCTACCTGCGCTACCTGTGGCGAGACCGTAACCGTTGCTGACGAGGGCTCCGCTCTGGGTCACAGCTTCGGCGAGTACGCTTCCAACAACGACGCAACTTGCACCGCTGACGGCACCAAGACCGCTACCTGTGCTGCCTGTGGCGAGACCGACACCGTAGTTGACGAGGGCACCGCTCTGGGTCACGACTGGATCGATGCAACCTGCACCACCGCTAAGACCTGTGCAACCTGCGGCGAGACTGAGGGCGAAGCTCTGGGTCACAATGTTGAGGAGTATGTCTCCAACAACGACGCTACCTGCACCGAGAACGGCACCAAGACCGGCACCTGCACCGTCTGCGGCGAGGCTGTGACTGTGGTTGACGAGGACACCGCTCTGGGTCATAACATGGTTGCCGTTGAGGGCACTGCTACCTGTACCGAGGCTGGCACCATCGGCTACTACGGCTGCGAAACCTGTGAAAAGTGGTTCGCTGACGCTACTGCTTCTGTCGAGATCACCGACAAGGAGAGCGTGAACGTTGAGGCTCTGGGTCACGCTGATGCTGACGAAGACGGTATCTGTGATGTTTGCGGCGAGGGAATGCCCGTCGATGACACCACTGCTGGCGACGACACCACCACCGGCGACGACACCACCACCGGCGACGACACCACCACCGGCGACGACACCAC
>CAZENN010000033.1:15336-17228 GCA_964513605.1 uncultured Oscillospiraceae bacterium
CCACCGGCGACGACACCACCACCGGCGACGACACCACCACCGGCGACGACACCACTACCGGCGACGACACCACTACCGGCGACGACACCACCACCGGCGACGACACCACCACCGGCGACGACACCACCACCGGCGACGACACCACTGCTGGCGACGACACCACTGCTGGCGACGACACCACCACCGGCGACGACACCACTGCTGGCGACGACACCACCACTGGCGACGACACCACCACCGGCGGCGATACCGCTACTCCGGACGAGCCCACTCAGACTCCCGATGCTCCCACCGAGGAGATTCCCAAGACCGGCAACAACGGCATGATGCTGTACATCGCTATGATGATGGTTGCTGTCTTCGGCATCTTCGGCACTGTTATTCTGGGCAAGAAGAAGTTCATGGCATAAGCCTGAAAGCATGAACTGATCATATCTAATCGCACATTTGGCGGCGGCGAGAACATCGCCGCCGCCTCTGTGATATTCAACCCTGGTTCTTTACAAAAGCTCAGGAATTTGTCATTCACACGATGGCGAAAGACTCCATATTCCCGATTTTTTGCAAGGAACTAAAAATTTTCTTCAGGAGTGATGACAATGAATATGGATCGATCCCGTACTGAGCAGCGTTCTTCTCATTCAAGCCGAGATCCCCAGCGCAAAGCTGCCGTACAGGACTCAAAAAATGCCGCGAGTCAAGGAAAATCCTATCAAGGGCGGTTCCTGACCCGGGATTCGCGGAAGCCTGCCCAAAGGCGGCGAAAAAAGCGCAAACAATCGAATGGCAGGCTGTTGGTGCTGCTCATGGGGGTCTGTTCGCTTGTGTTGCTGGTTCTCTCCCTGATTTTGATTATACACAGCTGTACCTCCCGTAACCCTGTGGTCGGAAGCTGGAAGCTGGACTCTATGACAACCTATGAATTCTATGATGATGGCAAGGGAGCGTTGATCGTACCCAAGGGCAATTATAGCTTTACCTATACGCTGGATGATGATAAGTTATCCATTGACTTTCATGACGAAAACGCATTGGATTCTGAATTTGTTTACGAAGTAGAAGATGACGTATTGACTATGGTTGGTGGAAATAAGGCGATCAAGGAGACTTATGTACTGCAAAAGCAGGATTCTTAAGAGGCGGTAAATGTGATTTCTTGGGAAGGGGAATGGCGCGGTAATTCAGACATCAGAACCTTTTTGCGTTTTTTTACAGAAAAGTGTTGCAATCTCAGTTAATGTGGGGTAAAATAAAGCCAGCACGTTCCGGTTGGATATGTTGCAGAAAATTAGAAAAGAGGTTTTACTATGCTGAAAACGAAACTTGGCTTGCCTGCCAATGTGGCCGCTGCGGTTATGTACCTTGTGGCTCTGTTCGGTGGTGGCTATTTGGCACCGCTGGTACTGGCTGGCTACATCCTGCTGTTTGAAGATCTGAACTTCGTCAGACGTGCAGCAGTTAAGTCCATTGCTCTGCTGCTTGCCGTTTCCGTAATCAATCTTGTTGTGTATCTGATCCCCAACTTTGTGGACATGATTCAGGACATGCTCTGGATTTTTGATGAAACGTTTGATGCCAGCACTTTGGATCGTCTGTGCGTGTTTACCATGGATATCGTCTATCTGGCGCAGAAGGTATTCTTCGTACTGCTGGCAGTTATGGCACTGTTCAGAAAGAGCATTGACATCAAGCCCCTGAACAAGCTGGCCGATAAGTAATCTTTGTTGGTTACATAAATATTTTTCCGATCCCCCCGGTGTCCGCAAGGATGCCGGGGTTGTTTTATTGCTTATACGGCCGGAAAAATTCTTGTTTCTAATAAGCAACTGTGTTATACTCCCATCTTTGACACTTTATCACAGACCAAGGAGCCGAAAGTCCTAGTGCCACTA
>CAZENN010000034.1:0-12255 GCA_964513605.1 uncultured Oscillospiraceae bacterium
TCCTCCTGATCGTGGGTCACATAAATAAAGGTGATGCCCATGGCCTGCTGGATGCGCTTGAGTTCATTCTGCATATCCTTTCGCAGACGCAGATCCAAAGCACCCAGCGGCTCGTCCAGAAGCAGAACCTTGGGGCGGTTCACCAGAGCACGGGCAATGGCCACACGCTGCTGCTGACCGCCGGAGAGGGCAGAGATGTTCCGATGACCGTAGCCTTTGAGACTGACGATCTCCAGCATCTGATTGACCCGCTGGTTGATCTCCTCCTTGGGCAGCTTCGCCACCCGAAGCCCGAAAGCGATATTGTCAAACACATTTAAATGAGGGAACAGCGCATACCGCTGAAACACTGTGTTGATCTGCCGCTTGTAGGGGGGCACGTCATTGATGGTTTTGCCGTCAAAAATGACCGTGCCGGAGGTCGGTGACAAAAAGCCGCCGATGATACGCAGTGTGGTGGTCTTACCGCAGCCGGAGGGACCCAGCAAGGTGAGAAATTCGTGATCGTTGATATAGAGATTGATACTATCTAGTATCCGCTCCCCGTCGAACTCCATGGTAAGGTCACGGAGCCTGATGAGTTCTTTAGACATTATCCTCCCCCGTTTCTATAGCGTTTTGCGTCGAAATACGACAGGTATATTTGTATCCCAAAATACCCACTTTGTCAATGGAAATTATGAAAAAATCAAGACTTTTTTCAAAGGGGGCGGTACGCTTGCCTCCTTCTACAGCGGCAGGCTGTTCATCAGACTGAGCAGGTATTGGTCGGTCAGGGCTGGGTGGGTGTAGGCGTTATCCAGAATGGTTTCTACATTGTCGATGCTGTTGTCGATCTCCTTGGAATACAGCTGGGCGGTCTCGATCGGATCGCCTCCCAGATGCCCCACCAGCAGGACACCGGCCAGAAGCATTTTTACCCGGCACACCAGATCAAGATCCGACACGGCTTGCAGCCAGTACCGCTGGATGCCGCAGCGCAGCATATTCCCAAGGGCGGCAGGGAAGTGGGCGGTGGATGGTTCTTTCAGCCGTGCCTCCCAGCGAGGGGTCAGCAGCTCCAGCGTGGAGTAAAACCGGCGAAGCGGTTCCCAGGAGGCATCCACCGCCATCTGTTCAGCGAAACGAAGCTCCTGCTGAGGGTCCCACGGAGCGGTCTCGCCGCCGTCCAGCTCCTCCTGGGCTTGGTAGCCATACAACAGCAAAAGCGGCAGGGCTTCTTTTAACGGATGATGGTCCACGATGGAGAGGGCTTTCTTCCGGGTGCGAAGAAGGGTCTGCATCTCTTCCCGGTCATACTCCGGCTGAGAACCGCCGCTGACCTGTTCTTCCTTCATGGGCAGGGGAGGGGCGGTCAAAATCAATCGGGCAGCCTCCGGACAGGAAAGCTCCAGACCCAGCTCCACAAAATCCCCATAGTCATGCCGCAGTCTGGGGAATTCCCGGCAGACCTGACACAGCCCATCCTCTCCCAGCTGAGCCTGAATCCGGCACAGACCATCCGGCTGCCACATGGGGCATCGGCGGTCTGTGATCTGCAGGTAATAACCGTCCCCGTCCTGCGTCAGGTGTTCTCGAATTGCGTCCCCTAAGGCACCGGGGAGGGTCTGGTATCGCTGGGCACTGAGGCTGTCCACCTGCACATCCCATTCCTGACAGCAGCTGTCGGGACACGCACCTGCAAGGCAGCGAAATCCGCTGTAATAATGAGGCTGACGTATGATCATAGTAAACTCCTTTATACATAAAAAGGAGCGCAATTCCTGCGCTCCTTCTAAGGCTCATTTTGCTGTTTCCAGAGAGGCTGCCGCTTCGCTCAGAGCTTGCTTGCTCTCATCGACAGCTTTTTGCAGGGCATCCAGCTGGAGGAACAGCTGTTCACTCATACAGCCCAGCTGAGAGGAGGCGGTGTCTGCCTTGGAAATGGCATCGGAAAGCATATTGCGGATGTGGGAGTAGATCGCATCGGCCCGCTCCTGTGCCTCCCGTTCCAGCCGCTGGGTCTTTTCCTCGGTGCAGCGTTCCAGCGCGGCGATGCGTTCCCGGGTCTCACGCTCCATCCGCTCAGCACGACGATAGGCCGCAAGCTCATCCTCCACATACCCTGACAGCCTGGAGGAGCTTTCTTGCTGGGCGGCACTCTGATTGGCGGACTGGATGGCCGCGTCACGCTCTGCCGTCACCTCAGCCAGCTGGGCTTCCAGCTGGGCACACCGCTCCTCCAGCTGGGCATAGCGATCCTGCCCGTCGTTCTGGGAATCTGCTTCGCCAGCCTGCTCCTGCCGCACGGCAGCCAGCTCCGCCCGCAGCTGGTTGAGCTGATTGGTATGGTTGGAGTTGATATATTCAATATAATGCACCACATCCTCCCGGTTAAAACCGTTGAATGCGGAACGAAACGTATAATTATTATCCATAATGCCCTCCAAAAACAGGAATCATCTTTTTTTATGCCGTATTCCGTCATATTGTATCATACTTTTCCGGAGAAAACAACTGGGAATCGTGAGAAAAGTGGAAGGATCATGTCTGCTTCGCTGATCGGAACAAAAAAAGAAATGACCCTTGACCGTTCGCGTTTGAAACAGTCAAGGGTCATTCCTCTGCGTTCTTCGGTTCGATCATTGGTTAACCTCCAAATTCTGTGGATTAGATGCTCCTTCAGTGACAAGTTTGAATTGCTTCCGTGGCATTCATTTTTTGGATGACTTCTAAAAATCTATGTAATCGGAAGAAAGGGAAGGAGACATCTGAAGCAAATGTGGCTTATGCATTTGCTTTTCGGCCCAGTTTATGTAGCTGAGACCAGAGACGATACCTTTTAATAAGGATCACCTCTTTGTGTCTATAGAGTATCACATCCTTCGATTTGACGCAAGATGGAATGTTTCATAAAAAGGGTGGGCGTATCTCATGCAAAATGCACATTTTATGTGCGTTTTCTTGACATTGATTTTGAGATATAGTATAATTAAGCGATAATGGGCTGGGTGTGTTCTGCCTTTGCTGCTTATTTTTTGAATTATGGGAATAGAGGTCCTTTATGTATCAGAGATTCATTAAGCGATTACTGGATATTATCGCATCATTTTTCGGGATACTTATATTGTCACCGGTGCTGCTGATACTGGTGATCGCCATTAAATTAGATTCTCCGGGGCCGGTCTTTTTCAAGCAGAAACGGGTGGGGCTTCATAAGTCACATTTTGAAATATTGAAGTTTCGTACCATGCGAATCGATACCCCCAAGGATGTTCCCACACATTTGCTGGAAAATCCCCAGCAGTGGATCACCCGGGTCGGGAAATTTCTGCGCCGTACCAGTTTGGATGAGCTGCCTCAGATCTTCAATATCTTTGTGGGGCAGATGTCCGTGGTGGGTCCCCGTCCCGCCCTGTGGAATCAGTATGATCTGATCGCGGAGCGAGACCGGTACGGTGCCAACGATGTGCTGCCGGGGCTTACCGGCTGGGCGCAGATCAACGGTCGGGATGAGCTGGAGATCCCCGTAAAGGCAAAGCTGGATGGAGAATATGTCCGGCGGCTCAGCTTCGGCTTTGATATGAGGTGTGTTTTTGGTTCCGTCTCCGCTGTGATTCACAAGAAAGGCTTGGTAGAAGGCGGCACCGGTTCTCTGGAGAAGGAAAAAATGGAAAAATGAAGAAAATCTTGATCACCGGGGCCGACAGCTTTATCGGAACCAGTCTGGAGAACCATTTGAAGGGGTTCCCGGAAGCATACAGTGTCCACACCCAGGATATGCTGGGGGACGCCTGGAAGCAGGTGGATTTTTCCGGCTTTGATACGGTGTTCCATGTTGCCGGCATTGCCCATGTGGACAGCGGAAAAGCAGACCAGGCGACTGCGGACCGATACTATCAGGTCAATACCCATCTGGCGGTGGAAACGGCAAAGAAGGCAAAGGCAGAGGGTGTGGGGCAGTTTATATTTATGAGCTCCGCCATCGTCTACGGTGACGGTGCGCCCATCGGCAAGAAAAAGCACATCACGAAGGATACCGTTCCTGCCCCCTCCGGCTTTTACGGCGACAGCAAGCTGCAGGCAGAGAAGGGAATTCTGCCCTTGCAGGATGCCGACTTCAAGGTGGTGATCCTGCGCCCACCCATGATCTACGGGGAGGGCTGTAAGGGGAATTACCCGGTGCTGTCAAGACTGGCAAGAAAGCTGCCGCTGTTTCCTTATGTGGATAATCAGCGGTCCATGCTCTATGTGGGCAATCTGACGGAGTTTGTCCGTCTGATGATCGACAACCGGGAGCAGGGCATTTTCCATCCTCAGAACGAAAGCTATAGCAACACCTCTGTGATGGTCAAGCAAATCGCAGCCCGGCACAATAAGAAGCTTCCGCTGGTCAAGGGCTTTGCCTGGCTTTTGAAGCTTTTGAGCCATGTCACCCCTCTGGTCAATAAGGCCTTTGGGTCTATGACTTATGATCGGTCTCTCAGCGAGTACCCACAGAATTATCGGAACTATACCCTGGAAGAATCCATAGCCAGGACGGAGGCTTCAAAATGATTGACGCAACCGCCATTATTATGACGAAAAATGAGGAAAAGAACATTGTAAAGTGCCTGCAATCCATTCAGGGCTTTGCAAAACGGGCACTGGTCATCGACTGCGGCTCCACCGACGATACGGTGAAGCTGGCAAAGGAAAACGGTGCCGATGTGGTTTTCCATGAATTTGAATATTACGCGAAACAGTTCAACTGGGGGCTGGACAACGGCAGCATCGATACCCAGTGGGTCATCCGGCTGGATGCGGATGAGCGGTTTACCCCGGAGCTGAACCGGGAGCTGGAAGAAATCATTTCCAATGGAGATGAGGACATTTGCGGCATTACCATCGAGGCAGACTATTTCTTTCTGGGGCGGTGCATCAAGCACGGTCTGAGAAAGAAGCGTAAGATGATGCTGTTCAAGCATGCCTGCGGTCGATTGGAGGATAAACGCCGGGATGCCCACAGCGTCCTGAACCAAGGGCGGTCCGTCATGGCAAAGCACCGGTTCCTCCACTACGACTTCAAGGACCTGGACAGCCATATCCGCCGGTACAACTGGTACGCCACCCGGGAGATGATGGATTATATCGATTACACCCGTGGCGATGCCATCAACGCCCATGCGGACAAGCTGGTTCAGAAGCAGCGGAAGAAGAAGTACGGCGTATACTACAAGGCACCCCGGTTCCTTCGGGCGTGGCTGTGGTTTCTTTACTCCTACATCCTCCGTGGGGGCTTTCTCGATGGAAAAGAGGGCTTTTTGTACTGCTTTTTTGAATGCTATTGGTATCGCCTGCTGGTGGATGCCAAGATCTATGAATATGAAAAGACCGGCGGCGAATTTGAAAAGCTGAAGGCCATTGACTGAGGAGAATATACCATGTCCTTTGATAAGGTAGAGATTTGGGTGCATGACCACCTGCTGAAAAATGAAAAGCTGCGCCATGCCCTATATGGTCTTTATCAAAGAGGGATGTACCTGCTGCGCCGCCCGAAAAAATGTGTGGGCGATGTGCGGTGTATCTCTCCAAAGGATGATAAGGAATATTTTTTCGGCTACTATGATAAATCCCCCCTGGATTCTCAGGGAAAACGGGCGTTGATGCTCCGGGTCAGCTCCACCACAAAATCTGCCGACTCTGCGGAAAAGGCAGAAATTCTGGTGGTGGATGTGCAGACTCAAGCGGCAAAGACGGTGGCGGTGACCCACAGCTGGAATGTGCAGCAGGGCTGTATGCTCCAATGGCTGGATGATGAGCGGATTCTATACAATGATTTCCGGGAGGGCAGCTATGTCAGTGTGATTTTGACCCTGTCCACCGGAAAAGAGCAGGTTCTCGGCTGCCCGGTGTATGCCATGTCCGAGGATAAAACCGTTGCCCTTTCGCTGGACTTTTCCCGGCTCCACCGGCTGCGTCCCGGCTATGGCTACAAAAACCTGCCGGAGAAGACCGCGGCGGAGCTATGCCCGGATGTGCCCTGCATTTACAAGCTGGAGCTGAGCACCGGGGAAGTGACCCCTGTGATGAAGTATACGGATCTGGCAAAGCTCTCTCCTCGCTGCGAGATGGAAGGGGCGGAGCACAAGGTCAACCACCTGATGATCAGCCCCGATGGGAAGCGGTTTATGGTGCTTCACCGCTGGTTCCAAAAGGGCGTGAAATACACCCGGCTGGTGACCGCCAATCTGGATGGCACCGAGCCTTATGTGCTGGCAGACGATGATTTCGTCTCCCACTGCTGCTGGAAGGGAAATGACCGGATCCTTTCCTATATGAATAAAAATCCCGGGGGTAAGGGCTATTACCTGATGACCGACCGCACGAAGGAGTGTAAAAGAATGTGGCACTCTCTGGCTATGGACGGTCATCCCACCTATTCTTCGGATGGCACCTATACCGTCACCGATACATACCCCAACCGTACCCGTGTCCAATCCGTCTATGTTATGAAGGGGCATACGGTGAAAACGGCCGCAAAGGTATTTTCTCCCTTCAAATACGGCGGCAACGTTCGCTGTGACCTGCACCCCAGATGGGTCAGTGACAGCCAAATTTGCTTTGACGCCACCTTTGAAGGAAAGCGCAGGGTCTATCTTGCCGATAATCCCTTCCTGAAAGCCCAGCCCGGTAAAGCGGATTGCCCCGGCGTGGACGCACCGAAAATGGTCAGCGTCATCATGCCCTGCTATAACTGCGAGGCCCTGTTGGAGGAGGCACTGGAAAGCCTGGAAGATCAGACCCGGAAGGATTTTAAGCTCATCTGTGTCAACGATGGTTCTACGGATTCCACGGCGGAAATTCTGAACCGCTGGCAGAAAAAGGGCAGCCTTCATATGACCGTGATTCATCAGGATAACGGCGGTGTCAGCCGTGCCAGAAACCGGGGACTTCAGGAGGCGGATACCAAATGGGTGGCCTTTCTGGATGCGGATGATATTTACCATCCCAGCTATCTGGAAAAGCTGCTGGGGGCGGCGGAAAAAGCGGACGCGGATACTGCCTACTGCCATCTGAGCCGGAATTTGGAGCAGGTTTGGGCGGCAGAGCCTGCTGTGGAGGCGGTGAAGCATACCCCGGAGCAGGCCATGGAAAAGCTGCTGTACCATATGGGGCAGTATGGCTTCTACTGCTACCTGTACCGCCGGGATCTTCTGGGAGACCTGAAATTTGATGAGGATACCAAATTCGGCGAGGATCGGGAGTTCAACTGGCGATACCTGTGCCGCTGTCAAACTATCCGGTGGGTGGATCTGCCGCTGTACGGCTACCGGATCAACAATGCCTCTGCCACCCAGCATGGAGCCTCTTGGCGAAAGACTGACCTTCTGCTGGCGGTGAGGCGAGTGGAAGATCATATGGATGAAATTGGATATGAGTACCGGGGGCAGTTCAAGGATTATATGTTCCCCCGTGCTATGTGGGCGGTGGCTAAGACCTTCGCCGTTGCCCGGGATCGCAGCCTGTTTGACCGGCTGGGACGTGAATATGACGTTAAGAAGTGCATGAAGCGCACATCGAAGGATCATAGTCGGCTTGTGTCCATTGCCTCCCGGCTGTATCGCATCCACCCGGGGCTGTTTTTTAAAGCCATCGGCATGAAAAAGTAGAGGGAGACTATGGACTGCATCAAGGTTTGCTATTCCAAGCTGAATAACGCCGGGGACAAGCTCAATGAGGATCTGATCACCCGGCTTTCCGGAAAGCGGGTGGTTTGCGCCAAGGCTTATGAGGCACAAATGCTTGCCATCGGCGGTGCCATCTTTGGGTTACAGTATTCTGCCTCCCTGCCAAGACGGTTTTCCCAGTGGCTGCTGGGAAAGTGCAAGGGCACGGGACCGGTGTACATCTGGGGCAGTGGCTTTCTGTACGACACCAATCCGAGAAAGCTCTACCGGAAGAATTTAAAGGTCTGCGCCCTGAGAGGGGAGAAGACCAGACAGCGGCTGAAACTGCTTACCGGAAAAACCTGGGATGTACCCTTGGCAGATGCCGGTCTGCTTTCCAATCTTTATTTGGAAGGGAAGCCGGAGAAGGAATTTGATGTTGGCATCATTCCGCACTTTACCCAGAAGGAGGAGCCTGGGTTCCATGAGCTGAAAAACAGCTTTTCTTCTGCCTGCCTGATTGACATTCAGCAGGAGCCGGCGGCGGTGATCAACCAAATTGCCCGGTGCCGGTATATCCTGTCCAGCAGCCTACACGGTCTGATTTTTGCCGACGGGCTGGGGATCCCCAATCTGCATATTTTGGGAAAGACCCCTCTGGCAGGGGGCAGCTTTAAGTTTGAGGATTACTATTCCTGCTATGGTCTGCCCCATGAGCCTTGGCCACTGGACAGCGGTTTTCCCACGGTTCGAGATATCATAGAACGCTACCGTGTTCCGGCAGAGCAGGTCAGTCAAAAGCAGCAGCAGCTGATCAGCTGTTTCCCGAAGGAGCTTTGATCAGCGATAATTTTGGAGGAAATATGGAATATTGTGTCGTAGCATCCAATTATCCCACCAAGACCCAGCAGGTTCATGTGTTTTTGGATAATGTGGTGGTGCGGTTTGTGGATCGGGGCATTGCCTGTAATGTGATTGCACCCCAGAGTCTGGTCCGTTATTTGTTCAAGGGGAACGCCCGCCGGGAAAAGGTATCCCATCGGGTGACGCCCAATGGCAATCCCTATACGGTATATTCACCGGTGTATCTGGTGTTTCCGACATGGAAGCTGGGAAAATTCCATATTTCCGACTTTACCAAGCATTCCTTTTTCCGGGCGGTGAAGCGTACCTATCGGAAAAGAAAGCTGAATGCCGACGTGGTCTACTCTCATTTTATTCAAGCCGGAACTGCCGGTGTCCGTTTGGCGAAGGAGCTGGGCATTCCCTCCTTCATTGCCAATGGAGAAGCGGATACCGCCGATTCCTTGAAGCATTTAAGCCCTGCATTGGTAAGGCAGACGCTGGAAAATGTCACCGGCATTATCAGCGTTTCCACCAAGAATAAGGATGAGATCGTAGACATCTACGGCAGCGAAAACATTCTGGATAAGACCCGGATCATCGTCAACGCTGCCGATCCGAAGCGGTTTTATAAGCGGGATCAAAAGCAGTGCCGCAGGGAGCTGGGGTTTCCGGAGGATGCCTTTATCGTCAGCTATACCGGCTCTTTCATACCCCGGAAGGGGACAAAAAAGCTGTCCCGGGTCTTGGATCGATTTGACGATATCCACAGCATTTTCATCGGGGTGGGGGAGGATGCCCCGGATTGTAAGAACATCCTCCATATGGGCAGAGTGCCCAATGAAAAAATCGGCACCTACCTGTGCGCCTCGGATGTCTTTGTGCTGCCCACTCAGGCAGAGGGCTGCTGCAACGCCATTGTGGAGGCGGTAGCCTGCGGTGTGCCGGTGATCTCCTCCGACCGCTCCTTTAACCATGACGTGCTGGATGACAGCTGTGCTATCCTCATCGACCCGGACAGTGAGGAAGAACTGGAACGGGCCATCCGTACCATAAAAGAAGATTCCGCACTGCGTCGTCGGTTGGCGAAGGGCAGTGAGCAGCGAGGTGTCCAGCTGACCATTGAAAAGCGTGTCGATAAGCTGCTGGAATTTATAAAGGACAGAAGCAATGAGTTCAAGAAGTAAGGAGGACGGTCTGTGAATCGATTGGTAAAAGTAAAATCACCGTTGCCGTCCACGGTGTTGCTGTTTTTTGCACTGCTAATGGTTATCGCGTATCCCAATGTGAATAGTATCCGCGCCATCTTGTTTATGGCTCTGGGTGTCTATTTGCTGATCATGAAGATCGTCACCCACAAACCCGTCCGCTGGGTTCATCTACTGTGGCTTGTTGGTTTTTATGTGCTGTCGATCATCAGCAAAAGGTGGTCCATTTATCCCAGCGGTGCGGCAACCGTCATCAGCAACATAGCATATGCGGTGCTGCTCAACTGGTGTATGGGAGAATATGTGTGTCAGGGGAAGCGGAGCATGACCCATATGTGCTCCATCATGGCGGTCATGGCGGTGCTTCTGGCATTGAATTTCATGGTTAATAGTACCATTGAGGAAGGACGGTATTCTCTGGAGATCAATGCCAATACTATGGGCGTGAATGCGGCGTACCTGTTTGGTGTTCTGCTCTACGGAGCAAAGGAATCAAATTGGAAAAAAATACATTTTAATGTGTTGACACTGGTAGTCGCGCTCATTGCGCTGCTCACCGGCTCCAGAAAGGCACTGCTGATGCTGGCTGTTTTTGTCTTGGCATATCTGTTTTTCTGGAAACCGGAAAAAAACATGGGCAAATTCGTGGTGAGAATGGTCATCGTACTGGCGGTCGGTGTTGTGGTATTGATTCTGCTGATGAAAGTGGATGTGCTTTACAATGCCATTGGCAATCGTTTGGAAAGCCTGTACCTGCAGTGGTTTGAAGGGGAGGAGTCCGACGCTTCTGCCATTTCCCGGGCGCGGATGATCAGCATTGGCATGAGTATGTTTTCTGAAAGTCCCATCTACGGCTTCGGACATAATGCCTTCAAGCTGACCAGTGGCTACTGGACATACTCTCACAATAACTATGTGGAGCTGATGTGCAGCCTGGGTATTTTGGGACTGTTGGTTTTCTATGTGCCGCTGATTTATTTCACCGTTGAGGCCTTCCGGCTGTGGCGGCGCGGTGTTCCCGGAGCGGTGTTTCCGCTGACTGTTTTCCTGATCCAGTATATCAATGACTTCGGACAGGTCTCCTACTACAGCTTCCACATCCATATTTTCCTGGGGATGGCAGTGGGCTACGTCTATTTGCTGAAGCAGGAATACCGTCAGGGAAAACATGATGACAAAATAAGAGAATAAAAACGGCAGCTTGCAACGATGACAGTTTTCCGCCGCGCCCGTAGCGACCGGCCTCCGGACGGTCGTACCCGGTGACGGTTCAAAGGCCGGTATTTTTGAAGATGCCGGGTACGCATGGCGGTGCGTTTTACAGATTATATTATAAAATGCAAGCTGCATATGGCAAAAAAGCCCGAAGAAATGTGAAAATGTTCGCATTTCTTCGGGCTTATTTGATTCTGCTGCAACGACGAAGGATCACATCCGGGTTTTCACAGGTTCTTCTTGATGGTCAGAATATTTCTTCCATCCTTATATTCATAGGTGATCTCATCCATAGACTTTTTCACCATGTAGATTCCCAGACCGCCAAGCTGCCGATCCTGCGCGGATAGGGTAACATCCGGATCAGCAGCGGCCAGAGGATCGTAGGGTACACCGCCGTCAATAAAGGTGACGATCACCGCCAGCGGTTCCTCCGTAACCTCTACCCGAACCGTGGCACTTCCTACATCGGGGTGATAGGCATAATGGGCGATATTGCCAAACAGCTCATCAATGGCAATATCGATCTGTATCTGTGCCTTCAGGGGACAGTCCAACGCTTCCAGCTGCTCGTTTACGAACGCTGTTACAGTCTCTATGTTTTCTACAGTAGCCGAAATGGTCAGTTCCTTCATTCATCTTCCTCCCCGGGTGGTGTATATCGCAGGGACAGCATGGTGATGTCATCAAACTGAGGAGCCTCGCCCACAAAAGCGTCCACATCCGCCTTCACGGCTTCACAAAGCATCCGGGTATCCGTGTTCAGGTTCCGGCTCAGAACCTCCGGCAGACGTTTCTCGCCATACAGGGTGTTTTTCCCGTCCAAGGCTTCCGTAACGCCATCCGTATAGAGATAGAGCATATCTCCCGGCTCCAACTGCGTCTTGTTGGCACGGTAACGGATGCCTTCCATACCTGCCAGCACCAGTCCGGGTCGAGACTTTATATAGGCAACACTTCCATCTGCATGGCGGATCAGGGGCGGATTGTGACCGGCATTGGCATAGGTCACTTCTCCGGTTTTGGTTAGGAAACCGGTCGGTAGCTTTGTACATACTCGGTCTCTCCGTTAAGCAGCACCATAAATTCCGCGGACTGTTCGCCGCCGGACATATCATAGTTCAGAAAATCAGGATATGTACTGGCAAAAATAAAACCATCCGGGTCAACGCAGTTGATCTCCGTCACATCATACTGATCGCACAATTCAAAAAGCAAATCGACAGTGATCGCCTCTGCTTTATTCAGATTTTCGGCGATCGTTGTCGTCAGCACCAGCAGATTTTCGTCAGATGCATCCTGAATATCATCCCGAACATCGGATATATTCAGCTCCAGAAGCTTCACGGCATTCTCCTGAG
>CAZENN010000034.1:12355-17019 GCA_964513605.1 uncultured Oscillospiraceae bacterium
TCATCCCGAACATCGGATATATTCAGCTCCAGAAGCTTCACGGCATTCTCCTGAGCCAGTCTGGTCTGGATCAGCCACAGAAATGCTGTGGTTGCCAGAAACGCGGTGATCACCAGCAGCAGGAGCCATTTTTGAAATGACTGGGATATTTTCTTTTTTTTCGTATTTTTCGACATGCTTTCTCCTGAGACCGCCATTACTGAATGGTCAACACGTCCACAAAGCCGGTGATCTCAAAAATCTCCATGATCGTTTCATTTACATTCCGTACCACCATGCTGCCCTGCCGGTTCATAACCTTTTGTGCTGCCAACAGGACACGCAGACCGGCAGAAGACAGGTATTCCAGCTGTGTAAAGTCCAGCACCAGTTCCTCCACCCCGGAAATGTTCTGCTTCAGCTCCGTTTCCAGTTTGGGGGCTGTGGTGGTATCTAAGCGGCCGCTCAGAGTGATCGTCATTTTTGTTCCATCCAAAATCTTATCAATCGTCATAGCAATTCCACCTTTCTTACTGCATCCTATTGTAGCACGGTACTTAGTCCTGCGTCAATATTCACTTTTATTGAAAAGAAAAGATATCCTGAACTGTAATGGTTCAGGATATCTTGCATCTGGTATCTAAAATTCAGATCTGAGGGGTTTTTGCCAGGCTGGCGGCGATTTCTTCGTCGGTGGGGATGTAGTCGCCCATGATACCGTCGTTAAACTTCTGGTAGGCGTACATATCGAAGTAGCCGGTGCCGGTCAGACCGAAAACGATGGTCTTTTCCTCGCCGGTCTCCTTGCACTTCAGAGCCTCGTCGATGGCCACCCGGATGGCGTGGCTGCTTTCGGGAGCCGGGAGTATGCCCTCTACCTTGGCAAATTCCGTTGCCGCGGCAAAAACGCTGGTCTGCTCCACGGAAACGGCTTCCATCAGACCATCGGCATACAGCTGGGAGACCACGCTGCTCATGCCGTGGTATCTTAGACCGCCGGCATGGCTGGAGGAGGGCATGAAGCCACTGCCCAGGGTGTACATCTTTTGCAGGGGGCAGACCTTACCGGTGTCGCAGAAGTCATAGACATAGCTGCCACGGGTCAGACTGGGGCAGGAGGCAGGCTCCACCGCAATGATCCGGTAGTCCGCTTCGCCCCGGAGCTTTTCACCCACGAAGGGAGAGATCAGGCCGCCCAGATTGGAGCCGCCGCCGGCACAGCCGATGATGATGTCGGCCTTGATGTCGTACTTATCCAGAGCCGCCTTGGTCTCCAGACCGATGATGGACTGATGCAGCAGCACCTGATTCATGACACTGCCCAGCACATACCGGTAGCCGGGATCGGCAGAAGCAGCTTCAACCGCCTCGGAAATGGCACAGCCCAGACTGCCGTTGGTGCCGGGGAACTCGGCGTTGATCTTTCTGCCTACCTCTGTGGTCATGGAGGGAGAGGGAGTCACGGACGCGCCATAGGTGCGCATGACCTCCCGGCGGAAGGGCTTCTGCTCATAAGAGACCTTCACCATGTAGACCTTGCAATCAAGATCCAGATAAGCACAGGCCATGCTCAGCGCGGTGCCCCACTGACCGGCACCGGTCTCGGTGGTGAGGCCCTTCAAGCCCTGATGCTTGGCATAGTAGGCCTGAGCGATGGCAGAGTTCAGCTTATGGCTGCCGGAGGTGTTGTTGCCCTCGAACTTGTAGTAAATCTTTGCAGGGGTGCCCAGCTTCTTTTCCAGGCAATATGCCCGAACCAGAGGAGCAGGGCGGTACATCTTATAGAAGTCCTGAATCTCCTGAGGAATGGGGATGTAGGCGGTGGTATCGTCCAGCTCCTGCTTTGCCAGCTCTTCACAGAAGATCTGCGACATTTCCTCCAGAGTCATGGGCTTTTTGGTGATGGGGTTGAGCAGGGGAGCGGGCTTGTTGACCATGTCCGCCCGGACATTGTACCATGCCTTTGGCATCTCGCTCTCTTCCAGATAGATCTTGTAGGGAATTTCTTTGGTTGACATAATATTACTCCTCCTTTTTTCTGGGGGGACAAAAGATAACGCTCCTGTCCCACAAGCTGCTGGGACAGGAGCGGATAAAACGATCCTGCGGTGCCACCCGGCTTGACGCATTTTGCGCCCACTTTGTGCGTACCAACATACGCCGGTGTTTGATTACGGAGCACCAACTCCGTCTCACCTACCAGTTTCCCTTCGGCTCGCCCTCAGATGCCCATTCAAAATGCCCATCCGTACCCCATTCCACCAGCCGGGGCTCTCTTTGACTTCAAAAGCACTCTTACTTACACATCTTCAACGGTTTTGATTATTAAATCACATTTTCGGGGGGCTGTCAAGAGTAAAATCACGACCACGATCCTTGTTTGTCTCCAATGCAAGCCCAGCCAACTCCTGCAGCTTATCTTTTAATATCTTTTTGTCGGGCAAACATAGCGTATAGTCCGAAACTAAAGTCGGGGACAGACTCCGGCTTAGGGCATACTCAACGACAGTATCATCTTTGCTGGCACAGAGTATCAGTCCCACGCTTGGATTTTCATTTGGCTTTTTCACATCACGATCTAACGCTTCCAGATAGAAATTGATTTGTCCAATATGTTCAGGCTTAAACTTTCCGATTTTTAACTCGATGGGAACAAGGCAAGATAATGCTCGATTATAGAACAATAAGTCAATGAAAAAATCTTGACCACCAACTTGTACACGGTATTCTTCACCGATAAAAGTAAAATCTTTTCCAAATTCCAGAATAAAGTGCTTCAAGTTTTCGATGATAGCTTTTCTGAAATTGCGTTCGGAAAATTGTTCGGGCAAATCAAGAAATTCCAAAACATAGGTGTCAAGAATGCTATTGCGGACGTTTTGGGACACTAATTCAGGAGGCTGTTTGCCGGATGACAAGATATAGCGTTCATAATAAGCACTATCAAGTTGTCGTTCGAGTTCACGGGATGAATAATGCTCTTTTGCTGCTAGGGTCACATAAAAATCCCGTTCTTCAGCTGTTTTGGCTTTCGACATAATGAGCAGATGGTTGGTCCAGCTAATTTGTGTCAGCAGTGCTGACACAAATTTGTCATCGTGATAGGTTTCATAGAATTGCTTCATTCTATATAGACCCCGGCGATGAAATCCCTTAATTGTTGGAGCAACATTGGAAATATAGCGTGCAACTTCATCGATCACTTTGTCGCCAAAAGATGATTCTGCGCACAAGGTTGAAAGATATGCACCGACTTCTCAATACATACGAATGAGTTCGGCGTTAACCGCTTTTAATGCGCGCCCTTTGGCGTTTTCAATGATGGAGATAACGGCCTTAAAATCATCAGAGTTTGTAATGGCCTCTTTTGCCATAAAATCACTCTTTCACGCTCAGCGCAATATGCACCGTATCCAGCTGGTGCTGCTCCACGGGGGTGGGGGCGTCCATCATCAGGTCCTGTGCATTCTTGTTCATGGGGAAGGTGATGACCTCCCGGATGCTTTCCTCGCCGGTCAGCAGCATGATCAGCCGATCCACACCGGGGGCCGCGCCTGCGTGGGGCGGTGCGCCGTAGGTGAAGGCGTTGTACATGGCAGGGAATTTGGCCTTTACGTCTTCCTCGCCCAGCCCCACCATCTGGAAGGCCTTGACCATGATCTCCGGGTCGTGGTTTCTCACCGCGCCGGAGGCGGACTCGTAGCCGTTGACCACCAGATCGTACTGGTCGGCGTTGATGGCCAGCAGCTTCTCAGTGTCGCCCTCTGCGTCCAGCAGGGTCTGCATACCGCCCTGGGGCATGGAGAAGGGATTGTGGCAGAATTCCAGCTCACCGGATTCCTCGCCCAGCTCATACATGGGGAAGTCCACGATCCAGCAGATGGCGTACTGCTCCTCGTCAAAGTGACCGGGGACTCTCTTGCCCAGCATGGTCCGCACCACACCGGCAGTCTTCTGGGCGGCGGCCTTCTTACCGGCTGCCATGCACACGAAGGAGCCGGGCTTCAAATTCAGCTTTTCAATAAAGGCAGCCTGACAGTTCACCAGGAACTTGGAGATGCCGCCGGTGAGCTGACCGTTCTCGTCCACCTTCACCCAGCAGACCTTATTGCCGGTCTGGACTTCCACGTCAGAGAGCAGCTTGTCGATCCACTTTCTGGCCTGCGTGAAGTTGTCCACTGCCACGGCCTTGACGGTGGCACCCTCAAAGGGACCAAAGCCGCAGCCCTGAACCACCTCGGTCACATCCTGCACTTCCAGATCGATACGCAGATCCGGCTTGTCGGAGCCGTAACGCTCCATGGCTTCGTTGAAGGGAATGTGACGGAAGGGAGCGGCAGAGACTCTCTTGTACTTACCGAACTTTTCAAATACGGGAACCAGCACGTCCTCCAAAGTGGACAGCACATCCTCCTGAGAAGCAAAGGCCATTTCCATATCCATCTGGTAGAACTCACCGGGGGTCCGGTCCGCACGGGCATCCTCGTCCCGGAAGCAGGGAGCGATCTGGAAATAGCGGTCAAAGCCGGAGGTCATCAGCAGCTGCTTGAACTGCTGGGGAGCCTGGGGCAGGGCATAGAACTTGCCGGGGTGATTTCTGGCAGGCACCAGATAGTCCCGGGCACCCTCCGGGGAGGAGGCGGTGAGGATGGGGGTGGTGATCTCCAGGAAGCCCTTTTCGGTCA
>CAZENN010000035.1:0-16942 GCA_964513605.1 uncultured Oscillospiraceae bacterium
TCGGTGTTGGCTTCCAGATATTCCTGGGATACAAGGTCAGTCACGCTATAGGGGTCGATCCGGTCATCCAGCGCGACTTCGTAGACCAGCCGAATGGGATGATCCGCGCCGCTGACGGACAGATCCTCCAATGTACCCTCCTGATCCAGCTTTACCTCGTAGCTGAGGATGGGGATGAGAGCGGCAGGCACCGCAAAGACCACGGTTTGCTCGCCGGTGGCGATGCTTTCACGAACCTGAACGGTGGCGTACATCATATCCGAGGCGGCAACGCCATGGCTCTCGTCCACTTCGCCCAGATAGCCGTAGGACTTGATGATGAAAGCGGGGTCGGTGGCAGAGTCGCCGGTGGCATCGGGCAGGGTGGACATGCCCTCATGCCAGAAGCCCAGGAACTGACCCGCCGCATTGGCATACCAGCCAATGTAGTTGGAGTATTCGGTGGGGCTGGTGTAGCTGAGCTGACCGTACTCATAGGCCAGGCTGATCAGGGTACGGGCGGAATCCACATCGGGAAGCCCCAGTCTTGTTTGGACTGCCCAGACCATCTCATCGCCCAGAGAGGTGGGATTCTCACGGGTACCCAGATCGCCGCCGCTTGTGACGAAGTTGCTGGCAAGCTCCGCGCCGGAATACAGGGTGTCGTTGATGAGAATGCCCTTGATGTCCGTCACCTTCATGTATTGTCCCACCTTATCCACGAAGGACACATAGCCGGAGACGTCGGCGTTGTCGGAGATCAGGGTGGGGGTGAATTTGGAGACCAGACTGATCTGATTGACGATATTGGTAAATGCGTCGGTCAGACTGTTGGCGGTGTCGGCGGTGAAAGCCTTATCCACATAGTTCCGATCGGACTTGCCGGAGGGGAAGGTGGAACCGTTCACCGTGGTTTGGGTAACGGAATAGGTTTTTGTCACGGTGGGCGCACTCCAGGCGTTGGGGGAATTTTGGACGGTAATGCTGGTGGAGCCATTTGTCAGAAGGTTATCCCAATAGGTATCAATGGCGGCAGGGGTATGATTTTCCGGGTCCATCACAGCCAGGCTTACGGAGGAACCCAGACTCAGGGTGTAAAACAGGGGGGTGGTCTGGACGTAGTGGGCATCCACCATTTTCCGGGCATAGCTGCAGGTGAGCTGGGTCACAAAGTCGGTTTCGTTGGCATTGCGGATGCTGACGGTGTTGTTGCCCATGCCTGCATCCACCTTTTTGGTGTATTCGTTGGTGGCGGCAGTGGGCTCGCCATCGGACATGAAGATCATGACCGGGACTCTCGTGACGTTGGGTTGGAAGTCCGCGGTGGCAGGGATCACCGTGTCCGCCGCCAGAAGCTGGTTCATGGCATCCAGAATGCCCAGCTGAGCGTAGGTGCCTGCAATGTTCGTGACGGTGCGCTTGGTCTGGGGCATGGTCTCACCGGCGGAATTGGTAACGCCGGAATTTACGGCTACGCTGATCAGGCGATTGTTGGTGACGTTTGCAACCAGGTATTTGGTGGTGCCGTAGTACCGATCCAGGGGCAGCAGCACCGTGGAGTTGGTGGCATCGGACTGGTTCCGATCCTGACCGCCGTAGTAGACCACCACGCCTACCCGGTTGTGCCGGTTCAGGTCTTGCAGCTTCCGGATGGAGTCGTTGACCGCGTCCAGCATGATCTTGACGGTGGAGGGGTCTCGGTCATAGCCGTCATACATGGAGCTGGACAGGTCCAAAATCATCATGGTGTCCGTGGGGGTGTTGGACAGACCGGTAACGCTCATATTCGAGCCCATTGTGGACAGGGCGACCAGAAAACTGTCTTCCTCTGTCTGGGTAATGCCGGAGAAGGCAGAGGCATCGGTGAAGACCGATTTGTCCGTCCAGATCGCACCGGCGTTCTGGGTGTTCAGAGGCTCGGACAGGAACAGCTCCTTCCAGCCATCCATGGTGGATGGGTCGGCGAGCCGGTTATCCGTACTCTGCGTGGTGGCATGGGTCATCATTGGCAGATAACTCATGAACAAGATCATGCACAGAAGCAGGCTTCCGATTCTTTTCCATAGCGTTGTTTTCATTTTTTATTCCTCCTGTTTCGGAATGATTTTCAGATGCTCACATCGACACACACCGATTTCCCGGTGTTCCCCGGAAAAATAGACGCAGTCACCGCACCATTTCTCATCTTCGCCGCCGGTGGTGCGGTAGTACCGGCAGGCATCTTGAATCTGGGTCACCAGAGGATAGCCCTCCATGCAGTACAGCGGAGCGTTACTCAGATCCGGATAGAGGATCACCGGCGGACAATAGGCACGCTCACGTTCCTCGTAGTAGCCGTATCGCAGTTCAAAGTCATGCCCACCGACGCTGAAGGCTTTATAAAGGGTTCCTTCTGCAGGGACTATGGGGGCTGGCACATGGCACACGCTCCTTTCTTCGTATTGGCAGTGACCGGGGAGGGAAGCTTTGGAAAGGGGGATCAGCAATATTAAAAAACCCTCGATACCATTGCTGTTTGACAATAGTATAGAGGGTTTTGAAGAAAAATACATCCTTCTATTTTTTTGAAAAAGTGCCGGAATTTTTCAGATGAACTCTGCCAGCTCTGCCCGTTTTATAGCCCCGGTTTTGTTCTTTGCCATGCAGATCAGGGACTTGATGGTGGACTTTGACAGGTTCAGAAGCTCGGCGATCTCTCCATCGGAGCAGCCGAAGGCGGCCAGCCGTGCCACTTCCCGTTCCCGGACGGACAGGGCGGCGCAGACCTGTCTTTCCAGAACCTCGTTATGAAGCTTCGTCCAGCCCTTAAGATACTGCTTGTGCAGGGCCTTCATTTCATTCAAAGCTTCCGCGTCCGCCAGTGCCAGCCGGTCATCCAGAAGATACCCCAGCTGTCTGCGATATTCTACCAGAGTCCCCAGCAGACGGTCCGGCAGTGCCAGCGCAATGGCTTTGTCGATATGGTGGACAGCCCGGGAGGTATCGCCGCCGTTTTGACAGGCAATGGCACACAGAAGCCGCAGATGCAGCTCTGCCAGCATGGTTTTGTCCACCCTTGCCTGGGCAATAAATGGCTCAATGGTGTGGGGCAGTGCCTGGAGCAACGCTCTGCCGCTGATGCCCGTCTGATTGTATTTTTCCATTGCCAGATCCTGCCCGTAGACAACAAGAGTTTTGATGTAATAGACCTTCGCCGCCGGGTGGGCATCCGCCGGAAGATGGGAAAACTGCCCCTTGACAAACCACTGGGGAACCTGATGAAGATTTCTGATGGAAAGGTCTGCGGCGGCAAGGGAGAGATCCAGAATGGTTCGATCCTCCGGGTGGCAGGGTGCTTCACAGATGTGCATTTTTGCCTGCTTGAAAAGATTCGCATCCCCTGTCCATACGGCGCAGTTGGCCAGCAGCATACCTCCGGCAATGACGGCGTAGAACCCGGAATGGGAATTGAGAAAATACCGGGCTTTTTCGTGTACCCATTCCACATGTCCCCGGTTGTAGGCGATCTCCGCTTCCAGCAAAGCCTGCGCCTCCGGCTGCTTTTCCAGGGACTGCACAGCCTTGTCCGCCGTTCCCGGGCTATGGTACAGGTCGGTCATGCTCAGGAAGGGACTTTTTCTGGGCATGGGCAGTGCGATCTTCCCGGAGGGATACCGGGCATCCGCCGGCAGCATCCATGTCCGCTCCCACAGCTGGGCACCCGGGATCGCGCCGCGCTTGCAAAGATCCTGCACGCGCCGTGTGGATACCCCCCACGTTTCTGCGGCTTCCTTTACGCTGATATATTTCATGCTTTCACCCCATATCGTTTCGTTCGGGCGAAGTGATATTGCGCTTCGTTCGGGCGAACCTTGTATCATTGCTATTATATACCAGTCAAAAAATTTTTGCAACCGAAATGGGGGAATTTTTTAAGACAGGAACTTGGGGAGGAGCGTTTATGGCGTTTCGTTGATGGATTCGCCGTTCAGCAAGAGTGTTCCGTCCTCCTGGGTCTGAAGCTCCGGGGCGGTGGCAGTGAACATCCCCTTTTTGGGGGGTAATGATAGCGGAAAAGTATAAGAACAGGGTAAACAATGCATCTGTTTTTCTATTCCTCTGCCCGGAAGTATTGATCGATACCGTTGGCGATTCCCAGGACCAGCTTTTGCTGATAGTCTTCGGTTGCCATCAGACGGTCTTCCTCCGGGTTGGACATGTAGCCCATTTCCACGATGGTCACCGGGACCCGGCACCAGTTGATGCCGCTCATGGTGTCGGTTTCCCAGACAAATTGCCGGTTGGCTCCCGTGGCGGCGACCATTTCATCCAGAATCACGGTGGACAGGCTCTTGCTGTAGCGGTACAGGTCGGCATTGTAGGGATTGGATGAGGTCTGACACAATGTCATAATGCCATTGGTTTCGGAATTGGCGTCTCCGTTGGCGTGGATTCGGATAAAGGCATCGGCATATAGGGCGTTTGCCATCTGCGCCCGTTCCCCGTTGCTGATGTTCACATCATGATCGGTGCGGATCATGACCACCTCATAGCCCCGTTCCTCCAGCAGATCCCGCAGTTTCAGGCTCACCTGCAAAGTCAGCTCGTATTCGGGAATGCCGGTGGAAACGCCCTGTGTTCCCGAGGCGACCTTGGCTTTCAGTTCGTCAGCACCGGGACCCACCGGTTCCTTCTCACTGTTGCCCTTGCCCTGATGCCCCGGGTCGATGACGATCAAGTATTGGTCGGGACTGCGCAGGGCGGCGGAGGGGACGTAGCCGGTCTCTCCGGCGATGTCTACGGCGCACCAGTCAGACTGATGATCGGTAACGCTGACCATCTCGCCGATGGAAAGGGACTGCAAGACCTGGGCATCCTCCTCGGGAGCGGAAAGAACCTGCAATGGAGTGACCACTCGAAGAAGCTCCGGCTCCGGCTCGGCGGTGGTTTCGGCGGTGGTTTCGGTGGTGGTTTCAGTGGTGGTTTCAGTGGCGGCTTCGGTGGTGGCTTCGGTTGCCATTGCCTCGGCGGTAAGGGATGTTGCCTGTGTGGGACAGCTGCCGCCGCCGCAGGAGGACTCCCGGCGCACGACCCACACCGTCAATGCCATAAGCACTGCCGCAAGAAAAAGAATGACCAAGATCCAGATACCTCGGTGCTGCCTTCGTTTGGAAGAATGTCCCATAGTCAAGACCTCATTTCCCTGAAAGATGCTTTTATTTTACGCATCTTCATGGAAAAAGTCAACGATTGGATACGGGAAGGAAGCAAATTGGGTCATATTTCTGCGGTTTTCGCAAGCTGCTTATCCGCCCATTGGTACAGAACCATGGCGGCGATGCCCAGGGGAATCCACAGCAGGCTGAAATAGAGGCAGATCTGACCGTGGTAGTTCAGGGGCAGGTGGCGGTAGTCCCAGACCTGATAGCGGCGGTTGACCAGCAGACCACAGCCCAGCTCCAAAGCAGTGATGACGGTGCCGGCGATCAGAGCACGCAGGGGCAGCGGCAGAACCGGCTGAACACGCCCCATTTGACCCAAGATCACAAAGCAGCAGCCCCCCAGCAAAAACATGGACCAGTGGCTGAACCCTCTCCAAAGAAGCTCCAGCGTCAAATAGCACGTCCCCCCAAAATAAAATAAAACCAACATCTTCCAAAAACGCATTTCTTTTCACCTCGTCAACAGTATGCCCAAAAAATTTTAATATTTTGCTTGACAAACGGGGAATACTTGAGTATAATGATGAAGCTGATTTCGGCGGTGCCGAGATCAATTGACCACCCATGGCGGCGTAACTCAGTTGGTAGAGTAGCCGGTTCATACCCGGTATGTCACCTGTTCGAATCAGGTCGCCGCTACCAGGCCCGTTGGTCAAGCGGTTAAGACACCGCCCTTTCACGGCGGTAACATGGGTTCGATTCCCGTACGGGTCACCAAAAGAAACGACAATTTCCGACAGGAAATTGTCGTTTCTTTTCTTTTCTCTAAGAAGCTGTCGTTTTAGTAAAGAGAATTTGGTGATTGCGTGAGGGGGGCGGCAAACATGGGGCGGTACGGACCGTCCAGAGGCCGGTCGCTACGGGAGCGACGGTTGGTTCCTTATTTATCAGCATATTTTCTGAAATTGCATCTTGTATAAATGAAAGAACTGTGTTATAATTGTTACGATCTTGTGAACAAATACTCGTGGGCCCTTTGGGAGCGGGTGTTGTTCGGAAGAAAAATTGTTCAGGAGGTTTCCTATGTTCTGTAAACACTGTGGACAGCAGGTCTCTGAGACCGAGCAGTACTGTCCGACCTGTGGTATGAAGATCGAGGCAGCTCCTTCCGGTTTCAGTGCCCCTCAGGCTGCTGAGGCTCCGGTTTATGATGCTGCTCCGGTTCCCAGCCACAACCCCTATCCGGCACCCAACTACAACCAGGCACCTGTCTATAATCAGGCTCCCGGTTACAACCAGGCACCCAACTATAATCAGGCTCCCGTCTACAACCAGGCACCTGTCTATAATCAGGCTCCCGTCTACAACCAGGCACCGGACTATAATCAGGCTCCCGGTTACAATCAGGCTCCTGTCTACAACCAGGCTCCCGTCTACAATCAGGTGCCTCCGTCCGCTCCCAAGCAGAAGGGTGTGACCGGCTTCTCCGCTCTGGGCTCCAAGGTGGTGCTGTTTTTCATCACCGTTGGAATGTTCCTGCTGAACATCATTCTGATGTACTGCCCCAATGTCAACGTCAGTTCTTCCTATTATTACTACAGCAGTGAACTGTCCTTCTCCATCTTCGGTGGTGTTGCTGGTATGGATTCTGATTTTGCTTTCTTTGTAGTTCTGGGTGTGATCCTTCTGTTGGGTTACATCGGCAGTATCGTACTGAGCATGCTGCCGGTCATGGCAAATAAGAAGTGGGGCAGCAAGTTCTTCATTTGCGGCAGAGTGACCTGCATTGTGGCACTGTGCCTGTACCTGCTGTGCTTCCTGATCTTGGTGAGCAGTGCCTCTTACCGTGTGGATGTCACCATGACCTTCTGGGGCGTGATGTATCTGCTGACCAACATTGCCGGTTTTGTGCTGTCCATCGTGACACCCAACGTCATCTGCAAGGGCGTTGCCGCCTCACAGCAGCCCCCGGTTTATCAGGCACCCCAGCCTCCCCAGTATTGATCGATACATAAATAATATGAGCGATGCCTTCATTTGCCGCCCGGCGATGAAGGCATCGTTTTGTCTTCGCCGTCCTTGCCGCCGGTACGGTTATTATATACCTGACAAAATTATTCCCCAAAAAGAAAGAAAAATATTGCAACATTATAAATAAGCTGAAAAACAGAACAAATACCGGGAAAAATATTAAAAAAATATTGTGCAAAGTGGTAGACTTTCAGGAAAAGATTTGATATAATTGTGTCAGCATGAATAAGACTGAGGCAGTCTGCCTTCGTCTTAAAAAACGAAATGCCGCTCCATACGCTTCTTGTGGACGGCATCTTACAAACATGGGAGGTAAAATATGAAGCGAGGAATGTCCAAAGTCCTTAGTATCCTGCTGGTGCTGTGTATGCTCATCGGCATGGTACCCGTTGCGGCGCAAGCCGCTTCTACGCCCAGCGTGCTTTATCTGAAGCCCAATTCCAATTGGCTGGCGGATAGTGCCCGTTTTGCGGCATACGTTTACAACAGCTCAGGTAATACCTGGCTCAGCATGGCGGATTCCGATGGAGACGGCTACTATGAATGCAGCCTGCCCAGCGGATACACCAGTGTGATCTTCTGTCGTATGAATCCCGGCGACACCACCAACAGTTGGGATAACAAGTGGAATCAGACCGGCGATCTGACCATCCCCACCGACGGCACCAACTGCTACACTGTAGCCGATGGCACCTGGGATGCCGGCGGCGGCAGCTGGAGCAGCTACTCCACTGAGGTGGACTATTATCTGTTCGGCTACATCAACGGCGCAAACTACGCCTGCGAGGAAGACGGCTCCAATCTGGGCTCCTACAAGTTCTCTGACGGCGCGCTGACCGTTACCTTTGACGTTGAGAGCTATGTGGGCGTTAAGACCGGCGATAATGCCAAGTGGTACATGACCGAGGGCTTCCAGGGCACCTCCAAGTCTGTTACCCTGAAGGAAACCGGCAGCCTTTCCAACCCGGAAAAGCTGTATGTTCCTGCCGGTATTAAGGTTACTTTCAAGCTGACGGAAAATTCCGATGGCACTTTAACGCTGTCTTACTCCGTCACTTCCAGCTCCTGCCAGCACCTGTACTATACCAGCGGTGTCTGTAATGCCTGCGGCAGCAGCTGCTCCCACAGCTGGTCCAGCGGCACCTGTACCAAGTGCGGCTCCACCTGTACCCACAAGTGGTCCAGCGGCAAGTGCTCCACCTGCGGCATTTCCTGTTCCCACAGCTGGAATGGCTCTACCTGTACCATCTGTAGCAAGACCTGCTCCCACAGCTGGTCCAGCGGCAAGTGTGCCACCTGTGGCTCCACCTGCTCTCACAAGTGGTCCAGTGGCAAGTGCTCTACCTGCGGTCTAAGCTGCTCTCACAGCTGGTCTGACGGCAAGTGCTCCACCTGTGGTCTAAGTTGCTCTCACTCCTGGAGCAGCGGCAAATGCTCCACCTGTGGCGTGAGCTGCTCCCACAGCTATCTGGGCGGCACCTGCTCTACCTGCGGTGCTACCAGAAGTTTTTACCTCTTTGGTTATATCAACGGTGCCAACTATGGCTGTGAGGAAGATTCTGCCAACATCGGCAGCTACAAGTTCTCCTCCGGTAAGCTGACCGTGACCTTCACTCAGGACAGCTATGTTGCCATCAAGACCTCCGATAACGCAGGCTGGTACATGGCGCAGTCCTATGTCAGCAGCAAGAGTGCTACATTATATAATACCTCCACCGGTGCGGTAGAGAAGATGTTCGTTCCCGGCGGCATCAAGGTCACCTTCACCCTGACCGACAACGGCAACGATACTCTGAAGCTGAGCTATACCGTTACCACCAGCACCTGTCAGCACCTGAGCCACAGCACCAGCGGCGTCTGCAACGCCTGCGGCAGCTCTGTGGGTCACAGCTGGTCTGACGGTACCTGCTCCGGCTGTGGCACTGCCTGCACCCACAGCTATAGCTCCAGTGTGACAACGGCTGCCACCTGCACCACCGCCGGTGTGAAGACCTATACCTGCTCCACCTGCGGTTCCTCCTACACCGAGTCCATTGCTGCCACCGGTCACAGCTACTCCAGCGGCAGCTGTACTGTCTGCGGTGCGAGCGACTCCAGTTATAACCCGGATTACTATCTGTTCGGCTATATCAACGGTGCGAACTATGGCTGCGAGGAAGATTCTTCCAATGTCGGCAGCTACAAGTTCTCCTCCGGTAAGCTCACTGTCACCTTTGACTCCGACAGCTATGTGGCAGTCAAGACCGGGGACAATGCCAACTGGTACATGGCGCAGTCCTATGTCAGCAGCAAGAGTGCTACATTATATAATACCTCCACCGGTGCGGTAGAGAAGATGTTCGTTCCCGGCGGCATCAAGGTCACCTTCACCCTGACCGACAACGGCAACGATACTCTGAAGCTGAGCTATACCGTTACCACCAGCACCTGTCAGCACCTGAGCCACAGCACCAGCGGCGTCTGCAACGCCTGCGGCAGCTCTGTGGGTCACAGCTGGTCTGACGGTACCTGCTCCGGCTGTGGCACTGCCTGCACCCACAGCTATAGCTCCAGTGTGACAACGGCTGCCACCTGCACCACCGCCGGTGTGAAGACCTATACCTGCTCCACCTGCGGTTCCTCCTACACCGAGTCCATTGCTGCCACCGGTCACAGCTACTCCGACGGCACCTGCTCTACCTGTGGTGAGGCAGACCCGGACTATGTAGCAGGCAGCTATGTATTGGTAACGAATATCAGCCAGATCACCTCCGGCGGTAAGTTTATTATCGTTGCCAACAGCGGCAGCTCCAACTATGCGTTGGGCACCACCATTTCCAGCAAGATCACCGGTACGGCTGTTACCGTTTCCGGCAATACGGTTACCGGAACCAGTCTGCCTGTGTGGACCATTGAGGCGGTCAGCGGCGGCATTGCGCTGAGTGTGAACGGCACTTACCTGACGTATTCCTCCAGCACCAACCTGGGCAGCAGCACCAGTGCCTACGCTTGGACGGTCAGCGAGGGAACCAATGGTTATATCATTACCTCCGCCGCAACCACCACCCGCTCTCTCTACTATTACATCAGCAGTAACCGCTTCGGTGCTTATGCTACTTCCAATTCCTCTTCCAGCAGCTACGTTTCCAGCCTGAAGCTGTATAAGTATATGGCGGACAGCAGCACCTGCACGCACAGCTACTCCGATGGTTACTGCACTCTCTGCGGCACGGCTGATCCCAGCTATAACCCGGATTACTATCTGTTCGGTTATATCAACGGCGCGAACTATGGCTGTGAGGACGATGCTTCCAATCTGGGCAGCTACAAGTTCTCCTCCGGCAAGCTCACTGTCACCTTTGACTCCGACAGCTATGTGGCAGTCAAGACCGGGGACAATGCCAACTGGTATATGGCACAGTCCTATATCAGCTCCAGCAGTGGTACGCTGTATAACACCTCCACCGGTGCGGCAGAAAAGATGTATGTGCCCGGCGGCATCCAGGTGACATTCACCCTGACCAACAACGGTGACGACACCTTGACGCTGAGCTACACCACCAGTACCAGCACCTGTCAGCACCTGAGCCACAGCACCAGCGGCGTCTGCAACGTCTGCGGCAGCTCTGTGGGTCACAGCTGGTCTGACGGCACCTGTTCCAGCTGCGGCACTGCCTGCACCCACAGCTACACCAGCGGCATCTGCACCATCTGCGGCGAGGCAGATCCGGGCTACATCGGTGAGGGCAATGGCTATGCATTGGTGACGGATATCAGCCAGATCACCTCCGGCGGTCAGTTCATCATCGTTGCGAAGTCCGGCAGCACCAATTACGCTCTGGGCTCCACCATTTCCAGCAAGATCTCCACTACCGCT
Organism: uncultured Oscillospiraceae bacterium; assembly: GCA_964513605.1. Lineage (GTDB taxonomy): Bacteria > Bacillota > Clostridia > Oscillospirales > Oscillospiraceae > Faecousia. The sequence continues at coordinate 11,008 of CAZENN010000035.1, forward strand.
GTTACCGTTTCCAACAATATGATAACAGGCAGCAACCTGCCTGTGTGGACCATCGAGGCAGTCAGCGGCGGTATCGCTTTGAGCGTCAATGGCACCTATCTGAAATACAGCTCCAGCTCTAACCTGGGCAGCAGCACCAGTGCCTACGCCTGGACGGTCAGCCAGGGAACCAGCGGTTATATCATTACCTCTGCCGCAACCACCACGCGCAGTCTGTTCTATTATGTCAGCGGCGGCTACTTCGGTGCTTACTACACCTCTTATTCCTCCTCCAGCAGCTATGTTTCCAACCTGCAGCTGTATAAGTTCCAGGTGAACAGTGAAACCTGTGTCCACAGCTACTCCAATGGTATTTGTACCATCTGCGGTACGGATGATCCCAGCTATAACCCGGATTACTATCTGTTCGGCTACATCAACGGCGCAAACTACGCCTGTGAAGATGACTCCGAGAATCTGGGCAGCTACAAGTTCTCCTCCGGTAAGCTCACCGTCACCTTCAGCTCCGACAGCTATGTGGCAGTCAAGACCGGTGACAACGCAAACTGGTACATGGCACAGTCCTATATCAGTGCCAGCAGCGGTACGCTGTATCATACCTCCACCGGCGCGGCCGAGAAGATGTATGTACCCGGCGGCGTACAGGTGGTATTCACCCTGACAGAGGGAAGCGATAATACGCTGACCCTCAGCTACACCGTAGATGCCACCTCCTGCCAGCACCTGACTCATGATGCCAGCGGTGTATGTACCGCCTGTAGTGCCACCGTTGGTCACAGCTGGAGCAACGGCTATTGCAGCGGCTGTAACACCACCTGCGGTCACACCAGCCACAGCACCAGCGGTTACTGTAACACCTGCGGCACCGGCGTGGCTCACAGCTACTCCAGCGGCATTTGCAGCGGCTGCGGCAAGACGAAGGCGGCCGATGGCATTAAGCTTCATTTCGTTGATGCCAACGCTTGGCAGAATGTCTGTGTTTACATGTGGAAGAGCAGCAGCAGCGGCGATACCGCTCTGAACAGCTGGCCCGGTGACATCCTCAACCGGGATGCCAACGGCTACTTCACACTGGAGCTGGACTACACGCCCGTTTCCGGTGAATCCCTGGGTCTGATCTATAATAACTTCAACGGTGCCCAGACCGCCGATGTGCTGATCGACTACGCTACTCTGGTCAGCGGCGATATCTGGATCAAGCCCAACAACTGGACCAACTCTGACGGTAAGTATGACTGCTACGTCACTGCCACCGAAAGCACTATGGTCCTCAGCCCTGAGATCAACGGCACTACCGTTACCTTCCGCTATGAAAACAGCAGTGCCTCCGCCGTCTATCTGGCAGGCTCCATGAATGACTGGAGCACCTCTGCCAATAAGATGACCAAGGACTCCAGCGGCGTTTGGACCACCACTTTGACGCTGGCCGAGGGCGTTCACGAGTATAAGTTCGTGGTAGACGGCAGCTGGATCCTGGATCCCAAGAACAGCCTGACCGGCGGCTTTGACGGCAACAGCCTTGTCATTGTGGGCGATGCCGGCAGCTCCACCGCTACCGAAATCACCGTGAAGCTCCACTTCTACCGTGAGAGCGGCGACTACGACGATTGGGATGCCTGGATGTGGTGCGATACCAACGGCGGTACAGCCTGCACTCTGGAGGACGATCCTCTGTCCAAGGGCAAGGTCGCGACCTTCACCATCTCCGGCAAGGACAATGCTTACGTCAACTATCTGATCCGTAAGACCGACTGGTCCGATCAGGAGTTCTACAACCGGAGCATTGATCTGTCCAGTGTGGCTTCCGGTACGGTTCACTTCTTCCTGAACTCCGGCAGCGCGGGCGGCAGCATCGTTTACGGCAATGACGTGATCAAGACCGCCAAGCCCACTTACGCAAACCTGGACTATAACTCCGGCGACATCTGGGTCAAGACAGCCCTGCCTGTCTCCGATCCAACCAAGGCCTTCTCTCTGGTCACCAGTTCCGGTGCGGCCTCCGGTATCACCATCACCGGCGCGACTCTGAATAACTACGGCTACTCCCTGACCCTGAGCCGCAAGCCCACTCTGATCGAGCTGAACGACCTGAGAATTCTGTGCAACACCAAGTGTACCATCAGCACCGACGGTCTGTTCTACAGCAGTGCCTTCTCCAATGACTACACCTACTATGGTGACGATCTGGGTGCGACCTGGTCCAAGACCAGCACCACCTTCAAGGTCTGGGCACCTACCGCCACCGGTGTCAGTGTCCTGCTTTATGAAAGCGGCAACTATGGCACCAGTGACTGGATCTCCACCACCGCCATGACCCTGGGCGAAAAGGGCGTGTGGTATGTGACCATCAAAGGCGACCTGAACGGCACCTACTATAACTATCAGGTCAGCTTCCCCAACTACACCACCGAGGCCACCGACCCCTACGCCAGAACCACCGGTGTCAACGGTGACCGTGGTATGATCATCGACCTGGACTCCGCCAGCCCCGATGGATGGGATCAGGACATCAGCCCCAATCAGGGCATGAACTACACCGATGCCATCATCTACGAGATGCACATCCGTGAAATGACCATTGACTCTTCCTCCGGCGTTAAGGACGAGTGGAAGGGTAAGTACCTGGGTCTGACTCAGACCGGTACTTATTACGAGGGTCGTGGTACTGCCTTGCAGCACCTGAAGGAGTTGGGCATCACCCACGTTCAGATCATGCCCATGTACGACTTCTCCGCCATCGACGAGTACCATCTGACCGATTGGGCACAGTACGGCTGGGGCTACGATCCCAAAAACTACAATGTTCCCGAAGGCTCCTACTCCACTGACCCCTACAATGGTGAGGTTCGTGTGACGGAAGCCAAGGAGATGATTCAGACCTTCCATGAAAATGGCATCAACGTCATCATGGACGTGGTCTACAACCATACCTTCAGCGGCGGCGACTTCTGCTACAACAAGATCGTTCCCAATTACTTCTCCCGTTTCTGGGGTGAGAATAACTGGTCCAACGGTTCCGGCTGCGGCAATGACCTTGCCACCGAGCGGTCCATGTGCCGTAACTACATTGTGGACTCCCTCTACTACTGGGCAGACGAATACCATGTCGATGGTTTCCGTTTCGACCTGGCCGGTCTGATCGATACCCAGACTCTGAATGAGGCCATCAGCACCGTTCAGGCCAAGTATCCCTATGTTATCTTCTACGGCGAAGGCTGGACGGGCGGCGGCGGTACTGCTGTTCAGGATAATTACACTCTGGCCAGCAAGGAGAACGCATGGGCAGTGGGAAGCATGGGCTTCTACAACGACAGCTTCCGTAACGATATCGCCGGCGATGACGGTAACTCCACCGGTTTCGCTACCGGTGCAGGCGGAAAGACCGGCAACCTGGCCAACTACTTCCGCGCCAGCAACGGCTGGTCCAGCAGCCCCTCTCAGACTATTAACTATGTTTCCTGCCACGATAACTACTCTCTGATGGATAAGATCATCATCTCCCGTAACGGCGCTTACTGGGATCAGATGGTGAAGATGAACAACCTGTCTGCCGCAACCTATATGCTGGCACAGGGCATCCCCTTCATCTATTCCGGCGAAGAGCTGCTTCGTGAGAAGGTGGATACCAACGGTGTGCGTCAGCATAACTGCTACAGCTCTGATGACTACACCACTAAGATTCGCTGGTCCGATCTGGTGAATAAGCAGTACGCGCAGACCACGGACGACTACTACAGCGGTCTGGTGCAATTCCGTAAGAACCATGCGGCCCTGCGCTGTACCAATGGTTCCGATGCATGGAACTACACCAGCTACTATCAGATCAATGACCAGTGTGTCATGTTCTATGTCAGTGGATACCCCAACTACGAGTGCTCCGACGGCATTGTCATCATCCTCAATGCAAGTGAGTCTACTCAGTGGGTCAATATCTATGATTATGGCGTACCCACCGGTAACTGGCAGGCCTGTATCCACGGTATGTCCGCCGGTGTCACCCCCCTGTGGTCCACCTATGACGGCAACGTTGGCGTGGAAGGCATTTCCGCTACGGTTCTGGTCCTGGGTGACCTGATCGATGAGGACTCCGTTTACAACAACCAGGTCTACACCTGCAGCCATGGCTATCACAACCAGAGTGGTCTGTGTTGGGACTGCGGTGCAAAGGTCTCTCACTACTTTGTCAACGGCTACTGCAACCACTGCAACCTGGCAGAGGCAGCCTCCGGTAACATGACCATCTACTTTGATAACTCCGCTTCCCAGTGGGACAACATTTATGTCTATGCCTGGAGCAGCACAGGTCCGAGAACCTACAGCTTCACCAGCGATTGGCCCGGCAGCCAGATGACTCTTGTGGGCAACGATATCTATTCCATTTCTATTCCCTACGCTGCCAGCAACCTGATCTTTACCGACAATGCCGGTAACCAGACGGTGGATCAGGGTATCATCAAGAACAGCAACGGCATCCTGACCTCCAATATTTATTACTCGGTTGACGGTACTTGGGGTACTTACACCGCTGACTGCGACCATCCCTCTCACTCCCAGTCTGGAGTATGCAGCTCCTGCGGCATATCCGTGGGTCATAGCTGGAGTCAGGGCTATTGTGCCACTTGTGATCTGACTTGCAGCCACTCTTCCCATGAGCAGAGCGGTCTGTGTAATACCTGTGGTTATACTGAGACCCACAGCTACAATGGCGGTTTGTGCTCCGTGTGTGGAGTCTACAAGCAGGGTTATATTGAGTCTCAGGACTACTACCTGTTCGGCTACATCAATGGCGCATACTATGCCTGTGAGGATGACGCTTCCAACCTGGGCAGCTACAAGTTCAGCAATGGTAAGCTCACCGCCACCTTCACCTCTGACAGCTATGTGGCCGTCAAGACCGGTGACAATAGCAGCTACTACATGACCAACGGCTATCAGGATGGCGCAACCTCCGTCACACTGTACGACAGCCGTAATGTCAGCGGCGATAAGCTGTATGTACCTGCCGGTGTGACCGTGACCTTCACCCTGACCGTGGACAGCAGTGCAAACACCATGAACCTGAGCTATGTTACCAGCTCCACTGCCTGCACCCACAGCTACAGCTCCACTGTCACCACCGCTGCCACCTGCACCACCGCCGGTGTGAAGACCTATACCTGTTCTTCCTGCGGCGATAGCTACACCGAGTCCATTGCGGCTTCCGGTCACAGCTATTCCGGCGGCAAGTGTACCATCTGCGGCACAGCAGATCCCAACTATGTGGCATCCGAGAGCAGCTATGTTCTGGTGACTGACATCAGCGACATCACCTCCGGCGGTCAGTTCATCATCGTAGCGAACTCCGGCAGCTCCAACTATGCGCTGGGCACCACCATTTCCAGCAAGATCACCGGCACCGGCGTTACCGTTTCCAATAACGTGATCACCGGTTCTGATCTGCCCGTATGGACCATCGAGGCGGTCAGCGGCGGCATTGCCCTGAGCGTGGACGGTACCTACCTGAAGTACAGCTCCAGCACCAACTTTACCAGCAGCACCAGTGCTTACGCCTGGACCGTTGCGGCAGGTACCACCGGCTTCCTGATCACCGCTTCCACAAGCACCTCCCGCGGCATCTACTATTATACCAGCTACAACCGGTTCGGTGCTTACGCAACCACCAATGTGAACTCCAGCAGCTATGTTTCTAACCTGAAGCTGTATAAGTACCAGGATGGTACCGTATGCAGCCACAGCTACAGCGAGTCTGTGACCACCGCTGCTACCTGTACCACTGCCGGTGTGAAGACCTTCACCTGTACTTCCTGCGGCGACAGCTACACCGAGACCATCGCGGCCACCGGACACAGCTATGCCGGCGGCAAGTGCACCGTCTGCGGCGAGGCAGATGCGGATTATGTGGCTGAATACTACCTGTTCGGCTACATCAACGGGG
>CAZENN010000036.1:0-11577 GCA_964513605.1 uncultured Oscillospiraceae bacterium
GTCTCCAAGCTCCGGGAGTTCTACCGGGGGGATCAAACCGTTACCCGGGAAGGACACAATGCCGCCCAGCTGGAAAAGTTCGAACAGATTCAGGAACTATTCATGGAGGCTCTGCTGAATGCTGGGGACAATTTCCGGAGGGAGGCAAAAAGCGGCGATAATTCTGTTGCAAATGCTGACGAAATCCTTTATAGTAAAAGATATAGCAAAGTGTTTTTTAAAGAAAACGTCTTCCCATCGTACAAAGAGTCCAAAAGCGACACACACGAACTTGCAGAGCGATGGTCAAGAGCGGATACTACAAAAACTGGCGATAGGAAGCTGATTTCTCATCACAACGTATGGTATTTGATTGAAGCGTTTGAGGATATGAAATACGGCTATCAGATCATGGAGAAAATCAAGAAAAAGGATTATGAAGAAAAGGTAAAATTTTATGGAACAATTACCAGACGCGAATCCGTACAAACAGGATCTAGCTGCATTATTACACGCAATCGAAGATCAAATCGGCATGGAGATGCCGGATATAGTCTTAATTCTGATGTGTCTGAATACCGAAGCGAAGATAGTTCGATTCGCAGAATGGATACAAAGCAAACTCGATGGGGAGATACTGAGAGCAACGGCACCCGAGATCCTCAGGGCAGCAACTCGGATCGGAGACAACCGGACGGATCTGCCGTAGATGAAAAATTTTCTGACCGCAACCCCATCCACACATCGAACCGCTCTCTTCCAGACAATGCCGTTGAGGAAGACGTGATCTCGGAGCTTTTCCGGTTGGCGTATGACCTTTACCGGAATGAGCGGCAGTGACAGAGTGTAAGTGACCTGTCGCAGAGAGCTCTGAATATTTTTTCTGCGAACCATATGAGGGTGGAAAGCCTGAACCACCCACTGTCGAGCAGACCAGGAAAATAAACAAAACTTTCAATCGATACCCGAAGATCAGCGATGGTCTTCGGGTGTTTCTTATACTAATTTTTAAGGGGCTGTCTTATTAAGAAATCCTACTGTGCTTTCCTGCCCAATAAATTGGAATTTGACTTAGAATACCTCCCAGCGTGTCATCCTGAGCGCAACGAAGCGAAGCGGAGTGAAGTCGAAGGATCTTCGCACCAGATTGACTGCAAATGTCTCAAAAGTGCGTAGATCCTTCGACTCCGCTCAGGATGACATGACGGTAGATTGTGCTTTTTGTCGTTCCTGCTGAGTTAAGCCGATAAGTATTAAAATATTTATGGAACAGACACTTCCACACTGGTAACAGAAGCATTGGAACTGGATCCCGACAACCGCTACGCCCAAAAGCTCCAGGAGAAGTTATCGAAAGGAAAGAAACTATCGGGCAGCGAGCTTCGCCAATTGGTGGAACAGAATCAGCAGATTATCAATCGTCAGACTCAAACAGGGGTTGACACCGCCCCCAATCCAGTTTATGCTAAACAAAACGAAAATGGAGGTATGGAATATGGAGAAGAAAGAAACCAAAGTCTCGCTTACGAAGGAAGAACAGCTGGAAGCGATCAAGAACGCCCTGCTGTCACATCAGAAAAGGATGGAGACCGATCCGGGATACCGGGAGCGATACGAGGAGGAACTGGCGTTCTCCAAAAGACTTTTCCCGTTTCACAGCAACGAAGACTGACACAAGACCTTAAAGACAGTGAATATACTATAGTGGAAGAAGGGACTGCGCTTTACAAAGTTGTAAATGAGTTTAAAGGCTACGGAATTCAATGCCACATCATAAAGGCTTCCGCCTGGACGAGAGAAAAACCTGCATATTCAGTGAATGGGGGGTTTATATTTGGGAAGGGATTGATGCGCTTACTCTCACAACCGCCGTCCCTCATGAGACCACCCATGTAAGGAAGCATCGGAGCTTCCAGCCTTATCTGGATTTCATTCAGCTAAATAACAAACGAAACACCGCAGAAAACGGCAAAAAAGCTGTTTTCTACGGTGTTTTTTGTGCGAAACTGAGGGCGTCCAATGGTGAGCGGCAAAATGGAGGGATCAGAGGATGGGTCTTCCGTTTTCGTCCAGAGAGAAATCAAAGGCGGCACTGTAGCCGTTTATCTTGTTGATGATTCGCTGGAATTCACTGCCGGTCACCAGGGTGGGCTGATAGGTATTACGATCCTGGGAGGAGGAAAGGTAACAGGGAATGAACTGGGCATCGATCTGAGGCAGCAGCTTGCCGTCCTGGAAGTAGAAGGTCTGCTGGAAAATGCCGCTGTCCTTGTCGGCAGGGTTCTTGTTGCCGCCGTAGCAGAAATTGCCCAGACTGTAGCAGATGAATTTTCCCTTGTATATCCGCATGGCCTGAAGAATGTGGGGATGGTTGCCCACCACCAGATCATAGCCCATGTCGATCAGCTCACAGCCCATGGTAAGCTGGCGGTCTTCCAAAACCGTGGTTTTATCGCCGCCCCAGTGTACACAGGCAACAATGGCGGCACAGCCCTGTTTTTGCAGGAATTTATAGCCCTCTTTCAGGTAGGTCATGACCCCGGAGCCATCGTAGACCTCATTGACGGACACAAAGCCGATCTTGATGCCCTTGACTTCGTAAACTAAGTAGGAGCGGTCATAGCAGTAGGAAATGCCGGCAGCGTCCAGAGTCTGCTCCGTTTCATCACAGCCGCTTTGCCCATAATCCAGCCGATGGTTGTTGCCCATGGTGGCAACCTCTACAGAGGAGCCGGTCAGGATTTGAACGTATTCCGGTGGACCTTTGTGATTCCACAGCTTCTCCTGTAAATCGGTGGAATTGGTCAGAGAGCCTTCCAGGTTGACCACGGTGATGTCATCGTTTTGAAAAATACTCCGAACACCGGACAGAAAATAATCCGGTCCGTTTTTGTCATAATATTCATGGAAGGAGCCGGAATAGGTGTGCTTTTGGTTGGTTCCAAGGGTGCAATCTCCCACGAAGGTCATGGTGATCTTTGTGATTTCACCGGATGGCTCCGTGGTCTCAGGGACGGTGGTGGGAGGCTCCGTGGTCTCAGGGACGGTGGCAGCAGGCTCCGTGGTCTCAGGGACGGCGGTAGTAGGCTCCGTGGTCTCGGGGACAGTGGCAGCAGGCTCCGTGGTCTCAGGGACAGTGGTAGTAGGCTCCGTGGTCTCGGGGACGGTGGTGGGAGGCTCCGTGGTCTCGGGGACAGTGGCAGCAGGCTCCGTGGTCTCAGGGACGGCGGTAGTAGGCTCCGTGGTCTCAGAGATGGTAGTAGTCGGCAGTGTGGTTTCCGGAGCCTCTGCCTCTTCGGTCAGAATGGTATCCTGGAAAAGCGTGGTTTCTTCGTTGTTCCCTTCGGAGACCTGACAGCCCCACAGCAGCATGGCAAGACAGAGGAAAAGAACAGGAAACAGCTTTTTATTCATGGAATCGCCTCCGTATTCTGAAATTCTCAGCCCATTATATCAGAGCTGTCAAAAAAGTGCAAGATGGTCAAAGAACGGACTTTTGACTTCTCTACAGCGCATTTTTCACAAATTTCCGTGCCATGGAGTATTTTTTATGTGGATTGTATGAAAAGTCACTTTTTTCTCAATTTTGGGGTTGATTTAATGGAAAAATTGTCATAGAATAGGAGGGCGAGCGTTTTGGGCTCTTTTCAGAAGGCTGTAAAGGATCTGCGAGGTGATGGACATGCTCAATATCGTGCTGGTGGAGCCTGAGATTCCCCAGAACTGCGGCAATATCGCCCGAACCTGTGCAGCCACCGGAAGCGTTCTGCATCTTGTGAAGCCTTTGGGGTTTGACATTTCGGAAAAGGCTGTGAAGCGAGCCGGTCTTGACTACTGGCATCTGGTCGATGTGAGAGTTTATGAGGATCTTCAGGACTTTTTCAGCCGAAACGATGTCCGGCAGATGTGGTGCCTGTCCACCAAAGCTCCCCGGTATTATACTGAGGTGCAGTATGCCGATGGCTGCTATCTGCTCTTCGGCAAGGAAACAAAGGGGCTGCCGGAGCCTTTTTTGGAGGCACACCGGGAATGCTGTGTGCGAATCCCCATGCGCCCGGAGGCGAGGAGCCTCAATTTAAGCAACGCCGCTGCCATCACGGTCTTTGAGGCGTTGCGTCAGCTGGAATATCCCGGCTTGCAGCGATCTGGAAAAATGCGGGATTAAACCGCGGTAATGGGAGGAAACATTATGAATTACAACAAGAAGTCTATTGAGGACATCGACGTAGCCGGTAAGCGTGTGCTCTGCCGCTGCGATTTCAACGTCCCCACCAAGGGTGGAGTCATCACCTCCGACAAGCGCATCGTGGCTGCCATGCCCACCATCAAGTATCTGGTGGACAAGGGTGCCAAGGTCATCCTGTGCTCTCACATGGGGAAACCCAAGGGCGAGTGGAAGCCGGAGCTGAGCCTGAAGATCGTTGCCGATCGTCTGAGCCAGCTGCTGGGTAAGGAAGTCATCATGGCTGCCGATGTGGCAGGTGAGGACTCCAAGGCCAAGGCTGCCGCTTTGAAGGACGGCGATGTGATGCTGCTGGAGAACACCCGTTACATCAAGGGCGAGACCAAGAACGATCCTGAGCTGTCCAAGGCTCTGGCTGAGCTGGCTGACATCTTCGTCAACGATGCCTTCGGTACCGCTCACCGTGCCCACTCATCCACCGCCGGTGTGGCTGACCATCTGCCTGCCGTCTGCGGCTATCTGGTGGAGAAGGAAGTTTCCATCATGGGCAAGGCTCTTGCCAACCCCGAGCGTCCCTTCGTTGCCATTCTGGGCGGCGCGAAGGTCTCCGACAAGCTCAATGTTATCAACAACCTGCTGGAGAAGGTGGACACCCTGATCATCGGCGGCGGCATGGCCTACACCTTCCTGGCTGCCAAGGGCTACTCCGTGGGCACCTCCCTGCTGGATGCTGAGAAGATCGACTACTGCAAGGAAATGATGGCCAAGGCTGAGGCAAAGGGCGTGAACCTGCTGCTGCCTGTGGATACCGTCATTGCCGACGGCTTCCCCAACCCCATCGATGGACCCATCGATGTTGAGACCGTGGCTGCCGATGCCATCCCCGATGGTAAGGAAGGTCTGGACATTGGCGAGGCTTCCCGTAAGCTCTTTGCTGATGCTGCCAAGAGTGCCAAGACCGTGGTTTGGAACGGCCCCATGGGCGTGTTTGAGAACCCCACTCTGGCTGCCGGTACCATCGCGGTTGCACAGGCTCTGGCTGACTCCGAGGCTGTGACCATCGTTGGCGGCGGCGACAGCGCGGCTGCCTGTGAGCAGCTGGGCTTTGCTGACAAGATCACCCACATTTCCACCGGCGGCGGCGCGTCTCTGGAGTTCCTGGAGGGACTGGAGCTGCCCGGCATTGCCTGCCTGGAAGATAAATAATTTTCGCAATACACACATTTAAGGAGAGTTTTATAACCATGAACAGAAAGTATCGTAAGACCGTCATTGCCGGTAACTGGAAGATGAACAAGACCCCCAGCCAGACCAAGGAATTCATGACTGCTTTTAAGAGCATCATGCCCAAGGGTCGCTGGTGTGATGTGGCACTGTGTGTTCCCGCCGTGTGCATCCCCACGGCTGTCCGCGCTATGCGTGAGACCAGAGTGGGCATTGGTGCCGAGAATTGCAACGCCAATGCCAGCGGTGCCTACACCGGCGAGATCGCTGCCAATATGCTGGTGGATGCCGGCTGTAAGTATGTGATCATCGGTCACTCCGAGCGTCGTGCCATGGGCGAGACCGATGCGGATGTCAATGCAAAGGTTCTGACCGCTCTGGAGAACGGTCTGATCCCCATCATGTGCTGCGGCGAGAGCCTGGAGCAGCGTGAGAGCGGCGTTACCGCTGAGTGGATCACCATGCAGATCAAGCTGGGTCTGAAGAATGTTCCCGAGGAGAAGATCCGTAAGGTCATCATTGCCTACGAGCCCATCTGGGCCATCGGCACCGGTCTGACTGCTACCCCCGAGCAGGCTGAGGAAGTTTGTGAGATGATCCGCAGCGTGGTTCGCAAGCTGTACAGCTCCAAGAACGCCCGTGCCATCTCCATCCTCTACGGCGGCTCCATGAACGAGAAGAACGCCTACGAGCTGCTGGCTCAGCCCGACATCGACGGCGGCCTCATCGGTGGTGCCTCTCTGGTCCCCGAGAAGTTCGTGCAGATCATCGAAGCTGCCAACCAGCCCACTGCCTAATTCATTCAAGCCCCGGGAGCAAAGCTTCCGGGGCTTTGAAGTAAGTTATAAGTAATGGTGAATAGTGAAGAAGTGAGGTATCACCTTCGGTGATGAATTTAAATCATATCTGCGAAGCGGATATACAATACTTATTCACTATTCATTCTTCACTCTTCACTTATTACGGGGGTGTTTAGGATGAAAACGGAAATACGTTCTGCCGGCGATGCTTCTGCGGTGGCTTTGGCGGCGGAGATTCTTAAAAACGGTGGTCTGGTTGCCATTCCCACCGAGACGGTCTATGGACTGGGTGCCAACGGACTGGATGAAGCTGCCGTGGCTCAGATTTTTGAAGCCAAGGGCAGACCTGGGGATAATCCTTTGATCCTGCATATCGCCGGGGCGCAGGATATGGAGCGGTATTGCCATAGCATTCCCCAAAGTGCCTATGACCTGGCAAATGCCTTTTGGCCGGGACCGCTGACCATGGTACTGCCTGCCCGGGATCATGTGCCCAAGCGGACCACCGGGGGACTGTCCACGGTGGCGTTGCGGTGCCCGGAGCATCCGGCGGCACTGGCGGTGATTCGAGCCTCCGGTGTTCCCATTGCGGCTCCCTCTGCCAATTTGTCCGGCAAGCCCTCTACCACCACTGCGGAGCATGTGTACCATGACCATGCCGGGAAGATCCCCCTGATTTTGGATGGGGGACCCTGCCGGGTGGGAGTGGAGAGCACCATTGTGGACCTGACCGGAGAAAGACCCCGGCTGCTGCGTCCCGGCGGCATTGGACCGGAAGCGCTTTTGTCCGTGCTGGGCGATCTGGTGGTGGACAAGGCGGTCACTGCGGAGATCGGCAAGGACGAGGTGGTAAAGGCCCCCGGCATGAAGTACCGCCATTATGCCCCTCAGGAGCCGGTGGTCATTGTTGCCGGAAGCCGGGAGGCGGCGGCAAGATATATCCACCGGCATTTTCAGAAGGGAGACCGGGTGCTGTGCTTCCGGGAGGAGCTGGAGCTGTACCGGGACTGTGACCCCCTTGCCTACGGAGAGGAAGGGGATGTAAACACCTTGTCTGCCGGACTGTTTGCGGCCCTGCGGGAGCTGGATGACCCGGACATTCATCAGGTCTATGCCCGTTGTCCCGAAGGGGGCGGCGTTGCCTATGCGGTGCAGAACCGGCTGAAAAAGGCGGCGGCGTTCCATATTGTGGATGCGGAGGCCCAGCTATGATTCTGGGTATCACCGGCGGCACCGGCTGCGGCAAGACCACCCTGCTCCATACCGCAAAGGATTTGGGCTTTCAGGTGCTGGACTGTGACGCCATCTACCATGAGCTGCTGCGGACGGACCATGCCCTGCTTGCTGCCATTGAAAAGCGGTTTCCCGGTGTGGTGGCGGATGGACAGCTCCGGCGAAAGAAGCTGGGGGCTGTGGTCTTTGCCGATGCCGCCGCCCTTGAAGATCTGAACCGGATCACCCACGCCGCTGTGGGTCGGGAGGTAGAGTGCCGGATCGCTGCGGAGGGAAATACTGCCATTGATGCCATCGCCCTTTTTGAAAGCGGCATGGATGGACTGTGTGATGTGACGGTGGCAGTCACCGCTCCGTTGGAAGCCCGGGTCAAACGGCTGATGGCACGGGACGGCATTACCGAGGACTATGCCCGAAGCCGCATCGCTGCCCAGAAAAGTGACGGCTGGTATGGGGAGAGATGCCGCCATCTTCTGGTAAATGACGGTGACGAACAGGCTTTTCGGCTAAAATGCCTTGCTTTTTTCTCACAGCTGGGTATAATGGAAGAAAAACCGAATGGAGGTACACCATGACCAATGAACAACTGCGGCAGGAATTGATGGCCGCACCGAAAAACGGTTACGCAGAGCTGACCGATGCCCAGCGCGGCGAAATGGAAGCGTATATCAAGGGCTATCGGGGCTTTATGGACGCATGTAAGACCGAGCGTGAGGCAACCGCCTGGACGGTTCAGGAAGCGCGGAAGCATGGCTTCAAGGAGCTGATCCCCGGCATGGAGCTGAACCCCGGCGACAAGATTTATTATAACAATCGGAACAAGAGCGTTCTTCTGGCGGTCATCGGTGCCCAGAGCCTTGCAAAGGGTGCCAATATCTGCGCCGCTCACATCGACTCCCCCCGGATGGATCTAAAGCCCAACCCCTTGTACGAGGATGGGGAGATCGCCTATTTGAAGACCCACTATTATGGCGGTATCAAGAAGTACCAGTGGACCACCATCCCCCTGGCTCTCCATGGCGTGGTTTACCGCAAGGACGGCACCATGGTGGATGTGGTCATCGGCGAGGAGGATACGGACCCGGTGCTGATGGTCTCCGATCTTCTGCCCCATCTGGCGGCAGACCAGATGAAGAAGACGCTGGCAGAGGGCATTGTGGGCGAGCAGCTGAATGTGATCTTGGGCAGTGAGCCGCTGACCGGCGAGGGAAGCGATCTGGTGAAGCTGCATATGCTGAAGCTGCTCAATGAGAAGTACGGCATTCGGGAGACGGACTTTACCTCTGCGGAGCTGACGGTGGTGCCTGCCGGAAAGTGCTGTGAGGTGGGCTTGGACCGGAGCCTGCTGGGTGCCTATGGGCATGACGACCGGGTCTGTTCCTATGCGTCCCTGGTGCCCCTGTTTGAGATGGGGACCCCCGAACGTACCGCCGTCTGCGTCCTGGCAGATAAAGAGGAGATCGGCTCCGTGGGCGTTTCCGGTATGCTCAGTCAGGCCTTTGATTATTTTATGGAGCTGCTGTGCGACAGCCAGAATGTGAAATTGCGGGAATGCTTCGCCAATTCCTTCTGCCTGTCCGCAGACGTGACCAATGCCTTTGACCCCAATTTTGCCGAGACCTGTGACCGCCGGAACAATTCCATGGTCAACTACGGTGTGGCGATCTGCAAGTACACCGGCTCCCGTGGTAAGAGCGGTGCCTCCGATGCCTCCGCTGAGGCGATGAGTCATGTGCGTACCACCTTGGAAAAGGCCGGAGTGGTCTGGCAGATCGCAACCATGGGCAAGGTGGATCAGGGCGGCGGCGGTACCGTGGCGGCTTACATGGCAAACCGGAACATCGTCACCGTGGATGCCGGTGTGCCGGTGCTGAGTATGCATGCCCCCATTGAAATGGTAAGCAAGCTGGACTGCTACATGACCATGCTGGCCTGCAAGGCAATTTATAACACATAATCAGGAGGAAATTACAATGGAAAACAAGGAAGTCATCCCCATGGAGGAAGAAGAAAACCTGCTGACCCTCACCGATGAGAACGGCAACGAGGAAACCTTTGAGTATCTGGATGTGATCGAGTATCAGGGCAAGGAGTATTTGTTCCTGCTGCCTGCCGATGAGGAGTCCTCTGAAATCGTGATTTTGGAGATCGAGCCGGTGGACGAGGAAAACGAGAATTACCTGCCCATTCAGGATGAGGCGGTGCTGGATGCCGTCTATGGCATTTTCAAGGAAAAGTTTCAGGATGTTCTGACCTTCGAGGATTGATCCAAGCGGGGTTGTCTCAAACATTTGAGACAACCCCTTCCGGCATCATAGAGAAACTGCTGATCTTGCAGAGGGTCACAAAGAAGGAGTGAAATGATGATGAAAAAGATTTTGTGTTTGCTGCTGGCTTTGACGCTGGTGCTGGCTTTACTGCCGGTGCAGAGCCTGGCGGTTGAAAGTGAGAAGGCTTCTGTCCTTAGCGATACAGTGCAGTTTGACAAGGATCAGAAGAACGCAGCTGCCGGTTCCCTTCCGCTGTCACAGGGAAATCATGTCCTGTGGATCGACCGGATCGGAGATCTGCCCCAGTATGCCATGGATTTTTATGAATGGCTGGAAGAAAATTCGGTCTGGGGCGGTGCGCTGACAGACCCCACCGTTGGCACCGAGTCTGTGGGGAACGGGCGTTATCATTTGGTGACCAGCCTTGATATTTCAGATGAGTTTACCTTTGTCAGTAAGTCCCATCTGGAACAGCGGGTATCTTCCTTGGTAGATTCCAAAGCAAATCCGGTATATGCTTACATTCGTGCTGCCTATGGAGCCTTCATAAATGACCATCCGGAGGTCTTTTGGCTCACCTCGTCCACGGTTTGCGGCTACAGCTATTCATACAGCTATAGCAATCCCAACGGCACCGTCAAGCTGACCTGTAAAGTTCAGGTATATTTTTACCTGCAAAGCACTGATTATGATATCCGAATAGAGCAATACCAAAATAAACAGACGCTGGCGGCGGCAATACAACAGTTCAATCAGGCGGCGAACGAAATTCTGGCCGGGTGTCCCAATACCAACAGCTATGAACAGGTACGCTATTTGAATAAAGTTCTGACCCAGCGCAATTGCTACAATTCACTTGTGGCAGCGGGAAATGACGATGCGGCACCGAAAACCGCATGGTCCGCAATCAGTGCGATGACCGGAAATGTTGGTACCCAAGGACCTGTTTGCACCGCCTATGCTATGGCATTTAAGGTTTTGTGCGACAGGTTGGGCATTCCCTGCGTTCTGGTGACCGGATATGCCAGAGGCAATTGGCAGCAGGAAGCGGGGCCTCATATGTGGAACTATGTGCAGCTGCGAGGGCAGTGGTACGCTGTGGACGTGACCTGGAATGACCCCAGCACCGGAACCACGGCGGCAGTATCCGGTTACGAAAGTGAAAAATGGTTTCTGCTGGGCAGCAGCACGCAGGTGGCATCGGGAATGACCTTCCTCCAGTCCCATCCGGTGCAAAACGACATAAACGTAAACGAATGGGTCAATGGTCCGGTGCTATCCACTGAGAATTGTCCGCCTATGGGCATTTTGATCCAGTCCGGTAATGGCTGGGGATATTATGTCAACAACACCTTTACGCCCGTTACGGATCTGGTGGAGTTTCAAAACAGGCTGTACTACGTCCGCAATGGTTATGTAGATTTCTCTTACAATGATTTTCTGGAGTATCAGGGAAAGTGGTACTATATTGAAAACGGGTGTGTCACCTTAGACAGCGACCTTCTGGTTCAGAACAACGGTTACTGGTTCTATGTGGACAATGGCGTTGTGAACTATGATTATGCAGGTCTGGTTTGGTGGAAGGGCGAACGCTACTACGTTGCAAACGGCATTGCCCAGACCCAGGCGACGGGACTTGTACCGGACGGCAGCGATTGGTACTATATCAAATCCGGAAAGGTTGCAAGCAGTGAGACAACGCTGGTCAAAAACAATGGTGCCTGGTTCTACATTAAAAACGGCAAGCTGGATTGGAGCTACACCGGACTTTGCAAGTACAGCGGTACCTGGTACTATGTCAATAAGGGTGTTCTGGATCGGAGCTACACCGGGCTTTGCAAGTACAGCGGTACCTGGTACTATGTCAATAAGGGTGTTCTGGATTGGA
>CAZENN010000036.1:11677-16658 GCA_964513605.1 uncultured Oscillospiraceae bacterium
CGGGCTTTGCAAGTACAGCGGTACCTGGTACTATGTCAATAAGGGTGTTCTGGATCGGAGCTACACCGGGCTGTGCAAGTACAGCGGTACCTGGTACTATGTCAATAAGGGCGTTTTGGACTGGAGCTACACCGGTCTTTGCAAATTTAACGGTGCCTGGTACTACGTCAAAGATGGTAAAGTAGACTTTAATACCACCTCTCTTGTAAAGTACAATGGAGAATGGTGGTATGTGGTCAAGGGAAAGGTTGCGTCCTCCACCACCTCTCTTGTAAAGTACAATGGGGAATGGTGGTATGTGGTCAAGGGGAAGATCGCCTCCAATACTACCACGCTGGTCAAGTATAACGGCAGCTGGTACTACATCTACAAGGGCAAGCTGGCGGCGAAGACCACCACGCTTGTGAAGTTCAGCGGCACATGGTACTATGTGAAAAACGGAAAGGTAGACTTCACCTATTCCGGACGGGTTCTTTACAGCGGAAAGTATTACACCGTAAGAAGCGGAAAAGTCGCATAATCAAAAAGCCTGTCCGTGATTGTCTGCGGACAGGCTTTTTTCGTTGACTGCCAGGAAGCGTGTATATTTATCCATAATGCCCGCCGGCTTTCTTTCAATATAAAAACTGTCTTGTTTTTCCATCCGGCATGGCGTATAATACAAGTGGGAAGTGACGAACAGGAGGTTTGTTTATTATTATGAAAAAGTTGATTGCAATTACGCTGGTCCTGATTCTGAGCTTGTCTGTATGGACCATTCCGGGACAGGCAGCAATGTATGGACAGGGGCAGATATCCGGTGTCCGTACTTCGGAGGATCAAAGCCGCCGGGCAGATGGCGGTTCTTCAGCCCCTCAGCTGGCAGAAGGAAATTATGCGAAGTGGATCGACCGGTTGGCGGCTCTCCCGGAATATGCTGTGGATTTTTATCAATGGCTGGAGGAAAATGCCAATGCGGAAGGCGCGCTGGCAGACCCCACCCGTGCCCAGCAGATGGATGGAGACTATTACTATCTGGTTACCACGGAAACGGGAACCGTCCAGGCGCAGTGCAGCTTGTCTGATTGGAAGGAAAAGGCACAAGCCGCCGCATCGGAGGCCATGTACGAGGACTTTACGGAAGTCGTTTCCTACATCCGAGAGATTTATGATGTTTTTGACCGGGACCATCCGGAGGTGTTCTGGCTCAGCGGTTCCAGTACCTATGCCTATGCCGGCAGCTACGAGTATGGCTATAGCAACGGGGTCACTACGGTGAATTATGAGCTTCAGGTGCTGTTCTATCTGAAGACAGCCAGCTTTGATATCCGTGAGAAAGACTACCAAAGTGCCCAGGCGGTAGAAAAGGGCATTGTGCAGCGGGATGAAGCGGTCGAGCGCATCCTCTCCCAGTGTCCTGATACCGGGGTGCAGGAGCAGCTGCGGTATCTGAACAAGGTGCTGACGGAGCAGAACGCTTATAACAGTGCCGTGGCAGCAGGCAACAAGAGCGCAGCGGATGCCTCTGCATGGGAATGCATCAGTGCGCTGCTGGGTTCGGCAGGCAATAAGGGACCGGTTTGTGAAGGATATGCAAGAGCCTTCATGGTGCTGTGTCAGCAGCTTGGGATTCCCTGTGTGCTGGTGGACGGCGTTTCCAAAGCAAGCCTGTCCGATCAGCCGGAGGCGCATATGTGGAACAATGTCCAAGTGGATGGCAAATGGTACGCAGTGGATGTGACATGGAATGACCCCTATGACCGGAAGCAGCCCACGGAAGTGGTGTCCGGGTTTGAGAGCGAGGATTGGCTGCTGCTGGGCGCGAATACGGAGGTAGCTCCGGGTCTGACCTTCAGCCGGTCCCATCAGGTAGAAAACAAGGTCAGCGAAAAGGGGCTGGCGTATACCAACGGTCCCAAACTCAGTGACGAGGCGTATGTTCCGGGGGCAGCCACCGGCAGCATTGGCGGAACGGTCAGCAGCTCAGGCGATGAGCTGGAAGAAATGACCATTGCCTTGTACCGCCCGGGAGAGGAAACGCCTGCGCTGCAGCAGCTTATCAGCGGCAAGAATGCAAGCTTCTCCTTTGACACGCTGGAGTCCGGCACCTACACCATCAAAGTGAGCAAGCCGGGACATGTTTCCAGAGAATACCAGGTTTCCACAGAGGAACCGCTGGAGCTGGATCTGAAGCTGTGTTTGATCGGCGATGTCACCGGCGATGGTCGGATCAGCGTAGGCGACGTGGCAAGGGTCTATGCCCACGTCAAAGGCAATGCGATCACCGATGCGTACGCTCTGAAATGTGCTGAAGTCTCCGAGGACGGCAAACTCACCATCGGCGATACAGCCAAGATCTACGCTCACATGAGGGGCGGAAAGCAGTTGTTCTGATCCAACCAAAAGGGTCTGTCTCAAAACGATCATTTGAGACAGACCCTGTTTATTTCCCGACCGTCTATTGCTGCATATTCGTATGCAGATATCGACAAAACGCTGAACATATCTATGGTATTAAAGAGAAAGCTGTGAAGGTTATCTACAAAATGCCCAAAAATTGCTTAGTCAACCTGTTTTTTAGAGACTTTCACTTGACAAATGGGGCGAAAAGTATTACTCTTTATATGTGAATAAATCGGAAACGGTTTCTGCTTTGAAAATTGGAAACGTTTCAAATTTTAGGGCAGCTGAAAAAACAGGAAAATTCCGGGTTTAAGCTTCGTGCGTCCGGGCAATCCTGTTTGCAGGTGCCAATTCACAGTTTCAAAAAATTATATAATGATCAAAGGAGTAAGAATCATGCGCAGAAGTGGTATTTTGATGCACATTACCTCTCTGCCCGGTGCCTACGGTGTTGGCACCATGGGTAAGAACGCGTTCGCGTTTGTGGACTTCCTGAGAGATGCCGGTCAGAGCTACTGGCAGATCCTGCCTCTGACTCCTACCGGGTACGGTGACTCTCCGTATCAGTCCTGCTCTACCTTTGCAGGCAACCACTACCTCATTGACCTGGATGAACTCCGGGAGGAGGAACTGCTCACCGAAGAAGATCTGGAAGGCATTGAGTGGAGCTGGTGTGATGAGAAGGTGGACTTCGGCAGGCAGTACAACAATCGTCTGAATGTTCTGCGGAAGGCCTACGGTCGCTTTTTGGGCTGCGAGGACTTTGACCGGTTCTGCCGGGACAATGGCAGCTGGCTGGCAGACTTCGCGCTGTTCATGGCACTGAAGGAAAAATTCGGCGGTGCTCCCTGGTATCAGTGGGAGGATGCCCTGAAGTTCCGCAATGCAGAGGCTATGGAAAATGCCCGTCAGGAGCTGGCCGATGAAATTCGGTTCTACAGCTTTGTGCAGTACATCTTCTACAAGCAGTGGAACGATCTGCGTTGCTATGCCCATGACAACGGTGTGAGCATCATCGGTGACGTGCCCATCTACGTTCCTTACGATTCCGTGGACGTATGGAGCAACCCCGGTCTGTTCCAGCTGAATGAAAATCTGGATCCCATCGACGTGGCAGGCTGTCCTCCGGATGCCTTCTCTGCCGACGGTCAGCTGTGGGGCAACCCCCTGTACCGCTGGGATGTGCTGGCGCAGGATCAATACGCCTGGTGGATTCGCCGTCTGTCCGCAGCCGGCAATCTGTATGATGTGATCCGCATGGACCACTTCCGTGGCTTCGAGGCTTACTGGGCAGTTCCCTTTGGTGACACCACCGCCCGTAATGGACGCTGGGTCAAGGGTCCGGACATGAGCTTCATCAATGCGGTGAAGAACGGTCTGCCCCATATCAAGTTCATTGCCGAGGATCTGGGCTTCCTGACGCAGGAGGTTCTGGACCTGAGAGATGCCTCCGGCTATCCGGGTATGAAGATTCTGGAATTCGCCTTCGACTCCCGGGAGCCCAGCGATTACCTGCCCCATACCTATATCCAGAACACCGTGTGCTACACCGGCACCCATGATAATATGACCATGCGCCAGTGGTTCGATACCGCTGCTCCCGATGCCATCGCCTATGCCACGGAGTATATGAAGCTGTCCGAGGAAGAGGGACTGGTTTGGGGTACCATCCGTACCGCCATGAGCTCCGTTTCCGACCTGTGCATCATTCAGATGCAGGATTATCTGAATCTGGGCGGCGAGGCCCGGATGAACTTCCCCGGCATCTGTGACGGCACCAACTGGGTCTGGAGAGCCAAGGACGGCGTGATCAACGGCGAGTTGGCATGGAAGATTCGCCAGCTGACCCAGCTGTACGGTCGTTTGGCTTGATTTAATATAGAAAAAATACCTACCGAGTTTTAGATAGGAGAATCAACATGAAGTACAATTGCAAGAATATTTTGAAGTGGACTGAGGCCCAGCTGAAGTACGCCCACGATGTATCTCTGGAGGAGGCAAATCCTCAGGAGCTGCATGAGGCACTGGGTCAGGCTGTGATGATGGCGATCTCCGATAACTGGAGCCACGCCAAGCGTTGCCGTATGCATGAGCGCAAGGCCTACTACTTCTCCGCTGAGTACCTGATCGGTCGTCTGGTCTATTCCAACCTGTACAGCCTGGGCATTCTGGACGAGATGACGAAGCTCTTTGCCAAGCGTGGCGTGGATCTGGCCATTCTGGAGGACGTGGAGGACGCCGCTCTGGGTAACGGCGGTCTGGGTCGTCTGGCTGCCTGCTTCCTGGATTCCGCTGCCACCATCAATGTACCCCTGTCCGGCTACGGTCTGCGTTACCGCTTCGGTCTGTTCAAGCAGAGCTTTGATGATGCCGGCAGCCAGGTCGAGGCTGCTGACGACTGGACCAAGTTCGGTGATCCCTGGTCCTACCGCCGCTACAACCATACCGTGAAGGTCAAGTTCCCCGATCATACCGTTCTGGCTGTTCCCTATGACGTTCCCGTCATCGGCTACGGCACTGACAATATCAACACCCTGCGTCTGTGGCAGTGTGAGGCAGAGGAAGAACTGGACTTCAACGCCTTCAACGATCAGGACTA
>CAZENN010000037.1:0-16513 GCA_964513605.1 uncultured Oscillospiraceae bacterium
CTTGCCGTCCTTGACCATACAGCCGGCGATGGTGCCGATGGCACTGACCTTATAGGTCATGCGGACCTCGGCGTGACCGATGACCACCTCTTCATAGGTGGGGGCCAGCATACCCTTCATTGCCGCCTCGATCTCATCGATGGCATCATAGATGACCCGATAGAACCGCATATCCACGTTGGAACGGTGTCCGCTGGCCTGAGCCGCGGCATCGGGACGGACGTTGAAGCCAACAATGATGGCACCGGAGGTGGAGGCCAGCAGAATGTCGCTTTCGTTGATAGCACCCACACCGGCGTGGATAACCCGGACCCGGACCTCCTCATTGGAGATCTTCTCCAGAGAAGCCTTCACCGCCTCAGCCGAGCCTTGCACGTCTGCCTTGACGATCAGAGGCAGCTCCTTCATTTCGCCCTCCTGCATCTTGGCAAAGAGGTTATCCAGCGTGACCTTCTGCATGGCACGGGCGGCGGCATCCTTCTGAGCCTGACGACGCTGCTCCACCAGCTCTCTTGCCATACGCTCGTCGGTGACGGCATTAAACTCATCGCCGGGAGCAGGAACGTCGCCCAGACCGGTGATCTCCACAGGCACGGAGGGACCGGCGGTTTTAACAGTGCGGCCCTTGTCGTTAGTCATCACACGGACACGACCCACAGCGGTACCGGCAATGACGATATCACCCTGGTTCAGAGTACCGTTCTGCACCAGCAAAGTCGCCACAGGACCACGGGTCTTATCCAGACGGGCCTCGATGACCGTACCCTTGGCACGGCGGTTGGGGTTGGCCTTCAGCTCCTGGACCTCAGCAGTCAGAATGACCATTTCCAGCAGCTCATCCAGACCCATACCGGTCTTGGCGGAGATGGGCACGATGACCGTATCGCCGCCCCATTCCTCGGGGATCAGGTCGTACTTGGTCAGCTGCTCCTTGATCTTATCCGGGTTGGCGGTGGGCTTATCCATCTTGTTGATGGCAACGATGATGGGCACCTCCGCAGCCTTGGCATGGTTGATGGACTCCACGGTCTGGGGCATGATGCCGTCGTCCGCTGCCACCACCAGAATGGCGATATCCGTGGATTTCGCACCACGGGCACGCATGGAAGTAAAGGCGGCGTGACCGGGGGTATCCAGGAAGGTGACCATATTGCCGTTCACGTCCACGGTATAAGCACCGATGTGCTGGGTAATGCCGCCAGCCTCGCCGGAGGTAACGGAGGTCTTACGGATGGCATCCAGAGTGGAGGTCTTGCCGTGGTCAACGTGACCCATGACCACCACAACAGGGGCACGGGTCTGCAGCTCCTCGACGGTATCCACATGGTCGTCAATGATCCGCTCCTCGATGGTGATGGTAATTTCCTTCTCCACCTTGCAGCCCATTTCCGTGGCAACATATTCAGCGGTATCAAAGTCGATGGTCTGATTGATACCGGCCATAACGCCGTTCTTCATCAGGCACTTGATGACCTCGCTGGCGGTCTTCTTCATACGGCTGGCCAGCTCGCCCACGGTGATCTCCTCGGGAATCTTAACGGTGACGGGAGCCTTCCGGGCAACCTCCATCTGGAGGCGGCGCAGCTTCTCCTGCTCCTCGTTCCGGGACTTATTGCCCTTATGCTTATTATTCTGCTTGTTGTTCTGCTGACCCTTTTTGCCGCCGATTCGCTGCTTGCCGCCCTGGAAATTCTGAACACGCTCAGAAACCAGATTGTCCACATCGTTGAAGCGGTTGGCGTTGACCTGAACAGCGGAGGTATCCACCACCCGGCGTTCACGCTTGCGCTCCGGCTCCTTGGGCTTCTCCTGCTTGGGCTGGTTCTGGGGCTGGGCAGACTTGGCAGGCTGCTGGGTGTTGGTCTGCTGGGCAGCAGGCTTTTGGGCAGGCTTTTCTGCCTTGGGTGCTTCCTTCTTCGGCTCCTGTGCCTTGGGCTTGGACTGCACAGCGAAGACCTGCTCCAGGGAGCTGATCTGGTGGGTCTGCGTGAGGTAGTCAAAGACCACATTCAGCTCCTCCTCCGTCAGTGCCTGGGTATTGGACTTGGGCTTTTCAAAAAACTTGGAGATGATCTCAACGATCTCCTTGGTCGGTACACCAAAATCAGCGGCGACCTCCCGAATACGATATTTCAATAAACTCATATACGCACCTCCAAATGGGATTTACTTCTTTTTACCTTTGCGGACATTCCGCTGATGGGCTTTGGCTTCCCGGCAACGGTTTTGCTGCCGCTGGGTCTTAGCTTCCAGTGCCTCCAAAACCGCCATGTCCGGTTGATCCATGGATTTGACCATGGCAAGGGCCAGAGCAGGGTCAGTAAAAGCGGCCATGGCAAGGCTGCTCCTTCCGACGGCCAGACCCATTTCTTCCTTGGTCTGCTTCAAGCGAATACACAGCTGATCCGTGCCTGCCACATAGCTTTTGGCTCTGCGCCAGCTATGGTCCGAGGCATCGGCAGCCACGACCACAAGAGAAGCTTTACACGCTCTTGTGATGGCTCCTACCGGTTCCTCGCCCACCTCTACCAGCCGGGCCTTCCGAGCCAGAGCCAGATAGTTCATACATCTATCCACGGCTTAGCTGCATCTCCTTTTCCAGACGGTCATAGACCTCCTCGGGAATCGCGGTTTCCAAGCTCCGCTCCAGGGACTTCGCCTTCCTTGCCTTTTTCAGGCACTCCGGGTCCGGGCACACATAGGCACCCCGTCCATTGAGCTTGCCGCTGAAATCCAGGGACACATTGCCGGAGGTCTCACGGACCACCCGGATCATATCCCGTTTATTTTTACGCTCCCGGCAGCCCATACACTGCCGCTGGGGAATCTTTTTTTGCATAAAAGACTGCCTCCGTTTCTCAAAGATATGAGATACAAGATACAAGATACAAGATATACCTTACGGCATCTGACAGCTTGCTTATTCTTCGGCTTCCTCTACTTGGCTGGCAGGCTTGATGTCGATCTTGCAGCCGGTGAGACGGGCGGCGAGACGGGCATTCTGACCCTCCTTGCCGATGGCAAGGCTCAGCTGATCGTCGGGCACCACCACACGGCAGGCCTTCTGACCGGGGATGGGATCTACGCTGATCACATCCGCAGGGCTGAGGGCGGCTCTGACATACTGGCAGGGATCCTCGCTCCAAACCACGATATCGATCTTCTCGCCGTGAAGCTCCTCCACAACCGCGCCCACACGTCCGCCTCTGGGACCGACACAGGCACCCACGGGATCTACACCCTCGGCAACGGCACGGACTGCCATCTTGGAACGGGAACCGGCTTCACGGGCAATATTGCGGATCTCCACCTCGCCATTGGCGATTTCCGGCGTCTCCAGCTCAAACAGACGGCGAACCAGATTGGGGTGGGTCCGGGATACATAAACATTGGTGCTCCGGGCAGACTGGCGAGCCTCCAGAACGTAGACCCGGATCTTATCGCCCTCACGATAGCTTTCACCGGCGATCTGCTCGCTGGTCCGCAGCACGGCGTTATGCTGCTCATTGCCCTGACCCACAGTCACCAGCAGATCACCGCTGGGGTCCATCCGGGCCACGGTGCCGGTCAGCAGCTCCTGGGCCTTGTTGGAATAGCTTTCGTAGACCATTCCACGCTGGGCCTCCCGGATTCCCTGAATGACCACCTGCTTAGCGGTCTGGGCAGCGATGCGTCCAAACTTTTCCACATCCACAGGAATGGAGATGGTGTCTCCCACCTGAATGTTGGAATTATAATTTCTGGCGGTGTCGATGTGCATTTCCAGAGCGGTGTCGGTCAGCTCGTCCACCACGGTCTTGATCTGGAACATGGAGATGCCCTGTTCGGTGATGTCCACCGCCACATTATCGGCAGGCACATCCCGGCGATCCTCCCGGTCCTTCCGGTAGGCATTGGTCAGAGCCTGCTTCAGCCGCTCCAGCATATAGTCCAAGGGGATACCCTGAGTCTTTTCCAGCTCCCGCAGGGCGGCATAGATCTCCGCGCCGTCAATCTTGTGGGCCTCAGGCTGCTTCTTGGCTCTTGTATTTCTTGCCATTTTTCCTTCCTCCAATTAAAATTCCACCCGCAGGCGGACCAATGCCACCTGGGACTTTTCAAAGGTAACCGTTTCTTTTCCGCACTCCACGGTGACACGCCCCTCGTCATAGCCTCTGAGAATTCCGGGGAATTCCTTCAGACCGTTATGGGGACGATAGAGCTTGACGGTGATGGGGCTTCCCATGAACCGCTCAAAATCACCGGGACGCTTCAATGCCCGTTCCAAACCGGCAGAGCAGACCTCAAAATGATAGGATTCCTGAATGGGATCCTTCGCATCCAGAATGGGGTCCACCGCCCGGGAGATGGCTTCGCAGTCCGTAATGTCCACGCCGCCTTCCTTTTCAATATACAGCCGCAGGAACCGCTCAGAGCCTTCCCGGACGTATTCCACGTCCCAAAGGGAGCATCCATGCTGCTCCACCACAGGCTTGGCAAAGGCTTCCACTTGTTCTGTGATCTTCAACTTGCTCTCCTCTTTTCATAAGAATATCGCAAAAAGAGAGGGGCTGAACCCCTCTCTTTCGTATTGTCTACGCTAGATTGACTGTATTATAACACTGCCCAGCCTATTTTGCAAGGGTTTTTTTAAACTTTTTCCCGGCAGTATTCTACTTTTTCTAAAAATCCGGAATAAATCCGGCATCCGCAGCGGTCTCCTCCTGGGTAAAGCCCTGCAGATCGTTCAGCAGCATCCAGCTAAGTACCGCCTCGTATTCCTCCTGGGACACCCTCCGGTCAAAGGGCGCAGACAGTCCCGGCATGGGGGTGTACTGGCGCATGAGGCTGACCAGCACCTCACCGGGCTGAAAATTTTCTCCGATCCAGTCCAGAACCTTCAAAGAGCTTTCCACCTGACCCGGCAGAATTAAATGCCGGATGATGACACCTTTTATCAGCTTATCTCCCTGCCATTGGACCGGTCCTGTCTGCCGGACCATTTCACAAATAGCGGAAGTAGCGTACCGGACATAGTTTCCAGCACCGGAAAGCTTTGCGGCAAGGGCATTGCTGCCGTATTTCAAATCGGGAAGATAGATGTCCACCTTCCCCTCCAGTGCCTTCAAGACCTCCGCTCGCTCATAACCGCCACAGTTATACACCACAGGAACCGGCAGCCTTTTCTCCAACGCCGGAAGCAATGTGGGCAGAAAGTGGGTAGGGGTGACCAGATCGATATTCTCCGCTCCCCGGGCAATCAGTTCCTCCATCATATGTCGAAGCTCTGCGCTGTCCACTTCTGTGCCGACGGGTCCTTTGCTAATGGCTCGGTTCTGGCAATAGACACAGCCCAAGGTGCAGCCGCCGAAGAAAATCGCACCGCTGCCGCCGCTGTCCGCCAGTACCGGCTCCTCCCAATGATGGAGCATGGTCTTTGCCACCAGTGCCTTGTCACCGCCGCCGCAGAAGCCCCGTTCCGAAGCCGTTCTGTCCGCGCAGCACCGCCGGGGACAAAGCTGGCAATTGCGATAATCAAGCTGTTCCATCCGTTTTACTGTGCTTCCCTTTGTTGCTTTTGAAGCTCCGCCAATCGGGAAATGAACTCCAAATTGGTAGGACGGGGAACTGTCCCATTGCGGCAGGTGCGGAAATATTGCCGCCACATAGACTCATCCCGGCGGCTCCATGATGCATGAATCGCCTGCCGGATGGCACGTTCCACCGCCGCCGCATTGCTGCCATAGACCCGAGCCACCTGGGGATACAGGCTTTTGGTCACGGACTGACAAGGGTTCATCTGATACAGCTCGATACAAAGCTGCAAATACTCAAAGGCTTTGCGCCCTGTGGGAATCTCCAAATTCATCAAGATCTCCGCAACCGTACAACCTCTTCGGATCGGCTGCACTACCGCTTTTTGATCCGCTTGGGTCAGGTCATAGATCTGATCTGCCATGGAGCTGACATTGCAGGGCTTCAGCATTACCATATCCACCCCATAACTGCCGACGCTTCCTTCCACATAGGGGCTTAAACAGCAGGTGGTCAGCAAAACCCGGGGACGATGGGGCTGCTGAATCATATGCTTCAAAAGAGAAATACCGTCCAGCTCCGGCAATGCCAGATCCATCACCAGCACATCGGGTCGAAACGCACTCAGCAGCTCCCGTGCCTGAATTCCGCTATGGCACACACGCAGGGTATAGGCATCGCCCAAATAGTCTGAAAGCTGCTCACAAAATTCTGCCGAGGTTTCTGCAATCAGTACTTTCTTCGTTTTCATACTATGCGCACCTTTTTCTCTCTACAATTTTTTCTGATTAGATAATATCATTGCTGCGAAGAAAAATCAACCAATTTCAATCGACATTTTTCGACCTTTCGGATCTATGAATCGCTTTGTCGAAAGTCCTTTTAGTCGAACCTATACTTTGAACAATCATAAAAACATTGACAGTCTGGTTGTCATAAGAAAAACATGGTTAGATTCCGTGTCATTGCTTTGCAAATCGATCATAGTATTCCTGCACAGTATGATCTCCTGCCATAAACATCAGCTCTTCCCATTTATTCATATTCTGACTTGTGTAAACCCATTTCTTGGCATTTTTGACATATTCATAGTCCGCAAAAATCTTCAATTGGTCGATTATGTATGTTTCCGCAACCCCATTTTGCGATGCCGCTTGAACGTACGCCCTTATTGCGTATAACGTTTCAACATGATTGTTCCATATCACCCGTTCATCCACGCCATACTCTTCCAAAGTAGAAAGCATCGTAGGCTTAATCAGTTCATAGTCGCGAAACAGTGCTTCTGCACTATCTTTACTTGACGAAAAACCCACACCGGATGACCAGATATACACACCAGCTGTCCGCGCAGATACCACTTGTGTATTTTCATTGGTGAATGCCCAGAAATTCAAATATACATCTTCTGCAAAATACAATGAAACATCGATATTTTTTACAGCTGCTTTCAGCATTGCTGAATCATAAATCTTGTTCCACACCACAGAATTAAACATACTGCTCTGCTCTGTGCCCAGTATCCCCCCGATCTCAGTCTTCATCAGCTGCTCTCTGGACAATATAGTGTTGTTTTTTACCTGTGCTTTCTTTTTCCATAATCCAAAACGATATTTCACATAGTGATTGAACTGACATATTTGGGAGCCATCCGTTTCAATCGCCTCTACCATAATTGACAGACTGTTTCTTGAAAAATAGCGATCGTCTTGATCTGAGAATACAATATATTTTCCGGTAGCCTCTTCTACGCCCCTGCGTCTGGCCAGAGAAGTGCCAAGAGTATCACTTTTCACTGCCCTGACTCGCGCATCCAGCCTTTGCAGCTCACACACTACATTCCATGATGTGTCCCGAGAATTATTCTCAACAAGGATGATCTCAACATTTCGATAGGTCTGCTTGAGAATATTCCGCACTGTCCTTTTAATATATTTCTCTCCATTATGAACTGGGATGACCACAGATAATAATGCCTTTTGGCGATCACTCATATCAAATAACTCCTTTCAATAACACATGCCTTCGCATTAGCCTGATTACACTTTCTCCTACCGTTTGATCCCCTGCCACTTCTGATCCTTCTCACTCAGGCTCAGAGGCGTCCCATCCGCAAGGGTATAGCCCTGGGCACCGGCACTTCCCTGATAGGTTCCAACCAGCTCCGGCCACTCAATGCCGATAGCGGGATCGTTCCAGGCAAGACCGCCCTCGTCGTTGGGGTGGTAGAAATCCGTCACCTTATAGCAAAACTCCGCCGTTTCGCTGAGAACCAGGAAGCCATGAGCGAAGCCTTCGGAAATATAAAACTGCTTCTTGTTCTCTTCCGTCAGCTCCACGCCGTACCACTTGCCGTAGGTCTCAGAGCCGGGGCGCAGATCCACTGCCACGTCAAAGACCCGTCCTTTGATGACCCGAACCAGCTTTCCCTGGGGATAGTTGATCTGATAATGCAGACCCCGGAGGACACCCTTGACGGACATGCTCTGATTGTCCTGTACAAAGACCATGTCCAGCCCGGCCTCTTTCATGTCGTTCTGATTATAGGTCTCCATGAAGTAGCCACGGCTGTCTCCGTGGATCTTTGGTTCAATGATATACAGCCCCTCAATGGGGCATTTGGTCACTTTGATCTGTCCCATGCTCATCTCTCCAATTCTTTTAAGTAGCGGCTCAGCGCATCCTGCCAGCAGGGCAGGGGAGTGAAGCCCTTTTCTGTCAGCTTGGACTTGTCCAGTCTGCTGTTATAGGGTCGGGCAGCTTTGCTCAGTCCGTATTCCTCTGTGGTAACGGGCAGCACCTTGGTTTCGTATCCTGCCTGACAGAAGATCTCACAGGCAAAGTCATACCAGCTGATATAGCCCCCCTCATTGGTGGCGTGGTAATAGCCGTATTTTTCCGTTTCCACCATATCCACCAGCAGTCGGGACAAATCCAGAGTATAGGTGGGTGTACCGATCTGATCCTTGACCACCCGGAGGGTATCGTACTTTTTGCCCACGTTCAGCATGGTCTTAATAAAATTATTGCCGTTGAGACCGAAGACCCAGGCGATTCGGACAATGAAGAATTTCTCCAGCGTGCCGGACACTGCCAGCTCGCCCTCCAGCTTGGTCTGACCGTAAACGTTCAGAGGTGCGTAGTCCTTGCAGTCCGGCTTCCAAGGCTCCTGTCCCTGACCGTCAAAAACATAATCTGTGGAGATGTACATCATTTTGCAATCCAGTGCCTTACAGACCCGGGCAATGTTTTCGGTGCCGCCGGCGTTGATGGCACGGACTTTTTCCCGCTTATCCTCATCCTCTGCCAGATCCACCGCCGTCCATGCGGCGCAGTGGATCACCACATCGGGTTGAAGCTCCGTCAGCGTCTTCTCCACCGCCGCCGGATCTGTAATATCCAATTGGTAATAGGGCATGGAATTGTCAAACTCACTTAAAATATCCGAGCCGATCATCTCATGTCCACGGCTTGCCAGCTCCTGCATCACATCATGCCCCAGCTGACCGCCGACGCCTGTTACAAATACTCTCATAGCCGCGCTCCGTACATCTTTTCATAGTAATTTTGATACTCGCCTGAAATAATGGTCTGCCACCATTCCTGGTTATCCAAATACCATTTGATAGTCTTGCGAATGCCGTCGGCGAATTTGGTCTCCGGCAGCCAGCCCAGCTCCCTATGAATTTTGGTGGGATCAATGGCATAGCGCAGGTCATGTCCCTTCCGGTCGGTGACATAGGTAATCAAGCTTTCCGGCTTGCCCAGCTCCTTGCAGATCAGCTTCACGATGTCGATATTGCGCATCTCGTTGTGACCGCCGATGTTGTAAACTTCACCTACCTGTCCCTTGTGAAGGATCAGGTCGATGGCCTTGCAGTGATCTTCCACATACAGC
Source organism: uncultured Oscillospiraceae bacterium (assembly GCA_964513605.1). Classification (GTDB taxonomy): domain Bacteria; phylum Bacillota; class Clostridia; order Oscillospirales; family Oscillospiraceae; genus Faecousia. The sequence continues at coordinate 9,413 of CAZENN010000037.1, forward strand.
CAGTCCCGGACATTGATGCCCTCACCATAGACCGGCAGGGGCTTATCTGCCAGAGCGTTGGCGATCATCAAAGGAATCAGCTTTTCAGGGAAGTGGTAGGGACCATAGTTATTGGAGCAACGGGAGATGGTCACCGGCAGTCCATAGGTCCGGTGATACGCCAATACCAGCAGATCCGCCCCAGCCTTGGAAGAGGAATAGGGGGAGCTGGTATGAATGGGGGTCTCTTCGGTGAAGAACAGATCCGGACGATCCAAAGGCAGATCGCCGTAGACCTCGTCCGTAGACACCTGATGATAACGACCAATGCCGTAGGTACGGCAGGCATCCATCAGCACCTGGGTGCCCAGAATATTCGTCCGCAGGAACACCTCCGGGTCTTCAATGGACCGGTCCACATGGGACTCCGCGGCAAAGTTTACCACAATATCGGGATGCTCCTCCTCAAAAAGGGCATACACCGCCGCCCGGTCACAGATATCCGCCTTGACAAAACGGAAATTGGGCTTGTCCATCACATCCTTCAAGGTGGACAGGTTGCCTGCATAGGTCAGCTTATCCAGACAGATGATCCGGTAATCCGGATGGGCATCCAGCATGTGAAAAATAAAATTACTTCCAATGAATCCGGCACCGCCGGTGACAATAATCGTCATAGTAAGTACCTCTCTTAGTGAAGTTTATCAATATACTTCCCGTCCAGCACCGCTTTCAGGTACTGACCGTACTGATTCTTCTTCATGATCTCATAGACCGCCAGCACATCCTCTTTACTGATCCAGCCATTGAGATAGGCGATCTCCTCCAGACAACCGATCTTCCGGTGCTGGTGATCCTCCACGGTCTTGACGAAGTTGGTGGCTTCCACCAGGCTCTCATGGGTGCCGGTATCCAGCCAGGTAAAGCCCTGACCCAACAGCTCCACATTCAGCTCTCCCTGATCCAAATAGATCCGATTCAGGTCGGTGATTTCCAGCTCTCCCCGTTTAGAGGGCTTCAGGCTTTTGGCATAGTCCACCACCCTCTGGTCATAAAAGTACAGACCGGTGACGCAGTAGTTGCTTTTCGGCTGGGCAGGCTTTTCCTCAATGGACACAGCCCGACCACTTTCATCGAACTCCACGATGCCGAACCGCTCCGGATCGTCTACATAATAGCCGAAGACCGTGGCACCTTTGCCATTTTCCGCATTATTAACCGCCGCCTTCAGCCGTTTATTCAGACCGTGACCGGCAAAGATGTTGTCTCCCAGAACCATTGCCACCGTATCGGTTCCAATAAACTCCGCGCCAATGATAAATGCCTGAGCCAAACCATCGGGACTGGGCTGAACCGCATAGGACAGCCGAATCCCAAACCGGGAGCCATCCCCCAGCAGCTCCTCAAAACGAGGAAGGTCCTGAGGGGTAGAGATGATCAGAATATCCCGTATCCCGGCGTTCATCAACACCGACAGGGGATAGTAGATCATAGGCTTATCGTAAATGGGCAAAAGCTGCTTGGATGTAACCATGGTCAGCGGATACAACCGCGTGCCGGAGCCGCCGGCAAGGATGATACCTTTCATGTGAACCCCTCTCTATTTAATGATTCGTAAAACACTTTCCTGCCGGAATAGCAATCGGCGTTTCCAACATGGGATAATAGGTCAGCTATGTCGTATTGAACGCACTTCTTGAAAAACGCTAAAACAAGACCGTCAAATTTCTCTCTGCCAGTGCTGCACTTAAATACGCCTTTGCAGATTGCTGGTACTCGCACAATAAGCTGCGGACAGCAAGCTGATCCACCGGTTGCGTTACAATCGACTCCAAGTCGCTCAATTGTGCAACACTGCGAGCTTCCAATTGGAAGCTCCGTAGCAAATCTCCTAACTTCTGTTTATTACTGTCACGAATCAATGTCGCAAACGGAATCTGATACTTGATAGAAAATACAGTTCCATGGAATGTGTCTGTTATTACATAGTCAGCATGCTTAACGTAGGCCAATACCTCCAAAGGAGATGCCTGTATACAGATATCGCAAAATGATTGGCGGAATCCCAAGCTGATAAGCTTTTTTCCTTGTTTTTTTGCAAATTGTTGAATCGCCTTTGCCTCTTCGTCGTTAATTCTTCCGGCATATGCGTAAACAACAATATAGTCATTCAATGTCACTTCAATACTTTCCACCTCAGGAAAATCATAAAGCAAAACAGGATCGATATTTTGCACGGGCTTTTTGCCGCAAAGTGTCGATACAATTTGCGCAGAATTTTCATCACGTACTGATATATGATTGAAGCCTTCCAAACAGTTTTTAATCTCCTCCCGGATTCCGTAATAATCCAGTTTCTCTAACGTAGTTGTACCAAATGATGCCGCATAGCTGATCAGACGTTTGGCGCAATGATCCTTGCCGAAGAGTTGCAAACTGTATCCAACCATATCGCCCGCCTGTGTGCAATTGAAAACCTCATCGCTTCCAATCACCAGTGCATCCAACTCGGGACGAAGAACCCTCTCTTCTGATATTCCCAGTTGGGGCAGGAATTCTCTCACAAAACGGTTATAAAAATCTGCAAAACTCTGATTCATTTGAATTTGAACATCACGTTCGGCTCTGTAAGTAGGCGAAATCATTTTAGCAGCATTCGTAACTTTACCCAACAACCGACACCACTTTTTATCTTTCTTTGTTTTAACCAAAGATGGTCCAACTTCGTAATCCACAAACTGGACTTGATGCCCCATTTCTTCCAGGGTTTTCCGTAGACCATAGGCCTGCAGAAACGACCCATAATTGATAATACGCTGCATTGACATGATACCAATTTTCATAGAACTACCCTCTATACCTTTTGATAAACACACCTGCCAGTTTTCTGACGCCCTTCTTTAGATGCATATACCGTAGTTGTTTTTGTTCTGCCTTTATTATCGGACGCAAAAGCGTCTTGACCGTACTCTCAAAGCCATACTGCTGATACAATCTGATAAACTCATCTCTGTTCTCAGGCTTGGGCGTAGGTTTATTTAGCTGTGCATTGCCTTTAATAGCCTCGCCGACGGAACGCTCCTCTACAAACAAAAGTTCCCTGCAATCATTGAATAATGATTGCCCCCGTTCAGTATTAATAAGAACTGCGGAAATCGCCCCCGTATAGGGGTGATTAAAAGGTATCTCTGCCCCCAATCCCCAAAAATCGCAAATGGTGATATCAGAAATACGCTCATTTTTCGCATAGCTACAATGATAGCAAGACTCACGGTAGCTCAATCCATCGAGGAAAGCTGCCAAATATGTATCAGTTCGTCCTATTTTCCGATAGTTAACCTTGCCGTCACATTCCAAACGAAACTGAAACTCATTGTCCTGACGAAAAGTCAGGCGAAACTCTTTTACATCCGGTGCAACCGCTTTGATATGATCAATCAGCAGTTTGCCTGAAGGAGTTCCATGACATACAATATCAACAGTAATCAAATTCTCATACGTCTTTTGCAGGTATCGGAACAACCCCGCTATCTTGCAAGGAAGAGAAATCACAATAACCTTCCCCCCTGCATCCAAATGGTTCTTAATTTCACTGTATACCTTAACCGTCTCCGAGAAAACATATTTGGATTGTTTGTATCTTGATATAGCAGATCTGTCCTTTGTCAGCGTATGAATCACACGACCCTCTGGCAAATACTCAGCACCGCAAATCCAGTACCCCTGTTCCAACGCTTTTTCGTAAAAGACTGAAGCTGCACCGCCGGATGCACTGGTTTTTCTATCTTCCGCATTCAAGCTCCACACCGCAAAGGCTCTTGATGGCTCCCTTGCTGGAATCTGGTTTAGCTGTGGACATACCTTTTGGCACCTTCCACATCCAACACATCGAGATTCATTAATTTCAGGATAAAGACCACCCAATGCGTCCTGTACAACAATGATTGCAGAGCACGGACAAATAGCAGCGCAAGCCATACAGCCTGTGCATCTTTCCTCTGCAACTAACTGTATCATCCCCCTGATCCTCCCATTGCGTTGATTTTCTTAATCAGCGCATCGTCCTTGTAGAATTCTCGTTTTGGAATCAAATCTGGCACACATCCTAATTCTGCATAATGGGGAAAATACAGTGCGTCCGGATGACTGGCATATTCCCGATGGGCTGTAAACAGAAGTTTAGGATAAGGCAACGCCTTCCATTGTTCAAATACCGTCTCATCAAACCCATCCCGATCCGTGGACAGTACCACAATCTTGCTCAAATCCACTCGCTTTTTCCGGCGTTCCCACGCCTCACGAGCCTCCTGACAGGTTTCATAGTGGACAAAACGCAGTTCAATATCAGCCAGCTTTCCCACTGGGTATTCCTCGCCCCACACAAGTTCCAACTCCGCATTTAGATAATAGTCCAAATTATTCACAAACTTGATGAAATCCGCTGCCGGAAAGAACAGATTCACCGTAGGCGATCGAAATTCCTGCCCCATATCGTGGCTGAATACACCACCAATACAGTTCTGAGAGATAATTGTCAACTCATAATTGATCAATGCTTTACGAGCCGCACGGATTCTTCCGGTGTTTTGATTTGAATGAATTATCCCTAAGAGGCGCTCCCCGAGCTGTTGTGCAGCACGTTTTGCGTTTCCCACACGTTCCCGCAAGCGCAGAACCTCTTGACTGCGGTAATGCCACACTTCCTTTCCATCGCCCATAGTTTCCCGAATCTTTTCCAATTTTTGCTGTTTCGACAGCATACTATCCCTAGCAATTTGAGATAGATATTGGTGTTTGAGCTGCTCCACTCGGTAAGCTGCTGATGATTCTGATCCGCAAATTCTCCCCATCCGCTTCACACGGTTCACTGCCTCGTCAAAGCTTCCATACTCCACCCAATTATCCATCAGAGAGCCACTGCCCCATCGTACATAGTAGTACAGTGGCTGATTGATAATAACACATTCCTTGTAATCTAACGCCTCAATCAGATCCAGAACGAATTGATAATCTTCACCCATGCTGATAGATTCATTGAAACGAATGTTGGCTTTACGGATATCATCCAGTTTAAAAATCTTATTCCAAAGCTGCTGCAGTATCACCGCATCTGCCAATTCAAAAAAATCCTGCCTCATAAGCACAGGCGTATTATTAATGCCATATTCCATACGAGTCTGCGTGGTATGGTCAATAAACGTATAGCCGCAGACCACCAGCTTCCCGGGATTCGCCTCTAAGGTTTCAATCAGCGTTTTGGCATAGCTTCCGCTGACCCAGTCATCGCTGTCAACAAACAAGACATACCGACCAGTTGCTGCCTCCAGCCCTCGATTGCGTGTATAAGACACGCCGCTGTTACGCTCATTTTGCAGGCATCTTACCTGACGGTATTCTTCAGTCAAACGCTGACACAGTTCCCAACTTCCATCTGGGGAACAATCATCCACCAATATAACTTCCAAATCCCGTTCTTCTCCAAAAATAACAGATTCGACACACCTGCGAAGACTATTTTCAGCCTTATAGACCGGAATGATAACACTAATTTTAGGCATTGTTCGTTCCTCATTTTCACATCGTTCAGTCAAACAAACCATGGCTCTCGATCTCAGGGGAAGGAGACTCTCTCTTTTGTAGAAGCTGCTCTACGGAAGCAAAACGAAGTCGGATCAGCCCAGGCAACAGTCCTTTCGGCGGACGGGTAACACCCGGCTCCTTTCGGTATTCCTTAAGTAACGCTTTCTGCCGCAGTAAGCTCTCCTTTGTAGCAAAGGGACTTCGAGCCAGAATTAACATCATATTCAAAAAATCCAAATCAAAATCCCGCCTCAGCTCCGGAAATCTAGCAGTGATCGCTTTCCGGCGCTGGGGCAAATAAGCCAGTCTGTCCATAATGATTCGCTGGTTCGAAACTGGTGAAAGCATGACACTGGAGCCGCGCTGACGGTAGTTATATACAATTTTAGGGTCAAAGATAACTTTGGACGCATTCATAACACCACGGTAGGTGAAGAATTCGTCATCAATCTTATTTCCAACCTCAAAAAACACACCGTTGAACAAATCACGATAAAACAGCTTGCCGCAATGCAGACCACAGGTCCAATCCTCTGTATATCGACGAAGATAGTCCACAGTCTCAAAGCTCCTGAATTCTGGCATAACGATATGATCGCTGACATGATCTGTATAGACGTTTCGGAGACAGCACTGAATCACTTGCGCATGATGTTCTTCCATCAGCGCCTGCATATAGGCCATGGCGTTGGGTTCTATATAGTCATCGCTGTCAACAAAGGTCAGATACTTTCCCGTGGCGACTTTTAATGCCTCGTTCTTTGCACTGGCAGCACCACCGTTCTTTTTATGAATCACACGAACTCTGGAATCCCTTTTCGCATAATTGTCACAGATAGCAGGAGATGTATCTTGGGATCCGTCATCCACCAGAATGATTTCAAGTGCCTGATATGTCTGCCCAATGAGACTATCAACACAGGCTTCCAAGTATTTTTCAACATTGTAGACAGGTACAATGATCGATATCACATTTTCCATATAAACCATCCCAATATCTGTCATTTTTTGTGCGCAGGAACTCCAAGCAATGTAATTCCGTCCTCCTGATCACTCCGCACAACGACTGCATTAGCACCAACCGTGACCCGATTCCCCAGCTTCACGCCGCCGATGATGCAAGCACCAAAGCCCAGATCCAGATGGTCTCCAATTTGGGGGGCTGCTTGACTCTTTCCGCTGTTACCGATACAGTTACTCCCATGCAAGCGGCAGTCCGCTCCAATTCGGGCACTCTCATTGATAATAATTTGTCCGTGGTGATAAATCGTCAGCCCCGGACCGATACAATTCCTCGGAATCTTAAATCCAAGCTTGTTGCCCAGTTTGTTCTTTCGAGAAAGCGCAACCCATGACATCAGAGTATGGTACAGAGAGTTTGCGCAATTGGCGTGATATTCCTCTTGACGCAAGAGTCGAATGTATTTAGCGATAAAATAGCAGGGATCACGAAACAGCCAGTAAAAAAAACGAACCTTCCGGTTAGAGGACGAGTAAAATCCCATATCACGGCGCAGATATTCCCTGTATTCTGCCTTGCTT
>CAZENN010000038.1:0-16498 GCA_964513605.1 uncultured Oscillospiraceae bacterium
GGCAAATAAAAATACGCCGGTGGTCACCGGCAGTGAAAAAGGAGGAAACTCTATGACCGAACAGGAACTCCGGGCGAAGTGCCCGGAAATCATCGAACAGGTAGAGACGAACGCAAGAGCTGCCGGTAATGCCGATGCTGTCAATGCCGCCGTTCAGGCGGAGCGTGACCGCATCCGCGAGATCGACGAAGTCGCTTGCCTGTACTCCGAGGAAATGGTGCGTGAAGCCAAGTACGGCGAAAAGGCATGCACCGCCCAGCAGCTGGCGTACAACGCCGCCAAGGCTGCTGCCGCTAAGGGCAACCAGGTCGTGAAGGATCTGGAGGATGATGCCGGTGCTTCCGGCGCAGCTAAGGTCGGCGCAGCTGCTCCCCCTGCCACCGAGGGTGGCAACGAGATCAATGTTGACCATGCCCGGGCAGCTGCTCAGGCATTCAACGCCCGTAAGAAGGAGGCAAGATAACTATGAGCAAGAATCTGGTTAACAAGGTCGACGAATGTAGTCAGGACAACCTGATCGCCCGTCTGTATCCCCGTGCACTGACCGCCGCCGTCAAGATCGCCGCCGGTGCTGGTGTGCTGAGGCGTGGTACCGTTCTGGCTGTCAATGCCGACGGCAACTACGAGGTCATGAAGTCCGGCGGTACCCCTGCCTACATCCTGGTCACCGATGTGGACGCATCTGGTGCCGAGCCTGTTGCTGCTGCTGTCTACCGCAGCGGTAACTTTAACCCCAACGCCGTCATTGTCGCTGATGGTTACGCACTGACCCCCGCCGACAAGGACACCCTGAGAAAGTACGACATCGTGTTCACCAACATGATGGAAGAATAAGGAGGACGCAAGAATGAATATCTACGATACTCTGTACATGCTGGCTGCTGTGAATGAGCTGACTCCCGAGCCCACCTTCTTCAAGCGCCGCTATTTCCCCACCGACATGGATCTGGACGTGTTCGGCACCTCCAAGGTTCTGGCTGACTACAAGGAGAACGGTCGTAAGGCAGCTCCCTTCGTCCTGCCCCGGATCGGCGCTCTGCCTGTTGGCCGTGGCGGCTTCAGCACCTTCGAACTGGAGCCCGGCAACATCTCCATCTCCAAACCCCTGACTATCGACCAGCTGACGAAGCGTGGTTTCGGTGAGTCCATCCTGAGCACCGCTACCCCTGAGGAGCGTGCAACCCGGCTGCTGATGGGCGACCTGAGCGACTTGTCTGCCCGGATCTCTCGCACCGAGGAACACCTGGCCTGCGAAACTATGCTGAACAACGGCTGCATCATGCGCCACCAGTCCGATGATCCCGACATCTACGAGGACATCCCTGTGCAGTTCTACGAGGGTGACGACAACCCCGCACTGTTCACTCCCCAGACTCCCTGGGTGCACAGTGCAGACGAGCGTACCCCCGGCAACTGGTACTTCGACATCATTGAGATGGTGAAGATGCTGACCAAGCGTGGTCGTCCCGCCACGGATCTGCTGCTGTCCAATGATGTTGGTAACTTCCTGATGGAGGATCCCTGGATCCTGTACATGATGGACAACCGCCGTGCCGACTACGGCGCTGTCAATCCCGAGGCCCTGACTGAGTATGTGACCTCTCTGGGCCGCTTCAACTTCGGCGGTCGCCGTCTGGAGATCTTCGTCAATGATGGCACCTTTGAGGATCATACCGGTTCCGAAACTCCCTTCCTGGAAGCTGGCTCCGTTGTCGTGACTGCTCCTAATTGTGGCAAGGGTCTGTACGGCGCTGTTACCCAGAAGGAGATGGACAACCGTTGGCACACCCACACCGGTACCCGTGTCCCCAACCACATCTCCACCATCGTTCCCCCTGCGGATGAAACCGTCTGCTCCTGCCGTCCCTTGTTCGTACCCAAAACTGTGTGCCCCTGGACCTCTGCCAAAAAGGTCTTCGACTAAGGCACGCCGAGAAAGGAGTAACACATGATCAGAATCATTTCCGGCACCTGCCGGACTTCTCTGGGGCTGAAGACTTCCAAGGACATGCCCTTCTCCTTGCCTGCTGCAGAGGAGCAGCGGCTCATTGATCGCAAGGTCGCCGCCCGTGTTTATCGGGAAGAACTTCTGGAGCCGGTTGCAACGCCCCCTGTCGCTCCTGCGAGCGAGGGGGTAGGTGTAACCTTGTCTACTGAGAAACTCGGCGCAGAGGGCGAGGAAATCGTTGGTAATCTGGATGCTGACCAACTGAAGACCATGAAGCTGGATCAGCTGAAGCAGCTGGCGAAGGATATGGGCATCGACACCACCGGCCTGCGCACCAAGGATGACTATGCTGCGGCTATTGCTGCGGTTGATGTCATTGTGGAGCCTGACCTGTCTGCGGAGGAGATCGTGGAATGAGCTTCAAGGACATGGTAGCGGCTGATATCCGCAAGATCTATCTCAACACGGAGGAGTTCGCTGAAAAGCGTACCATCATGTATGATGATGTGACCTATAACGATGTTCCTGTTGTGATTACCGGCGTGAAGGAGAAAGACCGGCGTGTGCTGGTCAGCGACCATGTCCAGGGGCTTTACCTTGTGTCCTGTGTATTGCACTGTGCCCTTGACGATGTAGGGGGAGTCCTTCCTGAAAAGGGGATGCGGTTCAAAATCAGCAAGGGAGAAGGCAGCAAGTTCTTTCAGGAGTTTCGGATCGGTGCATCCTCTGTGGAAATGGGTATGCTGCGATTAGAACTGGAGGCGATTGACGAATGAGTATCGTCCAAATTTCTCAGCCTAGTGACCTGAAACTGGACCGCATCAATAAGGTTTTGAGCGGGATCCCCAGTGGCGTCTTCAAGGCTACCTACAGTGCCATGAAACGTGCCGGTGATACCGCCAAGACAAAAGCGGGTCAATTTGCAGCTGCTGAGTACACCATCGCCAAAGGCGACTTCATGCGTAATGTAACGCAGAAGACGAGGGTGGACGGAGGTCATGGTGGGGTGGCAAGCCTGAGCATCAGTTTTGCTGGAAACGTTCTTCCACTTTTGACCTTCAACACCAAGTTCTCACGCAACGGGCAGATCACCACACAGGTTAAACGAAACGGCGGAGCCGCAACACTTCAGCATGCTTTTACTGCATCGATGTACGGGCGTACGGGTGTGTATGAACGTGTTGGAGCACCCCGTTTCCCTGTGGAGCAGAAGTATGGTCCATCTACTGGACATATGATGCAGAATGAACAGGTCGTAGAGAAAATGGAACAAACCATTCTCTCTACCTATGAGCAGCGCATTGATAAAGAAGTCCTTCGTGTTCTGAACGGTTGGGGAGGTTAAAACATGAATAGAGTGATTTTGCTTTGTCAGCTGAAGGAATTTACCGAAAATGTGACCAAGGACTTGCTGATGCCGGTGAATGTGCAGTCCGAAAAGGATACAAAAACCAAGCGTGCAGCAGAGGTCCATTTGATGCGTCTGCCGGACAGCAAGGCTGCCTACAAAAAGGCACCTTACGTTCTGCACCAGTTCATCACCGGCGCAGACCAGCAGAGTCCGGGAAGTCAGAATACATCGACCGCTACCGTGCGGTCGATTTTCTGTGTGTACAGCGACAACGAGGAAGAGGGCAGCATGATTTTACTGAACCTGATGGAACGGCTGCGCATTGCGCTTCTGCGACAGAGAGTGATTGGAGATCAGTTTACCCTTGACCTTGCAGCCAAGCTGGAAGCCCTCTGCTACCCGGACGATACCGCACCGTACTTTGCAGGTGAGATGGTCTCCGTGTGGAAGCTCCCTGCTGTCGAAAGAGAGGTCAATTTTATATGAGCACAAGAAAATCCAAAGCCGGAAGTAAACCGGCTCAGAAAAGCCAGCCGCAGGAGGCTGGTTTTTGCGTTTACATCGGTCCGACCATCCTGGGCGTGATCCAGAATGGCACCGTGTATCGGGGAACAAAGGAGGATGCGCTTGCTTCTGCCGCTTCTGCGGTGAAGAAGTATCCTCTGGTTGCATCCCTGATTGTCTGTGGTGACACCTTGGGTGCGGATCGTATCAAAGTCAATACCCCCGGAAACCTGCTGTATGTGAACTACCGCAGGCTGGCATCCGGGAGAAATTAAGGAGGAACTCTTATGAACCATGGCGTTTATGTAGGCGAGCAGGCCACCAGTGTCAGCACGCCTGTGGTCGCAGACACCGGCATCCCCTTTGTTGTTGGTACTGCGCCTGTGCAGAGCGCAGAGAACCCCGCCAAGAAGGGTGTTCCCGTTCTCTGCACCAGCTGGGATGAAGCTGTGGACAAGCTCGGCTACTCTGACAACTGGAAGAAGTACAGCCTGTGCGAGTTCATGTATTCCCATTTCAAGCTGTATGGTCGTCAGCCCGTGATCTTCTGCAATGTTCTGGACACCAGCAAGGTCACCGAAGTGGCTGCTTCCGACATGGCTGTGACCGAACACAAGGTCAAGCTGCCCATCGAGACTGTCCGCTCAACCGTTGCTGTCAAGTCTGCTGACGGTACTGACCTGAAGAAGGACACCGATTACGGCATTTACACCGACGGGGAGTATGTGGTGATTGAACTGCTGTCCGGCAGTGCCGCATACAGCGAAGAGACCGTGAATGTGGCGTATTCTACCATCTCCGGCGAAGTCGTGGCGGCTGATATTGCCGAAGGCTTCGAGGCGGCTGAGCTGTGCCTGACCCTGCTGGGTATTACCCCTGACCTGTTCGTCGCTCCCGGCTGGTCCCAGGATCCTGCCGTCGCTGCGGTGATGGCGGTCAAAGCGGCAAGCACCAACGGTGTGTTCCGTGGTAAGGCGGTGGTGGACATCGACTGTTCTGCTGCCGGCGCAGTCACCTACACCGATGCCGTCACCAAGAAGGCTGCCAATAACCTGGTGGACAAGGATATGTATGTGTGCTGGCCCATGCTGACCTTGAACGGCCGCACCTTCCACATGTCTACCCAGATTGCTGGTCTGATTGCACAGGTGGACGGTAACAACGGCGGCATTCCCTACGAGAGCCCCAGCAATAAGAATTTGCAGTGTGATGGTCTGGTTCTGGCTGATGGTACCGAGGTTCTGCTGACCCACGCCCAGGCGAACCAGCTGAACGCAGCCGGTATCGTTACGGCGATCAACTTCGTCAACGGCTGGGTGGCATGGGGTAACTACACCGGCTGCTATCCCACCAACACAGATGTCAAGGACTATATGCTGCCCATTTCCCGAATGTTCGGCTGGGTCGGCAATACCCTGGTCAAGACCTTCTGGAGCGTGCTGGATCAGCCTATGACCCGTCGCCTGATCGATACCGTGCTGGATGCCGCTAATATCTGGCTGAACGGTTTGGTGGGGCAACGGTACCTGCTGGGCGCACGGGTAGAAATGGTCGAGTCCGAAAACACGCTGGAGCAGCTGATGGCTGGTATCATCAAGCTCCATGTCTACCTGACCCCTCCTGGTCCGGCACAGGAAATCGACTTTGTGCTGGAATATGACGCATCCTACGTCTCCAGCGCACTTCAGGGCTAAGAAAGGAGCTTGAACTATGGATCAGAGCGTAATCAATTTTGCTGTCTATGAGGATAGCAAGGAATATGTGGGCATGGCCAAGGTGACCCTGCCCGACCTGACCTCTCTCACTCAGGCTATCTCCGGTGCCGGTATTGCTGGCAATATGGAGGCGGTGATCCTTGGCCATTACGAGGCAATGACCATGGGCCTGAACTTCCGTACCACCACCAAGCAGGCCATTACTCTGGCTGAACCCCGAAAACACCACATCGATCTGCGTGTGGCGCAGCAGGACAACGATACTGTGAAGGGCGTTACTTCCGTTCGTCCGGTTAAGCATGTGTTCGTAGTCTTTCCCAAGAGCACCAAGGGCGGTACCATCGCCCCTGCTTCTCCCACTGACGGCAGCGGCGAGTACGCTGTCAGCTACTGGGCTACTTACATTGACGGTAAGAAGGTCCTGGAAATCGACCAGGCGAACTTTATCTGCATCATCAACGGCAAGGACTACCTCGCTGATGTGAGAAAAGCGCTGGGCAAGTAATCACACGCCCGGGGCGGCAACGCCCCGGGTTTTAACTATGAAAGGAGACAGTAACATGAGCAACATTATCAACGACAAGGAAATGCAGGCAGCCGAGCAGGAAGCCAAGACCGCTTCTACTACCTATGTACATAAACTGGCCACCCCCTTCACTTTTGAGGGTAAGACCTATGACAGTTTGACCTTCAACTGGGGTGCCCTGACTGGCAATGACAGCCTGGCTATCGAAGCTGAGATTGCAGCAATGGGGAAGGCATTGATCACCCCTGAATTTTCTGGCGAGTATCTGGTTCGCATGGCATCCCGTGCCTGCACAGAGCCGGTAGGATGCGATGTGATCGCTGCTCTGCCCATCTGTGATTTCAACCGGATTCGGAGCAAAGCACGGTCTTTTTTGCTGAACACGGCGCTGTAACAGGCGACGGTGGACGATGGATCAGGCACCAATGCCTGATCCTGTCCAAAGCAAACCATACACCGGTCTCATTCTGGCTTTCGCTTCCTGTGTGGGAATTGAAGCTGTGGATTGAGGCCCATAACGAGCTGATACCCAAAAAGGGAAAGTGATTTGCAAGGGGGAATTGATTGATGTCATCTCGGCGTGAGTATGAAATGATGTTTAAGCTGAATGCGCAATTAGGCAGCAATTACAACGCTGCCTTTGTGAAAGCTCAGGAACAGGTAGCTGCGATGCAGAAGGAGATCGTAGACCTCGGCAAGACGCAATCCGATATATCAGCTTATCAGAAACAGCAGAGTGCGATCGATGCAACGCAAAAGAAACTGGACATGCTCAATCAGGAGCACGATAACATCCAGGAGGAGATCAAAGAAACTGAGGGCTTCTCATCACAACTGGCGAATCAACTGTTAAGCAAAAAGCAGGCCATAGAAAAAACGACAGCTGCACTGGAACAGCAGACCCAGAAAGCGCAGCAAATGGGTGCTACGCTTCGATCTGCGGGAGTTGATACTAAAAACCTGGCGCAGGAGAATGAAAGACTTGCTGCGGAATGCAAAGAATTGCAAGCAAGACAGCAAGGGGTCATTAACAGTTTCGAGGATAGCGGAGAGAGTGCTAAAGTCTTTGGGAACGAAACGGTTGCTGCAGTTGAGAGCGTCCAGCAGGCACTTGTGGCTGCCGGTGTTGCAACGCTAATTAAAGAAATTGGCGAAGCAATGGTGGAATGCACGCAAGCATCCATAAAGTTCGAGAGTGCAGTCACTGGTGTTTACAAAACGGTAGACGGATCGGAACAACAGCTTGCTGCTATTGCTGATGAAATCAAGGAGATGTCCACCGAAATCCCGGCGACCACCGAAGAGATTGCTGGTGTTGCTGAAGCTGCCGGCCAGCTGGGTATTGCCACACAGGATGTGATGGACTTTACCAGCGTCATGATCAATCTGGGGGAGTCGACCAATCTGACTGCGGATGATGCTGCCACTGCGTTAGCGAAGTTCGCAAACATTACCGGAACTGCGGCGGCAAACTATTCCCGGCTGGGTTCTGTTATCGTCGATCTTGGTAACAACTATGCCACAACGGAAGCTGACATCGTAGCAATGTCTACAAGGCTGGCATCTGCCGGTACACTGGCAGGGTTGACCGAGGCAGAAATCATGGCATTGTCTGCGGCAATGTCTTCCGTTGGTATCGAGGCAGAAGCCGGCGGCACTGCAATGACACAGACGCTTTCTAAGATCGAAACGGCCGTTGTAAACAATGGAGATAGCCTTGCTGAGTTTGCCCGGATTGCCGGTATGTCAGCACAGGAATTTGCAACCTCATGGGAAAATGCTCCCATCGTTGCGATACAGGCATTTATCGCCGGATTAGGTAAACTGGATGAACAGGGGGAAAGTTCCGTTCTGGTGCTTGACGAACTTGGATTGACCGGTGTTCGCCAATCCAATATGCTGAAAAGCTTGGGCTTGGCTTCCAATACACTGAGCAGTGCAATTAAGACCGCCAATAAGGCGTGGAACGAGAATACCGCATTAACTGCGGAAGCATCCAAGCGATATGCTACTACAGAAAGTAAACTCGCAATGTTGAATAATGCCTATGGGAACCTGCAAATAGCGATTGGAGATGTCTACACACCGGCTCTGCAGGAAGCATCTGAATTTGGAGCTGAATTTCTTGATGGCATAACCGAGTTTGTTGAGAAGAATCCAGAAGTCGTAAGAGCATTGACATCTTTAGGGGTGGGACTTGTTGCTACAGGTGTAGCGATTGGTGGTGTCGCTCTGGCCACAAAGATTGCCACTCCTGTTGTGGCTGCGTTTAATGCTGTTCTGGCAATGAATCCGATAGTTCTCATTACGGCTGGCATCGTGGGTCTAACAGTTGCCGTAGCTTCATTTGCCGCTATGGCAGAAGATAGTGCTATCCCTTCGGTTGAAGAACTCACGGTGGCAGCCGAGGCAATGAATGAAGTTGTGGAAAGTTCGACAGAAACGTACGATGATTCTGTAGCATCTACCATGGCTGCTGTCAATGTTGCAGAAAACTACATTACCAAGCTGAAAGAGCTTGAAGAAGCCGGAATTGATACTGATGAGGAAGCACAGCAATACCACAATACGCTTGTGCTACTGTGCCAGGTGGTGCCGGAACTTTCTTCCTATATCGATCTGGAGACGGATACCATAAAGGGCGGGACCGATGCTCTTGAGGCCAATACTGAAGCATGGAAACAAAATGCCTTGCAGCAGGCACACCAAGAGTATCTCACTTCTGTTATGAAGGCGTATTCCGATGTGCTTGTAGAGGCTGAGAAAAATAGTATTTGTCTGACAGCGGCTACTCAAGAAAGGGAAATGGCAGAGCAGAAGGTAAAGGAGGTAGAAACTAGGTTAACGACTCTCCTTGAAGAAGCTGATAAAAAAGCCAAGCATCTTGCTGAAACCGAAGGGTATCTGGGAACCGGTGCGGAGCTTGTTTCACAAGAGCATGCCCAGCTCTCTTTAGAACTGAGGAACGCTAATGCTGAGCTGGCAGAAGCCATTTCTACCGAAAACGCTTATAAGAAAGCTATCGAAGAAAGTTCGGATGAGGTTGAAACAGCCAGGACGGAAATAGACCTTGCAGCAGAAGCTGTCAATAACCTTACAGCAGTGACAGGTGGCGAAAACAAAAGTGCTCTTCTTGATTGGAAGGATGCAGCCCAGACTGCCTTTGATGCAGTTCAGACAGACATGGAAGAACTGGTTCAAGAGTATGGCGAGGTGTACGAAGCTGCACTTAGTAGCCTCGAAGGACAGTTCGGTTTGTTTGATGAAGCGTCGATGAAGTCCGAAGAATACAAGGAAGCAACGGTAAAAAACGCACAAGAAGCCTTGAACTCACAGCTTGCTTACTGGGAGAGCTACTCGGAAAACCTGACGTTCCTACAGGGAATGTCTGCTGAACAGTTGGGAACCACTGAGGAAAACTATGCCGCATTACTCTCGCTTATCCAGGACGGTAGTGCCGAATCTGCTGGTCTTGCTGCCAATATGGTCAAACAGATTGAAAAAGGCAACGAGGACGCTGTGGCAGAACTCGCCGATACGCTTGGCAAGGTCCAAGCGGAGCGTGACGAAATTGCAACATCCACAGCGGAGTGGCTGTTAGACTTCGACGGAAAAATGGACGAGTTAACGCAGACCATGGAAGAAACGGTGGACGGTCTGCAGCTTGACGACGAAGCAGCAGCGGCAGCTAAGGCAACGATACAGGCATATGCGGATGAGATATTGGCTCAGCAAGATTCAGCAGTTGATGCAGCCACTCAGGTTGCCAATGCAGTAGCAGCAGCACTTAATACCCCCAATATATCCCAAATAGTTAGCAGCTACAACACCTTTACACCGGATACGAGGATTCCTGTTGAGACTTTCCTTGCGCAAGCTACCGGAAGTATCCCGGGGTATGCAGTCGGTACAACTAATGCGGAACGTGGCATTGCGGTGGTTGGCGAGGATGGACCCGAATTAGTATTTTTCAATGGAGGTGAGCGGGTTTTGACAGCTGCTGAAACAGCTGCGATTACTGCCACTGATGTAACTGAGGCCAGATATGAAACCAGATATTCCGACGGCGGCAGTTCACCTATCTCCGTTGAGGTGAATATTCATGTTGAGGGAAATGCCTCGGATCAGACGGTGGAATCCCTGTATGCCTACGGCGAAGAATTCTCAGAGCGAGTACGCAGCGTGATCGCAGAGGTTCAGGACGATGATGCCAGAAGGAGGTACTAATGGAAACTTACAAAACCCGACAGGGTGATACTTGGGATACTATCGCCCATAATCAGCTTGGCGATGTTGCGTTCACAGATCAACTGATGATGCTGAACGGTAAGTATCTGGATTACTATACCTTCCCGACCGGAATTATTCTGACGCTGCCGGATATGGAGAAAAAGCAGGAGACTGTGCCGGTTCCGTGGAAGCAGGTGTCGGGATGAGTGACAAGAACCTGGCACGCCGGGCATCGGCAGAAGTGGCGTTTGATGGAGTTGATATCACTAGCTCCATCAAACCCTACCTGCTATCTCTCACCTACACCGACAGCGAAGAAGATGAGGCTGACGATCTGCAGCTGAAGCTCCACGACCGGGAGAGCATTTGGCTTGAAAAATGGTTGGAGACGATGATCAACGCAGCGGCATCCAGCAGTGGAACAAGTTCCGGAAATCGATACCGAGTGAATGCCAAGGGTGGGTTGAATGTGCGGTCTGGTCCCGGAACCAGCAACAGCAAGTATGGGGTTTTGGCGTATGGTACCGAAGTTGTTGTTGTCGGCACAAAAAATAAGTGGTCAGAGATCGTTTATAACGGTAAGACCGCTTATGTGTATTCCAGCTATCTGGATGCAGTGAGCAGTGGAGCAGGCTGGAATATTGGCGACACTGTTGTAGCAACAGGACGGCCGCAGTACACCAGCTATGGCACAAAGCCGGGGGCTAAAGTCACCAACTATGAGGGCACGATCACCCATTTGAACCTGAAGGATGGGGTTCCGTATCCCATCCATGTAAGCTATCTCGGTTGGTTTGCTGAGGGAGAAGTGAAAAAGGTGGATGCATCCGGAAACATCTCTGGAGCGTTAGCCTCCACCGGTTTTAAGATCCAGGCTGCCATTGCTTCACAAAATTGGGATGGGAACGGCAACGATAAACTGCTTGATTGTGGTCAGTTTGAGCTTGAAAGCGTACAGGCATCCGGTCCGCCGGCTGTGATTCAGGTAAGAGCAACTGCATTGCCGTTTACTTCCCAAATTCGGCAGACCAAGAAAACCAAAGCATGGGAAGCTTATAGACTGTCCGGCATTGCCGAGGAAATGGCGAGAAAATCCGGCATGGCATGTATGTATCTGGCCAGTACTGATCCTGAATATTCGAGAGTAGAACAGTACCAGACCAGCGACATCAGTTTTCTTTCACAGCTGTGCCATGAGGCAGGTCTGAGCCTTAAAGTTTTCAACAGCATTTTGGTACTGTTTGATCAGGCAGAATATGAGTCAAGTAAATCTGTACTGACCATCAAAAAGGGTGACCAATCCTACACCAAGTGGAATTTGAAAACCGGCGAGGCGAAAAAGCACTATGCTTCGTGCCGGGTGCGATGGACCACGAGCAGCGGAAAACTGATTGAGGGCATTGCCAAAGTTGAAGACTATGATGCCGAGGATGAAAACAACCAACAGCTGGAGATTCGGGCTAAGGTCGACAGCAAATCGCAGGCAGAGGTTTTGGCTGCAAAGTATCTGCGGCTCCACAATAAGTACCAGAAGACGGCAAGTTTTACTATGCCCGGCAACCCTATGATTGGGTCTTGCATGACCGTTCAGCTAGAGGGCTGGGGTGCGTGGGACGGTAAATACATCGTTTCTCAGGCAAAACACAGTCTGAGTAATTCATACACAACGCAGCTGGAACTGCGGCGAGCATTGGAGGGATACTGATGGATGAAAGTTTGGTGTTGCGAATGGTGCAGGTTGGGGTAGTTACTGCGGTAGAACCTGCCGAGCACAAATGCCGCGTCAAGTTCCCGGATACCGGTCTGACTTCGGACTGGTTACGGGTACTCCAGCAGACGCCGACTGTTTCTGTGAATGACGGTGGAGCGCACACCCACACTGGTTCTGTATCGGTGAACGCTGATGCCGACCATTCCCACACTGCATCGGTGTCAATCGATCAAGCCGAAAATCATGGTCACAGTATTGAGGTCTCAGGCTGGATGCCGAGAGTGAACGATACTGTGGTCGTGATCTATATACCCGTCTTTAACAGTGACGGTTTCGTGATTGGGGTGGTGTAATGGGCAAGATTGGATGTTTGGGCGATATTCCGTTTGAGGTTAGTTCTGAGCGGATACAGACCCTTAAAAATCCAAAGTGGTCCGGCTCTGCCCGGTATGCCACACATCAGCGGCACAGTGGTGATGCTCTGACAGAATTTGTGGGGAACAACCCAGATAAATTCACCTTTGAAATCTTTCTGTCCGCTTTTCTCGGTGTTGACCCAATGGAATGCGTTGAGAAAATCATCAAATACCGCAGAGAGGGACAAACACTGGCGTTGGTGATTGGCGAGAAATCTTACGGCGCGTACCGGTGGACGATTTTGAGCCACGATGTAAAGCTGACCACAACGGACGGCGACGGCAATGTTCTGAGCATGACTGTCTCTGTTACGCTGCAGGAATACTTGAGATCGTGAGGTGGAAAGCGTGACATATCAAATCACCCCCGGTTCGCTTGGACCGTTGCAACTCAATGAAACGGACACCGTGGCCTCTGTGCTTCAGAATGTAGGTATCATCCTGAGCACCAGGGAGGGCACGGTGCCTTTGTATCGTGACTTCGGTATTTCCCCGGAGTATATGCACAAACCGATCCCGGCGGCGAAGGCTCTACTTCACGCTGAAATCAAAGAGAAGGTTGAACGCTACGAACCCCGTGTCTCTGTGGTCAGCGTTTCCTTCGATGAGACCGGCACCGGTCTGATCCCTACGCTGGAGGTGGAGATCCTTGAGTAGAAACCCAGAATACCAATTTGTCAGCACAGACACCGAAACGCTGGTGACCGATCTGATTACCGGCTATGAGAAAATGACGAAAACTACCGTGAGACCTGCAAGTCCGGAGAAACTGTTTATTCAGTGGGTGGCTTCGATTATTCTTCAGGAGCGAGCCAAGAACAACTATACCGGAAATCAGAACATCCCCAGCCGTGCAGAGGGCGAAGCCCTTGATGCATTAGGGGAACTGTTCTATGAAACAGAACGTCCGCAGGCGCAGGCAGCGGTATGTACGGTTCGTTTTCATATTTCCGAAGTGCTGACAGAAACAATCTTGATCCCTGCCGGTACCCGTGTCACGGATTATAACCGAGACCTTATTTGGGAAACGGCTAGAGATGCTTACATAGTCGCTGGTGCTACCTACGTTGATGTGTTGGTCAGATGTCAGACTGCCGGAGTAATCGGTAACGGCTATTCTGTTGGCCAGATCAATACGATCGTTGACCTGTACGATTACTTCGCCGAGTGTGAAAATATCACCGCCAGTGATGCAGGTGCGGATGCCGCAACGGACGAGGAATACTACGAACTGATGCGCCAGAGTATGGATGGTTATTCCTGTGCTGGCTCAATGGGCGGATATGAATATTTTGCAAAGCGTGTCAGTACTGAGATCGGCGATGTTCGGGCCAATAGCCCATCTGCCTGTTGTGTAAGCATTTTCGCAGTTATGCAGGACGGAACAATTGCGTCTGAGGAGATTAAGACAGCCATCGCCGCAGCGTGCAGCCCGGATTATGTCCGGGCGATGTGCGATAAGGTGACCGTGGAGGATCCTGAAACGGTGGAGTTCAATATAGACTTCACCTACTTTATCCAGAGCGACACGCCCCTCAGCGGTATCGAGATCGAAGAAAAGGTGGCAGCTGCGGTTCAACAATATGTTGCTTGGCAGTGTGCAAAATTTGGACGGGACATCCTTCCGGACAAATTGCGTGATTACCTCAGTGACTGCGGCATCAAGCGTATTGTCCTCAATAGTCCTGCGTATACAGCTTTGCAGAATGGCAAGGATGGGAGCGTACCTCAGATTGCGAAGATCGGCACGATCACCGTAAGTAACGGAGGTTATGAAGATGAATGATCGTCATGCACTTACGGCATCTAACCTGTTGGTATCGCTTCCGCAGGTGCTCCAGAACGATGAAAGTATGGCGGCTCTGGCAAGTTCTGTCGCTGCGGTTCTGGAGAAGCGAAATGACGAGATACGGACGATCGCTATTTACCCTCGGATCGATGAGTTGCCGGACAATCTTCTGGATATTTTGGCGAAGGATTTCAAGGTCGACTGGTGGGATAAGTCCTACAGTCTGGAGACCAAGCGTGAGATTCTGAAAACCAGTTGGCACACTCATCGTATTCTCGGCACAAAAGAGGCGGTTATCACCGCCATGCGTGCGCTGTACGACCAGTTTGAGGTGAAGGAGTGGTGGGAGTATGGTGGAGAACCGGGATACTTCAAGATTGAAACGCACTCCTTCCAGCTGGTCTGTGAGCTGGACAAGTTTATTGCAACGCTGTCTGCTGTGAAGCGGTTGTCGGTCCATCTGGAAAAGGTGGATGTTTTAACGGATGTTTATCAGGTAGTAGGGGTAGGCGTTGCAGAGAAGTTAACGTTGGTCAACACCTTCGTCATGGAGGAATTCTCGTTGGACGAACTGCTAAGCTGGCTTGTTGACGAGAGCGGAAATATCCTGGTTGATGAACTCGGCCAGATCCTGATTGTATAACGGAAAGGAGATGGTTTCGTGGTACCGAAACTTACCAACAATGGCATGAGCTTAATGATTCGGGCAATGAACGGTGAAGGAATTACTTTTACTAAGATCGTCATTGGCAGCGGTGAAGCACCAGAAGACTATACTATGTTGACCAAGTTGCAGAATGAATTGGTCAGTATGGATATCGCTGAGCTTGTCAGTGAAGAAAAGTATGTGATCCTCAAGGGGCAAATGACCAATGCCAATCTTGATTCTGGGTTCTATTGGACGGAGTTGGGCGTGTATGCGGAGAATCCTGATGGGGGAGAGAATATTCTCTATGCCTATGCCCATTATGAACTGAGTGGAGATGAAGCACCAACCTTCATCCCAGCACCCAATTCCAATCTTGTTGAGATTACCCACAGCGTCCACGTCTTCATTGGCGAACTGGACAACGTATCTGCTATCCTTTTGGCGAACTCTGAATATGCCAGCGCAGCTGCCCTTGATGCGCATCTGAAAGATACCAATAATCCTCACAACGTTACCAAAAACGATGTGGGCTTAGGTCTTGTTGAGAACGTACTCCCGGCAGATCTCAAGCCTGCATTCAGTAATGCGGCGAGCGCCGTTACCGTGGACGAGAACGGTATTATTTCTTTCTCTAATATCTTTAACGGTGAAAGGTTGGGAGCTATCCTCCAAAAGGTTAGGACGGTGTTCTCTGTTATTCTTCAACACCTTCACGCAAAAAATCCCCACAATTTGACTGCGGAAACCGTTGGCGCTGCGAAAGAAGAACATACGCATTCTGCAACGGATATCAATACAGGTGTGCTCAATGTGCAACGCGGCGGCACCGGCGGATCAACTACATTGGAGGCCAGACGGTCACTGGGGATACAGTCCGGACGCGGCACTGTTACCGGTGTTGCGGGAGAGGCAATCTACAAGTCATTTGATTTTTCGGTAGCTTTTGCGTCAATTCCTCAGGTGGTAGTAACGCCACGGAGTGAGTTATCTAGCACAGATGTATATATATCCGTTAGCAATATTACCCAGACGGGCTTTTCCGTGCGGATATATTCCAATACGCTTAACCCAATTATTAACTTCAACTGGATAGCAATCCAGTAATGGGAGGTGTACAAATGGCACAAGAAAAAATAACAGAGAAAGCAGTTGCTCAGAATCTGCTGGAAACGGCTCATGTGCTTATCACACAGCCAACAGAACAGGAAGACGGCACCACTGTAGAATCTCTCCGCAGGGTGCCACGGTCTGTTTTCTTTGCAGAGCTGACATTCTGCGTATCCGTTACCAAAGACGCCGATGGCGTCTACACGGCAGATAAAACCTATCAGGAATTGGTAGATGCACACAACGCCGGAAAAACTTTGCTGTGTTGGTATTACGACGATGATGTATACCTTCCATTGTCCGGAATGCATGGTGCATTTACCTTTGCTGGTGTATTTAATAATGCTGTCTATGAGGTGGTTATCAGGAACAGTGCTGTTAATACGGAACCAGTATCTCTCAGAATAACTCCCCTTGTAAACCCTTCCACTGCCGCCGTGGGTCAGACCATTGTGGTCAAGACGGTGGATGAAGACGGTACGCCCACGGAGTGGGAGGCGGTGGATGCTGCCACAGATGCCTCCGGCAGGGAATGCTACTTTGATATCACAG
>CAZENN010000039.1:0-16430 GCA_964513605.1 uncultured Oscillospiraceae bacterium
CTACCTTCCATTGTTGCACAAGATGATAACCTCGGTCAACTAAAGTAGTAGCAACAGCGACTTCGAAAGGAGAGTCTGCCTTTTCTTCAATTTCAGAATGCTTGATCTCAAAAGCATCAGGGTTGAGCGAATAATCAATCAACGTCTTTCGGATATCTCCCGTCTTCAAATCTGTTGCAGTATCAAGAGAGTCTACAACCCATAGCTGATCTCTAGCACGGCTGGCCGCAACATTGTAACGCTTTCTGTAGGCATCATCAGGACCAAAACCCTGTAAACGAACAGTGCCTGTTCCGTTTCCGCTTTTTATGTAGTCACCGCAAGATGTCCTGCCTTTTCCGCTCTTTTCTTTTTTGACTTTTCGTGATATGATGACGATAAGAATTCTGAAACGAAAGGATGCCGCAAACCATTGGTACAAAAATTTATGAAGGTGATGCGTTTATGATATACAACTTTGACGAGGTCATCGACCGCCGCGGTACCTATGCCGTTAAGTGGGATGGCGCACAGATGTTTGGCTCCAATGTGCATTTCAACGAGGATACCATCCCCATGATGATCGCAGACATGGATCTGCCCTGCCCCCAGCCGGTGGTGGATGCCATGCACCGGGTGGCCGATCACAGGATGTATGGCTACTCTTCTCACATCTGCGACCCGGGCTACGCCGACTCCCTGTGTCGCTGGTTTCGGGACCGGCACGGCTGGGACATTCGCTCCGAGGAGGTTCTCCACTCCCACGGCACCTTCGGTGCGCTGAACCATGTGGCACTGATGAAGACCAAACCCGGTGAGGGCGTGATCCTTATGACCCCTGTTTATGGTCATTTTTCGGATGAGGTGCGTCTTTGGGGACGGAATGTGGTCCCCTGCCACCTGCTTTGCGATGGCGAAGGCTACTACACCATCGACTATGCCAAGCTGGAGACCCTTGCCGCCGATCCAAACAACACGCTGCTGATTCTGTGCAACCCCCACAATCCCGTGGGCCGGGTCTGGACAGCAGAGGAGCTGTCAAAAACCGCCGCCATCTGCGAAAAGCACGGTGTGTTCGTGATCTCCGACGAAGTCCACTGTGACCATCTGCGCAGCGGCGTTCGCTTCACCCCATACCTGACCGCCTGCGGCGATAAGGGCAACGCCATCTCCCTTGTGGGCATCAACAAGAGCTTCAACATGGCTGGTCTGTCCTGCTCCAACGCCGTAGTGCAGGACGATGCTCTGCGCCAAGAGATCCTGCAATCCTATCATGCGCCCATGCCCACCCCCTTTGCCATCGCCGGACAGATCGCCGCCTATACCCAGGGTGACGAATGGATGGATCAGGTCTGCGATTACATCACCGGCAACATGGATTGGGCCATTGACTTTTTCCGCCGGGAGATGCCCAGGCTGAAGATCCGCCGCCCCGAAGGCACCTACTTCCTGTGGCTGGATTTCCGGGGCTACGGTCTTTCCGACGAGGAAATCCACAAGCGGATTTATATCGATGCAAACGTAATGCTGCAGGACGGCACCGTCCATGACCCGGCGGAGGGTCAGTGCTTTCAGCGGATGTGCGTCCCCTGCGCCCGAAGCGTCCTGATGACCGCCTGCCGGCGCATCGCCCATGCCTTCCGGGATGTTGAACCAGCCAAGTACGGCAAGGATAACGAATGAAGGCGTCGATTATATGAACCGTTCTACATTATCTGCCATGCATGACCCTTTGTTTCAGTCAATGAATTTGGTAATTCTAAGCTTGTAATTGGCAGCCCCAGAAAAGTCATATAACCAATTACAGTAATGCTGAATTATTCAGAGTTCCCCTGGATCGCCCTGTCGGACGCCTCCTGATTCGCAATGACATAAAAAGTCCACCTCACAAAGCTGCCGGCAAACAGCTTCGTGGGGTGGTTTTTCCTTTCATCCTAAAACACCCAAAATAACGCAACGAACAATCATAATAAATAATGATCACAGAGACATTGGAACCAATCACACTGGAAATCCCTGCAGATGCTCATATTTTAACAAAACAGAAAAACTACGTTCGCTACTCCTTGAACTAATTGCACTTTTTGATGCGACACTATGTGTCGTAATGAGACACATAGTGTCGCAGGAGATTTTGTCCCCAAAAAGAAGTAAACCAAAGCCACGGAAAGCTGATATTTTTCAACGTGATAAAAATCGGATTTGTTACAAAAGCCCGAATATTTCAAACTTTCCGATTATTTTCATCTCGAAAGTTGATTAAAGTGAAAAATATCACCCTCTTTAACAAGAAAACATCTATTACCCCTGAAAATAATCAACTTTTCCTAAGAAAATCCCTAGAAATGGGCGTGAAAAAAACCACGTCGGCTTTTGAAAAATATCAACTTCCACCGAGTTTGTGGGTTAACCTCGAACTTTTTGGAAGAATTTTAAAAAATGGCCTAAAAAAGGCGAGAGAAATGCTTGCGTTCTTTTCGCAATCGCTTAGGCAATCGTTATTTCTGTTCAAGCTATATTTTACGTAGCGTTGGGTTGTTTCGAAATCAGGAAGCTAAACAACAATCACTCTAAACATTTTTTGATATCGTGGATTATCGGAGAATTGATTTCTTTTCCGATAATCGTTTTTGCTCTGCTCGCTCATATTTATCGTTGAAAGCTGTTTTCCTTTTAAGCCATGCTTATTCATGATTTGTACTGATATATGATCTCATAATCCACCTGGGCATCATATCCCTGATAGGTCATGGTTGCAGGACATTTCATAGTAACGGTATCTATTTTTCCGGTAACACTGTCAATAACAGCTTCCACAGACACATCACCATATTTAAGATTTTCTACGCCTCCCATCATATCAACGGCACTCAATCCGACTGCCGTCATTTTTTCTCCCGAAACTGTCAAACGAATGGTATTTCCTGAGACACTGCTGGCAATGATCATATCCTTTGTCAAAGAGTTGAATTCGAAATAATTGGGATCTATCTTCATATCCGCAGATTTGACGGTTGGCTTTGTATATTCATAATGTGCCATACCATTGGCATAATCCACCGTCCATGCATACTCCTGACCTGCTATCTTCATATCCACAGAACCGGACATCCGCAGACCGGATATGCCATTCTCACTGTATCCGCTGATATCCATAACAGAATGAAGTGTCGCTTTCGTCTTTTGCGTCATCTCATCATTAGATAATACCATATTCGCCGTCATCGTCAAATTTTCCTGCCAGTTGCCGGTAGCAACGGTGGCTTCACCGGCGGCAATGTAGCGGTCGTAGGCATCCTCATCGTAGCTCCCAACGCCCTCTGCTAAAATCACCGTCCCCAAATCAGCCAGTGTCACGTTTGCTTCTAAACTGCGCCAAAATGCCCAGCATACAATCCCCACCACCAATACCAGCACAGCGGCAATTGCAATGATGGGTTTAAATACTGACCGTTTCTTTTTCCTTTTTACTGCCGGTTTAGGCGGTTTAGGAGGGATGTTTCTATTATCCAATCCGGCTGGAGTATTCGGCAAATGCAGGACATTGTTCCCGCAGTCTGGGCAGAATTTAGCACCGCCGCTGATTTTTCTACCACAAATCTGACAAAATCTCGGCTGCTCCACAGATTTTCCCCCAAAGTCTCCAACGTGCGTAAAGTCCCCTACTACCCGTCCCATCAGATTCCCCGCCGATTGGAATACAGGCGAGCTCGTTGGAACCTCCAACGTTATCTTCTCGCCGCAGACACAGCAAGCGTCCCGCCCATCCGGAATCTTCACCCCACATTTTTTACATACCATATCATTCACTCCTTTTCTCCAAAATACCAAAAGGAGCCTGCACTTTTGGGTGCGGGCCCCTCCTTGAAATGTAGTTTTTCCTTAGGAATATACCCATCTCCAAAGTATGAGGAATATATCCACCAGAAAATGCTCATAGCCGATACCGCAAAGCACACCGGTGATGAGTCGCCGAAAATTGGTAGAGGGCAGAAGCTGCGTATACTGGAGGAACCAATCCATAAACATAATCGCCGCAAAAACCAGGCAGATTGCGATCGGCAGCCGTGCCCACACAAACAGTGCCGCCCCCGCCACATAGCCCACTCCTATACCGGTACAGCGGGCGCACATTGGAAACTGATATTCCTTCCAGAAGAAGCTGCGCTCCGGCATCTGGTGACAGCCAAGCCAATGCCCCAGCCGCATCAGCTTTTGATGAATAACAGCCGGATCAGTCAAAGCAGCGTCTCATCAGCGCATCTCGTTCCTGAGTCAACCGCTTAGTCTGGGTATATTGAACGATCGTCAGGACAACCAGCATTGCGATTACCAAAGCAGTAACCACGCCAGAAACCGCAACCGCCTCCGACGGCGCATTTTCATGATTTATAAACCACCATAAAAATATCACCGGTATCGCAAGTGCAACAGCCGCCACAGGCAACATCTTCGTTTTTTTCTTTACACCTTCAAGTTCCTTTTCTAAGTCCTGTAAATTACGGAACTTATTTCCACATTGCTGGCACACCCAATAGGTCCGATTGGTGCTTTGGGTGGTGGTCGTCCGACTATTTCCGCAGTTGCCGCATAACAGACCGCAGGGACCAAAAAGCAGGTAGCCCAGGCAGCCCTTTGCGCCGGAATAGCCGCCTCCGCTGGTGGTCGTGTTCGTAGCGGTTTCCACGATGGGTGTCAGGACCGTACTTTTGCAATTCGGGTTTGAGCAGTGCAGCCCCCCTCGCCCACCCACGACCGGAGGCCGAGTTGAAACAGGGGAAACGGCTGACGGTGGCAATTGTGCGCCGCATTGCTTGCAAAATCGACTGCCCTCACTATACTGCGCACCGCATCGGGGGCAAAATTTCATATAATTTTCCTCCTCTTTATCTGGCAAAAGGTTAGAATAATCCGCCCATTGATGGAGCATCAACATACCAGGTGTTGCCAATTTTGACCAGCTTTATCTTCATCGAGTTTGTTTGTTCCAGATCCTCACCCTTAACCGTTATTTTGACTTTGACTGTTTGAGCACCATCAATTTCGACATCAAACTCATCCTCATACTCTTCCTTTAGCTCACGAAGCTTCTTATTGGATGCCTCCTCCATTTCGGTGATCTCAAAGGAATAGGACCAATCCTCGCCGTAAACATCCTCAACGCTTTCGAGCATATCCTTCAGGCTATCTTCCCCTTCCTCCAGGAACTCATCGTACTCGTCATAGCCTTCTTCATCCAGAATATACTCCACGATCTCATCCGGGATCAGCTCTATGATTGCCTCCGCATCTGCTGAAAATTGCGCATCAATAAATTTTTCCACCGTCTTTTCCGCACTCCTGCCACTCAGAAGCGCAAACAACGCAATACCAATGACCAGCACCAGTATTGCAACTGCGCCACCGATGATCAGAGGTTTCTTGTTTGTGCTTTTGCCTGCATCATTGACATTTATCTCTTCCTCAGTAGCAAGATAAGCATCATCCGTACTGCTGCCACAGTTGGTACAGAACCGAGAACCTTGTTCCATCGCAGCCCCACAGTTGACACAATACTGCGGTTCGGCAGTTGGCGGTTCCTCCGCTGTGATTTTCCGTGGGTCTCCCATGTTAATGCGAATTTCCTGCGGTGCCACAGTTTTCACAGCATCCTGTTTGGTTTTCATAACTGGCGCAAGATCACTGTCATCCAGGTTGGCTGCCCGCATGAACGGAGAACTAACCATCTCGGCACCGCACACCGTGCAATTGCTCATACCATCCGGTACATTTTCACCACATTTTTTACAAATCACTTACTAACAACTCCTTTTCTCTCTATAATTCGGTGAATGATCTCATAATCATTCCAAATCTCCACCGCGGTAAATCAGTCCTTTAGATGCCTCCACAGCCCGCAGCTGCGCCTGTGTCATTTTGTGTTTTCGGGTCACTGTGATCATGCAGATCACCATGGTGATGGGTGTAACGACCGGATATACTCCTGGATAAAAATTCCCTGGAAAATAATTTACCGATACGATCACCATTACCAGAATCAGAACCGATGGGATAGCTGTTCCAATAATACCGATCAGTGCCATAACAAACTGCCAGCGGTTCGGACGCTGCCGGGACATAGTGATCACGCCGGTCAGAGCCGATGCAATTGCCGCCACAGCCATTATACCCAAACCAGTTACAACACTTTTGTCAATATGCAGCCGGAATGTGCCCGTATAGCAGCGGAGCACTCGGCTCAACTCCGTCGGTTCCAGAAAGTTTAGTACATTGAATGATACCTCTTTCCCATCTGGATAAACATAGGTCACAACCGGCAGAAACAGGGTCAAAACACTGGCAATAATGCACAACAGCACAATATACAGCCATAAATCTTTCTTCATACCATAACCTCTTATAGATCTCCGGGGACAAAAAAGGGCTGACCGCCCATGGTCCTGTGCGCAACAGCTTCCTCCTGTATAGCACCCTCTGTCCAATCCGGTGTCAAACAAGCCTTTGTTTCCACAAACGAGGCCAGTGTTCGGAATACCGCTTCCGCATCTGGACGATCTTCCGGGGTGGCTGACAGCATTTGCCTCAAGAGCACCGCCACATCCTCTGGGACGGCTTTCGACACCGCAATCGGCAAGCCCTTGGCCACCGCCTCGCCGGCATAATGACACTGTTCTGTATCAAATTCCGGTGCAACTCCGGCAAAATACTGATGGAACAGTACGCCAAGTGAGAAGATATCCATCTTACAGCTTAAATCGGTTTCCATGCCCCAAATGCTGTCACAAGCCTCAGGAGAAAAATAAACCAGGTCTCCAATGATATCCTCGCCCGGAGCAGGCAGTTCCGTTTCCAGAAAGCTGCTGTCAAAGTCGATGATCTTCGCTGTCACTGTCCCGAGATTTGTCCGCATAAACAGCACATTGTCATGCTTCAGATCCGCATGGATGATCCGCCCCCGGTGCAGTCCGGCGATTCCATGGGCAATGATGGCACACAGACGTCGTTTCTCCTGCTCCGGCAGTGCCGCAATATCCTCCACGCTCCAAGGTAGTGCCTCGATCTTGGGCATTGTAATGTAATATTTCGATTCAATGCGAAAAAACTCGCAAACCCGGACCGCGTTTCCATCGGTATTTTCGTTCAGTGCTTGGTAAATTGATATCTTCTGGTTCTCAAATTTCTCACATTGCTGTTTCTTTTTCTGCAGTCGTTCCGGGCTGGAAACTGTGTCGTTTTCCGGATACTTGGGGCTCAAAAACTGCTTGATAAAGAAGTCTTTTCCATCCTTTTTTCCAAAGCCCCAAACGGAATAGCCGCTATTCTGACTTGACAGATGTCCGGTCAGTTCATATTTCCCCAGCATTTCCATTACACTTGTCCATCCTTTATGTATCTGCAATATCCGTTTGCATACCGGTTCCAAAGCTTTCTTCGGCTCTGGCGATCTTCCATAGGCAACGACCTGATCCGATCCAGATATTGCTCCTTCAAAAGCGCATACCGCCCCCGCACGGAGTTTTGCAGAATCCTAAAATCCGAATATCCGAATGCCGCCAGACACAGCGTATGGTCATCTCCGGCATAAGCGGCAACGGCGTTTTTCAGCCGCTCCTCCCATTGTGCCGCACAGTCAGATGTCAGCAGCGTTTCCAGTACAAGTCCTTCAAATTCCATAGGCGTTGAAACATAACCAAAGCAGCCATCCGTAGCCGCCAGCACCATGAAGGGAGCCTGCATTCGCACGGCGTGGCAATGCAGTTTGATCGTTTTATCGCAGGAAAGAATATTTTGCAGAATCCCATCCTCATAAAGGTTCTCCATGGGATCCGGTACGCTGGTGTCATCCACTGTCAGCTGTGCCAATCCACGCTCGTCCAGAATGAATACACGGGAATCTCCTGCCCAAATGGCACTGACCATCAATTCTTTTTTTCCCATTTGGACCAATGCCGCCGCTGCGGTCGTGGGCAGCGTCCGCACCATGGATCCCTTGATCCGAAAGCCGGTCTCATCCTTGGGGGGCTGAAACCGACCCAGGCATTCTGCCGTAACTGGCGAGAGCCATTCCGCCACAAACTGTGTTGGAGAAAGGCTCCCCGGATAAGCACTGCGGAAACTGTCGAAAAACACGCCCGCACACAACCGGGATGCCATATACGCCTCCGTATGGTGAGAGTAATAATCATGTTCTCTGGCTCCGGCACCGCCGCAGCCGTCGAATACCGCCAGTAACCCCGCATCATCGCAAAAGCTGTAGCAGAAACTGTCCTCACCGTGACCGGGTATCATTTCCTCGCAAAAGGAACATATAAAATTCAGGGGATTCCCGGTTTTCATGAAGTTTCCCCCCTCTTACACAGAGTTTGCAATGGCGTTCAAAATCTCATTGTAGCTTTTCTCTGCCAGACCGTTCCCGGCAGCAGAGGGAATATGTACCGTATTGTCCCAGTTCTGAGAAATATAGCTCCAACCTTTTTCATCCGGAGCAAAAAGAACCAGCCGCTTCGCATTACTGTTCATATCGTCCCACCAGTCATTTAACTCAGAGAAGGATTGAGGCATACCCTTGGGATAATAAGGAGAGCTATTTCCATATCCAATATCGTGGGTGCCGGCATCTGTCCATACAACAATAACCTGACGCTTTTTCGTACCCTCTGTAGTCCACTTTGACCGGATAGCATACGCCAGTGCCTCTAGGCCGTCCTCAGGAATATCGCCACCGCCATCGGCATTGATGCTCTGGACACAAGCCTCGAACTCCTTCGCCTGCTGAGGCAGAAGGAAGAAATCCGTCACCAACATGGCATGCTCACCGTCCGCCAGATAATCCCGGAACGCAACAATGCGCACCCGGAGCTGACGGACCTTCTTCCCCTTGCGGGACATGATCTGGTCAAAATCGCCGTAGAAATTCACCGCGTTCTGCTTGACCATGTTGATGATCTTGGTCTGACCGCCGGTAAAGTCCTCCATACTGCCTGTCGCATCGATGCAGAAAACCATATCCACCGTATAGTCCATGGTCTGGTTTCCCTGAGTCCCACCCTGACGAGCCCCGTAGCTCCCCTGATAAGAACCCTGATTGCCTTGATAATTGTCTGCCATAGTTGATCCTCCTTATATTTCTGTCGTGCGTATGCAATGTTAGGCTTCGAACCGATCGTCAGTTGGGGGTGTTTCCTCCGTCGCTTCAGGCAGATTCGTCTCCCCATCTTCTTCGGGATCTGTATTCTCCCCGACGCCTGCATTTTCTGTATCACCCTGTGCTTCGGGTGGATTCGCCGCCCCGTCTTCATTAGGAACAACTGGTGCTGTGGAATCTGTCGCCGTTGTGGAACCCGTATTCTCACCGGCACCTGGTTCCTCTTTCACGTCTTCTATGTCATAATTGTCCTCGATGCGTTCAGCGATTCCCTGCACCATCCCATTCAAGCGAGACACATGAACCAAAACCACCGCCTGAAGCAGTACCGACAGCACCAAAGCCGCAGCAACCACATACAGAATAACCACAGGCATTCTGCCTCGTTTGCACCGCCGGGCAGATTTAGCCGACTCGTTCTTTGACTCCTCCCGTGTTTCCGTCTGCCGGTGTGCCTTCGGAACCAAATCGTAAAACCCACCACAATCCGACAGAGCCGGAATCTTACGTCCACATCGATTACAGGTCTGATTCCCGGGACCAGTCTGCGCACCGCACCATTTGCAAAACATACTGTCACACTCCTTCCTTAGTCAGGTCCTGCCCACAGATCATACAAAAACGCTCCGCACTTGCGATTTCTCCATCACAGCAGGGGCAGGTTACGACCGTGTCAGTCTGAATAAATTCATAAATCGTTTTCTGATTGCATGGCTGCAGCGGCATTTCGGTCGTTTGCTTTTCCGGTGGGTCCTTAACAACAGTTCGAGTTTCAAATGTTTCGGTATCGCTGCGCTTTCTGTTCAGCACAATTAACACAATAACCAAAACAGCAACGACCAGCAAACACACATATCCTAATACATCCATCTCTATGGCACCTCTATGTTCTATCGAAATATTAGTCTTTCCGGTCCTCTTTCCGTTTTCTCCTCAGTCGGCTAAGTGTCACCGGCGTGATCCCGAGGAAGGATGCGATATGTACATGGGGAACCCGATCGATCAATCCTTCATAGCACTGCAAAAACCATTCATACCGCTGTGCCGCGGTGTACTGATACAACACCGTTTTGATCTCCCAATGCTCTGCCGCTCCCATAAGCAACAGCCGGTTATATATGTGCGCAACCTCGATGTGCTCCATCAACATCTGCTGAACCAGTTGAATGGGCACCACCAGCACCTGACTGTCCTCCAGTGCTACAATATTGATGGGAGACGGCGCATTAAAATCCGAATAAGGCATCGCAGTCGATCCAAACCGGAAGCCGAAGCAATCCGTCACTTCGTTGCTTTGATAGTCCAGAAAGAACCCTCTGAGCAAACCATTGACCAGAAAGCAAAGCCCTACAGGGTGCTCACCGCACCGGATCAGGTACTCGCCCTTTTTTATCTTGCGAATATGCGATGCTTCCATCACTTTATGACGCAGATTGTTGCTGTTTAGTCCGATCTGGGATCTTAAAAACATTTCAATTTGATCCATGCGTTACCCCCTCTTTCACCAATCATTCCAACGTTTTGGTTTTCACTGATCTGTACCGATACTTTCTTTCCGTTTTCCCCGCAGTCTACTCATCGTCACTGGTGTAACGCCAAGAAAGGATGCGATATATATATGAGGAATGCGATCGATTATCCCCTCATAACGCTGCAAAAACCATTCATACCGCTGTGCGGCAGTGTGCTGATACAGAGCCGTCTTAATCTCCCATTGTTCTGCGACGGCGGTACACATTAGGCGATTATAAATCTCAATTCCCTCCGCATTTTCCCACAGCAATGTAAGTGCAGTTTGGAGAGGCACAACAAGAACTTGGCTATCTTCCATTGCAACAATGCTAATTGGTGCAGGTGCGGTATAATCAGCAGAAGGCATAAGCGTGCTTCCATAGCGGAAACTAATGCAGTCGGTTACTTCATTTCCTTGATGATCCAGGAAATAGCCCCTGAACAGGCCACTAATAAGGAACCACAGTCCAGTCGGACGCTCACCACATTCAATCAAATAATCGCCCTTCTTCATATTGCGTATATAGGCAACATCCATCACCGCTTTAAACAATGCTTTATTCGACGGGTCGATCTGCGTTCGTAAAAAGGTCTCAATCTGATTCATATGTTACCTCTCTCCCGTTTTGGTTATTGTACCACACCCATTTCGACTGTGCATTAACAAATGTTAATACCAGAAAAATAAGTACTTTCGTTGAATAAAACAGTATTTTGCGTTTCCCACGCATGATTATATCGATTTTACGATATAATGTCAATCATTTTGTATCGCTATAAATAATCTATCGATAATCCGATACTCCGGGTAAAATATAAGAAAACTTCCATCAGGAGGGCACGACATGGAAGAACATGAGATTATCGAGCGCATAAAGTCCCTATGCAACGCCCGCTCGTGGACATTTTACCGTTTGGCGAAGGAAAGCAGCATTACCTACTCGACCCTATGCACCATGCTCCACAAGGCAAACACCCCCTCCATCCCCACGCTGATCAAACTCTGTAACGGCTTTGGTATCACTTTGTCCCAGTTTTTTGACACTGGAAATGATACCGCGCTGCTTACAACAGACCAGCAAGAACATTTGCAAAGCTGGAGTAAACTGACCCCTGAAAATCAGGTCGCAGCACAAAAATATATCGACTTCCTGCTTTCTCAGCAGGAGATATAGTTCGCTGCCGCCAATCGGCAGGATATGATACCGGGAATCAGCCGCTAATAAGACAAGTAAACAATTGAAATCCCTTGGAATAGATTTTCGCAGCCTTTAACAGTTTTCCTTTCTGATTCACGATCATCCAGCATATCCGACAGAACCCCTAAGCTAAAAAAATGAGCCTGACCGGTCTGGTCAGGCAGTATCTGGAGGTGCTTTTATGAAGGAGTATACGAACCGCTCCGGTATGGATCAGAATTTTGTCGATGAATACGGCTTTCCCATTGAATTTCCGGAAACAGTTCTGGAGAATATGCGTCGTGGGCTGAATATCTCTGAGGATGTGTTCCGCAGTCTCCAGGCTTATTTTGACGCAGCGAAGAATCTGTATGCCAGAATTCCGTTAAAAACGCTGTATGATATTTACAACAGTCAAAATCCGCCCATCTCAGAAGATGCTTTTCTGGATGCCGCGGAGGTCATCTCTCATGGGCGGCATCACTACGCAATCGTGCCCCGGAAGGTGTTTTATCCTGATCGCCCGGAAACGGAGCTGGAATTGGTGGCGGAGCATCTTTATGCCTTTGACTACGACGAATACTACAAAGTAGAACAGGCGCAGGCGGACAAGAAGTGGTATATTCCCGTTCGTGATGTATTTCTGAAATATTCGGATCCTTATTATACAGAGGAAACACTCCTGCAGAGCTGGGACTGCCCCGACTTTCTCTTGATGAAGCCATGGCAACGGTTACTTACGACGAACACTGGCGGGATCCCCTTGCTGATCTGGCAGAAACCCTTCGCACCCTAACGAAAAAGAATCCTGCTGTCAGCGGTAAGCCTGCCAGAAATGCACCCTGTCCCTGCGGAAG
This sequence comes from uncultured Oscillospiraceae bacterium, assembly GCA_964513605.1. Lineage (GTDB taxonomy): Bacteria > Bacillota > Clostridia > Oscillospirales > Oscillospiraceae > Faecousia. The sequence continues at coordinate 12,672 of CAZENN010000039.1, forward strand.
CGGCAGGAAATATAAAAACTGCTGTGGAAAAGGATAATACCAAAGTATCAGTTTAACCGCCCCTGGTCAAGTTGACCGGGGGCGGTTTGTTCTCTCAAGCTGGGTATTCATAATACAAGACAAAGCCTTGCCGGTAATCAGAACAGCTCCACCCGCTCCAGGAGGAAGTCTATCAGATTGCAGTGGAAGATGCCATTGTCATCATAGAAATGATGGGGAATGTCCATTCTGATGATGATTTTCTTGAAGAAATCGCCGGTCAGCTTCAGAGAGTCCAGCTCCGATGCTTCCTTCTGCTGGGTATCCATTTGGTAGGCCGACTGGATATAGAGCTTTTTGTCGCCCTGATTTACCACAAAGTCAATTTCCTTTTGGACATAGCTGCCGTTTCTTCGATCTACCACCACACCCACATCCACGCTGTAGCCCCGGCGGATCAAGTCATTATAAATGATATTCTCCATGATGTGGCCCGGATCATACTGCCGATAATTCAGTCGGGCATTTCGCAGCCCCACATCGGTGTAATAATACTTGTTGGGGTAGTTAAAATAGGATTTGCCCTTCACATCATACCGCTGAGCCATGCGCAGAAGGAACGCGTCGATGGTGTGGGTGATATAGGTGGATACCAAGCCGGAATTGACCTTCTCCTGACGCATACTGGCAATGGCATTGGCCACATTGGTGGGATTGGTCAGGGAGCTGATCTGGGATGCCAGGAAGTCCAGGATGTTGTTCAGAATATCCTCCCGTTCAATGCCGTTGCGCTCAACAATATCCTTGACGTACAGTTCGGAATACAGATTGGACAGGTATTCCTTCTTGTCCTGGTCATCAGCCATGGCAAGGATCCGGGGCATGCCGCCGTAAAGCATATACTGCTCCAGAGCCTTGCGTTCGTCGCCGCCTACATGGGAATAAAACTCCCCGAAGGAGAACGGATAAACCCGGATCTGGGTGGCACGACCCCGGAACTCGGTAGCGATATCGGAAGACAGCATTTTTGAGTTGCTGCCGGTGACATAGACATCCAGATTTTTGTATGCTTTCAGTTCATTGAGCATATCATAAATGGTAACTTCGATATCCCCGTTTTCGGTATCCTTCACCGACTGCGTAAACTGCACCTCGTCGATCAGCAAATAGAACTGCTTTTCCTTATCGGCGGTGACAATCGCCTCCACATATTCGCACAGCGTGATGGGATTACGGAACTTGTAATATTTTCGCTGATCCAACTCGATGGTGATGATCTGATCCTCATGGATGCCCTTTTCCAGCAGATGATCCCGGAACAGATCAAACAGCAGCACGGATTTACCGCAACGGCGGATGCCGGTGATCACCTTGATCTCTCCGTTGTGCATATGACGGATGATTTGATTCAAATAAAATTCTCGTTTGATCATACTTTTCACCTTGTACTTGCTCCATAAATGTAGTAACTTTCAGATAAAGAGTAGCATACCGAAACAGAAAAAGCAAGAAGAATCTGTCGTCTATCAAAAAGTTGCTACATAATTGCATTAAACTTTTGATATACTTCCGTTTGCACCATGATATTGCAAATACAAAAAATTTAATTTGAATGATGAACAATCTAATATCATTTTGATACAGGTCTTCTGAAATCCCTTGCACCGATACCGTCCCACATCCCGGCTGGTCAACAACTCGTCATCCAACTGCTCTAATGCAGTCCTGAGCAATTGCTGTCCGATCCCCATCGCAGTACGGTATATTTCTTTGACAAGCTCGGAAAAATTCTTGACTTCGCTCTTGCTAATTTCCACGTTTAGTGTTATAGTCATCTTGATCATGTGCCCCCTATGTTTTTCTCGTCAACTAACATATTAACACATGATCGCAAAAGGAAGGGTTTCGACCCTTCCTTTTTTGCTTGATTGCCAATTATAATTTTACACTAAGCTGTAAAATCCGTCCTCCCAAGAGAAACAACTGCCCATCTCACCAGACCTCCTGCCCCCTATCTTTCTGCTGTATCTCTCTTAGACATTTTTTAGGGCTACCCCACTTTTAGTGGGACAGCCCCTTAAACTATTATAAGATCGCTCTGTCTCCGGGCTTGTTATCAAAAAACATCACATAGTAGATCGGAAGATATGTGATTTTTCCGTTGGTTGTTACCTGCCGCTCGTTAGACAGCACATATGCCTTCTGAATATGGTATTCCTCATTGCTGACAAAGGTATTCAATGCGCTATGGATGGTATAATCCTTACCGGACTTGACCTCGATAGGCACGGTAGAGAGACTGTCATAATCATCAATGAGGTAGTCAACCTCACCCTTGCTGCGGTTATCGTAATAGAACAGCTTGTAGCCATGGGCAATCAGCTCGCTTGCCACCACAGTTTCGTACACGGAGCCAAGCTTGATACTGCGCTCATCGTTCAGGACTGCCCGGATATTACTTCCGTATAGGATACCCGTCAGAATGCCCACATCGTTCATGTACAGCTTCAGTAAATTCTTTCCGGTGGATTCGATAAGCGGGAAGGTCGGATTGGAGATCGCCTGAACATTCAGTGCAATTCCGGCACTGATCAGATAATCAAATTCATCGTGATAATCCGCAAAGGTTTTTCCGCGCTTGTTTTCGATGCTCTGTGCAATGACTCTCTTCTTTTTGTTTTCCATATTAGAGGGAATCAGATCGTAAATTCGCCGGATATGGAGCTTCCGTTCCTCGCTGTATTTTGATGCGTCAGCCTTGTAATACTCGTGAATTTCGCTCTGAACCTCGCGAACGGATACGATGTTCTTATCCTCAAGATAACGGTTTACTGCATCCGGAAGGCCACCGATCAAAAGATACTTCTTGAAGAGATCCATCATTTTTGCATGCAGGGCTTCATCGAGGCTTTCTTTCTGCTCAAATTTTCTCCGAAGCGCGGCAATTGTAAACTCATTCATTCCGTTGGCATACAGGAACTCCTCGAAGTCCAACGGATACATCCGAATTTTCTTGATGCTGCCCATGGGAATGGAAGTGGTCTGTGCCAATGTGACGCCTAACAGAGAGCCGCTTGCGATATATGTGAAGCGGTTATCCTGCTGCAAAAACTTCAGCAATGTCAACAGATGAGGATATGCCTGGATTTCATCCAAAAAGATCAGGGTGTTTTCCTTCTGCTTCATGCGATCGCCGGCGAGCATACTGACTTGCAGATAAAAATCGTCAACAGTTCTGGTCTTTTCAAACAGCTTATCGCCCAGAGAATCCTCAACCATGTTTATTTCAATGAAATTTTCAAAGCATTTCTTACCTACATGGCGAATGATATAGGTTTTGCCAATCTGTCTTGCACCATCAATCAGCATGATTTTCTTTGAATCAGAGCGTAAATGCTGCTCAATTACAGCGGCAATTTTTCTGTATAGCATCTGATACACCTCCCAGTATGACTTTTCAATAAAATCTTAGCACATAATCAATGACATTTCAATAGAAACATTTCGCAAAATCTATGACATTTCAGCATTTTAGCGCGATAGAATTTGTGACATTTCAAAAATCAGAACATCCCTTGCCTTTGGCTAATCCTTCCCACTGACGGGCAAACTCGGGACTTTCACCCTATAGAATGTGCGCTCACCGGGCGCACAACAACAAAAAGCCCTGCCGTATAGACAGAGCTTTCATCGTGATGAGTAGAAAAGAATGGCTTTGGATGTAAATTTTCTCTACACGGAACATCTGAGCATAGTGCATCAGTTGCCGTAAATTCTTGT
>CAZENN010000040.1:0-16007 GCA_964513605.1 uncultured Oscillospiraceae bacterium
TTATATTGCATAAAACGCTCGACAAATTGGAAATTGAATTGGAACACCCCAGCGTGTCATCCTGAGCGCAATGGAGCGAAGCGGAATGGAGTCGAAGGATCTTTCGTGCCGGAAACGGAGGGAATAGATCCTTCGACTTCGCTTCGCTCAGGATGACAACGTTTTGGGGCCTTCCAACAACCATTTGTTAGGCAGTTTGTACAAGCTGCTTTCTTAATGAGACAGGCCCTATTTTGCAGTTATTTTCCGATCAACTGACACATTTGAACACAAAAGGCGTTGAAATCCATTTTTTTGTCCTGATCATCAAGGATTGCTGCCAGCTGAAGCACACGCTTTTGGCAGCAATAGGGTTCCAAAGTACATCCGTTGCAGCTGTGTTGATCACAGTGGAGTGTAAATTCTTCGAAGGGGTTGTTACTTTTCTCCAGCATACCTTGAAGCTTTTTGACAGTAGAAGGTTTGTGTAAATAATTGAGTATTTCCCAAATTTCTTCTGCTTCATACTTGTGCGCCTTTAGAGAAAGGTATCTCTTCAAACAAATCAGGAAATCAGCTTCGGAATCCTTTGCGCAGGGAAGCATAGCGTTGATACAGTCAATGGCCTCATTGTTCCTGCCGAGGCAATAGTAAATATATCCCTTAGTAGATGCCAAAAGGAAATTTTCAAGACCAATAGGTGCTCGAGCGGAAAGCTTGGAATGCGCTAAAAAACCATGGACACCATGAACCGTTTTGGAAAAGCGGTTCATCTGATCTTCATGCATCAGATAGGTCAAAAGATCGGGGAAGGTTGCGGCAGAAGGATTGCGCAATACCTTCATTGCTTTGGAAGCATATCGATATTCGTCCAGAGGCCGGTGGATTCGATGCAGAAAGGTCTCGCTGTACCCTGGTATGATGACCTGATATGTGCAGAACCCCAGACAGGAACGGTCTCTTACTAGAATATCATAACCCTGATCCCGGAAAAATTCAATGCATTCCAGCAGAAGTGATTTGTTGTCTGTTCCGGCAAATCCGACAGCTGCATTATATTCGTAAGTGGGTGTTCCCACAAAGAAGCTGGTTGTTTTTTCATGCGAACCTTTTATAATTTCGTCGGACAGGCTTGAAAATAGCAATTCACCGGGATTTTTGAATACAAAATCCTCAAAACGAGTAATGTTATTTATATTACGTCCCTGAAAGCTTTCGGTCAATGCACGCTCCAGTGCGATCTCAAAAATCGGATAGGCCCCCAGATGGGTGTGATACCGACCGGTTCTTTCATCGATGATATACAGACATACCACCGGGAATTTCTTCCCCAAAGAGCAGTCTTTGACGATCACACGATACCCCTGTTCACGGATATAGGTGATGATTTGATAAGCAGTTTCGTATTGCAGCAAAACATCTTCCGGTACATCAGGAAGGGAAATGCCGCCATCAATGATTTGAATCATGTGATTGCGCTCAACGATTTCGCTGATTGCCTGCACCAATGCTTCTTCCGGTGTATTTCCGGCTGCGCAGCCGTTGCTTCCGTAAGCTCGCCCCCGGAGTTCGTTGGGATAGTATGCGGCTTTTCCGGTAGTTAGGCAAAAATACGGGATCACTTCAAGCGCACCCGTGGCATCCGCATACTGTTTGAGAATATCTTCGGCGGTTATGGAAATGGCAGTAAACCTTTGGATACGCTCCGACAGCAGCTGAAACCAATTGCCATATTCGTCAAGAATTTTTGTCATAGGGATTTTGCTGCTTGTACATGAAGCGTAGGAATTGATGCCGTCCTTTTGGATGCCGGGAGTATAGATATATCCCATTTGAAGACGCTCCATCAGCTCTCCGTAAGCACTGGCCAGAGCGAATTCTCTGCTTAAACCTTTGCCGTTGACGCTAAAAGTGGTGCCCTTTATATACACGCTCAAGGCAAAACAATACGGTACACTAGTTTCGTGCCAGCTTTCCTCTGTTTCAATGCCGTAGGAAGTCAGTCGTTCTTTGATTTGGTTGATTGTATTCTCAGGCTGGTTGTCCTTGAATTGTGCATCAACGAAATTCTGGTTGTTTTTTTTTATCAATGGTGACTCTCTCCTTTATGCGTTTTATATGCGGCTCTATATTAACGAAGAACCACCTCCAGAATATCTGGAGGTATGATTTCCTCACAAAGGGTCTTTCAGCCGCCTTGGGGGAGCTTACTTGCTGGGTTTAAAACTGTCTTTTAAGCCGACAGACCGGTTGAAAACCAGATGTTCCGGAGCAGAATCCTTACTGTCAGGACAGAAATAACCAAGCCGCATGAACTGATAGGAGGCAGGTGCTTTTGCGTTTTCCAGACTCTTTTCCAGCTTGCAGCCTGTAAGAACTTCCAGCGAATTGGGATTTAAGCAGGCAAGAAAATCCTTTCCTGCGGCATCGGGATCCGCATCGCTAAAGAGGTTGTCGTACTGACGAACTTCGGCGTTGGCACAGTTATTGGCATCGACCCAGTGGATGGTAGCACCCTTGACCTTTCGACCATCGGCAGGATTTCCACCCTTGCTATCAGGATCATAGGTTGCAAGCACCTCGATCACATTGCCGTTCTCGTCCTTCACACAGTCGGTGCAGGTAACGAGGTAGGCACCCTTCAGACGGCATTCGGGTCCGTTGGGATACAGACGCTTATACTTGGGAATGGGCTCAGAAAGGAAGTCGTCTGCTTCAATCCAAAGATCACGGGAGAAGGTGACGTTTCTGGTACCTGCTTCGGGATCGTTGGGGTTGTTTTCAACCTCAAAGGACTCGCTCTGACCTTCGGGATAGTTGGTAATGGTGAGCTTGACTGGCTTCAGAACAGCCATAACACGCTGGGCGGTCTCATTCAGATCCTCACGCAGGCAATGCTCCAGGAAAGCAAATTCAATGGTATTGGGGCTTTTTGCCACGCCCACCCGATCACAGAAATTACGAATGGATGCCGGTGTGTAGCCACGCCGACGAAGACCGCATAAGGTAGGCATTCTGGGATCGTCCCAACCGGAAACATGACCATTTTCCACCAGTGCTCTGAGCTTGCGCTTACTCAAAACGGTATGGTCAATACCCAGTCGCGCAAATTCGATCTGACGGGGATGATGCTCCAGTCCTACATTTTCCACCACCCAATTGTAAAGAGGACGGTGGTTCTCAAATTCCAGTGAACACAGAGAATGGGTGATTCCTTCCAGTGCGTCCTGAATGGGATGGGCAAAATCGTACATGGGGTAGATACACCACTTATCGCCCTGACGATGATGATGCAGGTGCCGGATGCGGTAGATAACAGGATCACGCATATTGAAGTTACCGGAAGCTAAATCAATTTTAGCTCTGAGGGTATAGCGGTTATCCTCAAATTCGCCGGCGCGCATTCTGGCGAACAGATCAAGACTTTCTTCCATGGGACGATCACGATAAGGGGAAACAGCGGGGGTGGTCAGATCTCCACGATACTCCTTAAACTGCTCAGGGGTCAGTTCACACACATAGGCCAGCCCTTTTTTAATGAGAGAAACGGCAAAGTCGTAGGTCTGCTCAAAGTAGTCAGAGCCATAGAAGAAGCGGTCGCCCCAGTCAAATCCCAGCCAGTGGATATCCTCCTGAATCGCCTCCACAAACTCTACGTCTTCCTTGGTGGGATTGGTGTCATCCATACGCAGATTGCAAAGACCGTTATATTTTTCGGCAGTACCGAAATCGATGATCAATGCTTTGCAATGACCAATGTGAAGGTAGCCGTTGGGTTCGGGAGGGAAACGAGTATGAACGGTTTTGCCTGCATAGCGACCACCCTCGGCGATATCCTCATCAATAAAAGTGTGGATGAAATTTTTGCTTTCAGTGATTTCAGCCATCTGATATACCTCTCTTGTATAAAGTTTCCCTTCATTATAATCTATTATAATGGAATTTGCAACAGAAATTCCTCTGGGACGCTATTTTTTCCGTTTCCGGTTGTGCAAAGATGAACAATATTAAAAATTTAAGAAAAAAGTAGAAATTCTTATTGTCAATTCGCCGCGGATATATTAAAATAAGAGGGATACAAAAGAAGGAGTGAGGTATTTTGAATCAAGTTAAGTACCACCGTATTCTGCTGAAGATCAGCGGAGAAGCTTTAGCTGGCGATGCTCACCGGGGTCTTGATTTTTCTGTGATCAATTCGGTTTGTGAGGCGATCAAAAAGTGTGTAGACAATGGTGTGCAGGTAGGGGTCGTCATCGGCGGAGGAAATTTCTGGCGTGGCGTTAAGGACGGTGCTGATAAGATGCAGCGATCCCATGGAGATGCCATGGGAATGCTGGCAACCGTCATGAACTGCATTGCAGTGGCTGATGCGCTGGAAAAGCACGGGGTCGATGCCCGTGTACTTACCGCTGTTGAAATGAATAAGTTTGGTGAATACTTTACCAGGGATACTGCAGACCGCTACCTGAATGAAGGAAAGGTGGTTTTCTTTGCGGCAGGCACCGGTAATCCTTATTTTTCAACAGATACCGGTGCTGTGCTTCGAGGCGTAGAGATCGAGGCGGATGCGATCTTAATGGCAAAAAATGTGGATGGCATTTATTCTGCTGATCCGAATGTGGATTCTGCTGCGGTAAAATTTGATGAGCTGACCTACGATGAGGTTCTGGCTCGTCATTTGAAGGCAACAGACACAACGGCAATGACTTTGGCTATGGACAACCATATGACGATGGTGTGCTTTGCGCTTGCGGACCCTCAAAATATTTTCCGCGTGGTATGCGGTGAAAAAATTGGAACAACTGTTAAGGAGGACTAATCATGGGTGTAGATTTTAAGGATTACAGCAGAAGAATGGACAAGGCGCTGGAGCATTTGTCTGATGAATTTGGAGCCGTCCGTGCCGGCCGTGCCAACGCAAAGGTTCTTGACCGGATCACAGTGGAATACTATGGCAGTGAGACACCGCTCAATGGTGTGGCAACGATTTCCTCACCGGACGCCAGAACTCTGGTCGTGCAGCCCTGGGACACCAAGATTCTGAAGGATATTGCCAAGGCAATTCAGATGAGCGACTTGGGCATCAATCCTCAGAACGACGGTCGTGTGATTCGGTTGGTGTTTCCTCAGCTGACAGAAGAACGGCGTAAGGAACTTGCCAAGCAGGTAAAGAAGTACTCCGAAGAGGCAAAGGTTGCCATGAGGAACATTCGTCGAGACGGCATGGATTATATCAAGAAACTGAAGAAAAATTCCGAGATCACTGAGGACGAGCAAAAAAAAGCAGAAAAAGATCTGCAGGATCTGCTGGATAAGTATATTAAGAAGGCAGATGAGGCACTTGCTGCCAAGGAAAAAGAACTGATGGCTATTTGATCGCCTAAATCATTGGGGGTAGTTCTGCCCCCAATGATTTCTATCAAATTATGGAAAGGATGCTGAATATGGCATCTGCAGAAAAAGATAAACAGATGGTTCCCCAGCATATTGCAATCATTATGGATGGCAATGGTCGCTGGGCAAAAAAACGGGGTTTGCCCCGAACTGCCGGTCATAAGGCGGGCGGTGAGACCTTTCGGCGGATCGCAAACTATTGCCGCAGCCTTGGTGTGCGCTATTTGACGGTCTATGCTTTCTCTACAGAGAATTGGAGGCGTTCCGAGGAGGAGGTTTCCGGCATTATGTTTCTGCTGGAGCGGTACCTGAAGGAAGCACTGCGAGATATGGAGAAGAACTGTGTTTCTTTCCGTTTCTTTGGCGATCTAAGCCGTCTAAGCCCTAAGCTCCGAAAGCTATGTGAGGATACCCAGAGACGTTCCAATCAATACCATGAGGTTCAGGTAAATTTTTGCTTAAACTACGGTGGACGTGATGAGATTCTCCGCGCTGCGAAAGCCTTCGCTTTGGACGTGGAAGCAGGAAAGCGCAGTGCCGAAAGTCTTACGGAGCTTGACTTTGCCAATTACCTCGATTCAGCCGGTGTACCGGACCCAGAGCTTGTGATTCGCCCTTCCGGAGAATTGCGAACCAGCAATTTCCTGCCGTGGCAAACCGCTTATTCGGAATTTGTATTTATGAATGTGCTTTGGCCGGATTTCGAACCGAAGGATCTGGATGCGGCAATTGAGGAATATCATCGGCGAAATCGCCGCTTTGGAGGAGTTTAAGAAATTATGAAAATCAGGACGATTGCTTCGCTGGTGTTAGTGCCCTTTGTTTTAATAATTGCACTGGCGACTCCCAAGATTGTAACTGCCTTGTGTCTGGGCATCATGTCGGCCATCGGTGACTACGAGCTTTTGCATACAACAAAGCTGGTGCGGCAGCCTAGAATGCTTTGCTATAGTATGGCAGCAGCCTTTTTAATGGCTTTATGGAGCTATTTTGGATGTCCCCATGTAGTAGGTCTGGTCATCATTTTAATGTTCTTCGTTTTGCTGTTCATAGAAATGATGCTCAGTGATATGAAAATTCCTTTTGCACGGGTGGCACTGTGTTTTGCCGGTGGTATTATCATTCCATACCTTCTTTGCTCGATCGTTCGTGTTTTGATGTTCTCTGAGGGACGTTACTACATTCTGATGCCCTTTGCAATTGCTTTTCTGTCCGATTCCTGTGCCTATCTGGTAGGAAGAAAGCTGGGAAAGCATAAGCTGTCTCCGAAGATCAGCCCCAATAAAAGCATTGAAGGTGTTGTAGGCGGATTGATTGGAGCCGTTGTGGGGATGATAGTTTATGCGATCGTTTTGGATAAGGCGTTTGATTTCAGAGTAAATTATTTCTTTGCAATCATTTATGCACTGATCGGAAGCATCGGGGGCGTATTCGGAGATCTGTGCTTCTCTGTTATCAAGCGTCAGACCGGGATTAAGGATTACGGCAATCTGATCCCCGGACACGGAGGAATTTTGGATCGTTTTGATTCAATGATCATTGTTGCGCCTTTGGTGGAGATCATGCTGCTTCTGATGCCTATGGCTGTAAAGGGTTGAAAATATGGTAAATTGTGTTAGTATATTGGGTTCCACCGGCTCGATCGGTCGGCAATCACTGGATATCATTCAGCATCTGGGGATACGGGTCGCGGCGTTGACTGCAGGACATAATGTAGAACGGATGGCCGAACAGTGCCGGGATTTTAGACCGGAACTAGCAGTGATGGCAACCGAGGAAGCGGCGCAGGAGCTTTCCGGACGGATCGGAGACCTTCCGATCCGAATCCGCTGGGGTGAGGATGGTCTGATCGAAGCTGCACAGATGGAAGCTGCGGACTGTGTCATTACCGCTGTGGTTGGAATGCTGGGATTAAAGCCGACATTGGCTGCGATTCGTGCAGGAAAGCGCATTGGGCTTGCCAATAAAGAAACGCTGGTGTGTGCTGGTGAGTTGGTGATGAAAGAGGCGGATCGCTGTGGAGCTCAAATCATTCCTGTGGATTCGGAGCATTCCGCAATCTTTCAGTGTCTAATGGGTTCGGCATCACCAAAAGAAATCAAACGGCTTATTTTGACCTGCTCCGGAGGTCCCTTTTTTGGTATGTCCCGGGAGCAGCTCAGCGTGGTCAAAAAAAGCGATGCGCTGAAGCACCCCAACTGGAAGATGGGAGATAAGATTACCATCGACTGTGCAACGCTGATGAATAAGGGGCTGGAAGTGATTGAAGCTATGCGGCTGTATCGCCTTCCGCTGGAACAGGTGGATGTTGTTATCCATCGTCAGAGCATTGCCCATAGCTTTGTGGAGTTTGTTGATGGAGCGGTGATGGCACAGCTCGGGGCTCCGGATATGCGTCTGCCCATACAGCTGGCTTTGACTTATCCTCAACGTACCGTATGCCCCGTTGAACCGCTGGATCTTACAAAATGCGGTGCATTGACCTTTTGTGAGCCGGATATGGAGAATTTCCCCTGTCTTGCGCTTGCACGACGGTGTGCCGGTATGGGAGGTACTGCTTGTGCGGTCATGAATGGTGCCAACGAGGAAGCGGTTGCGCTGTTTCTGGATGATAAGATCGGTTTTTACGATATTTATGATCTGGTTGCTCAGGCTGTTGAAGAAGTGCCGCATGTGGCACAGCCTGACCTGGAGGATATTTTAGAGGCGGACCGCCTTGCCAGACGGTCGGTCCGCAATCATTGCTGTTAATTGAGCGAGGAGTTTCATGTCTACTTTTGTTTCTGTGTTGTTTGCGATACTGCTTTTCAGTATCCTGATTTTCGTTCATGAGCTGGGACATTTTATGGCTGCAAAGGCATTTAAGGTCCAGGTCAATGAATTTGCTATGTTTATGGGACCGGCAATTTTTAAAAAGAAGATTGGGGAGACGGTTTATTCAATCCGATGCATTCCTATGGGCGGTTTTTGCGCTATGGAGGGCGAGGATGAGGATACCGATAACCCCAGATCCTTTCAGAAGGCATCCTGGTGGAAGCGGCTGATTATTCTTCTGGCGGGGGCGGCTATGAATTTCATCATGGGCTTCTTGATTTTTGCCATCATCTATCTGCCAAGTGATGCCCTTACGACACCGGTTATTTCGAAGTTTGAGCCGGGATGCACTCTGAATAGTGAAGGTGGTTTGCAGGTAGGAGATGAGATTTTGGAGATCGATGGTGAGACCATCTATGTTGCCAGCGATGTTTCCACCATTTTGTATCTGAATGGCGGAACAGTTCATGACCTGGTTGTTCTGAGAGACGGTGAAGAAGTGGTCTTAGAGAATTTTGTGATGGAGACCCACGAATTTGCCAATGACGACGGAACCACATCAGTTCGATATGGCATGTCGTTCACATTGATAGAACCAACATTTTTTGAGAAGCTGAGCTACACATGGAACTATACCATCGATAATGTACGCAATGTCCGCCTGAGCCTGCAAATGCTCTTTACCGGGAAGGCCGGATTGAGTGATATGTCCGGCGCGGTTGGAATCGTGGACATGATGTCCGAAGCGGCCTCCAGCTCTTCCAGTTGGAGCGATGCACTTATGACGATTCTCTTCTTTGGTGGATTTATTGCGGTCAATCTGGCGGTGATGAACCTACTGCCAATTCCTGCTTTGGATGGTGGTCGCGCTGTGGCATTGCTGCTGACCAGTGCCATCGAAGGCATTACAGGAAAGAAAATCAACCCGAAGTATGAAGGATATATTCATGCAGGCGGCATGATCATACTTTTGGCGTTTATGGTACTGATTACGTTTAAGGATATCTTTACGATATTTAAGGGGTGATAACGATGACAAGACAGATCAAAGTGGGCAATATAAAGATCGGTGGTGGGGCTCCGGTGGTGATTCAGTCCATGCTGAACACCAAAACAACCGATGTGGAAGGCTCTCTCCAACAGATCAGACAACTCCATAGCGCAGGCTGTCAGGTCGTTCGGTTGGCGGTACCCAATATGGAAGCGGCAAGAGGCTTTGCGCAGATTGCAAAGGAAAGTACCTTGCCTTTGGTTGCTGATATTCACTTTGATTATAAGCTGGCAATCGCTGCTGCTGAGGGTGGTGCTTCAAAAATAAGGATCAATCCCGGTAATATTGGCGGCGAGGACCGTGTTCAGGCGGTAGTGGATATTTGCAAGGAGAGGAAGATTCCCATTCGTATTGGTGTCAACGGGGGGAGTCTGGACAAACGGCTGTTAGAGAAGCACGGACATCCAACGGCGGCGGCTTTGGTGGAGAGTGCCTTTGAGCATCTTCATGTGCTGGAAAAGTACGGTTTTTATGATAGCTGTGTCTCCATGAAGTCCTCCAATGTTCCAACGATGGTGGCAGCCGCAAGACTGTTTCGCAGCAAATGTGATTACCCACTGCATATCGGTGTTACGGAGACGGGACCTGTCCGTCAGGGCTTGATTAAGTCCGCCGTGGGCATTGGTGCTTTGCTGTTGGATGGCATTGGTGATACCCTTCGGGTCAGCTTGACTGATGATCCTGTTGAAGAAGTCTATGCCGCAAAGGATATTCTCAAAGCGGCGGGGCTTCGGAAGGAAGGGGTAAATATTATCTCCTGTCCCACCTGTGGCAGAACAAGAATAGATTTGATTGGTCTAGTCAATCAGGTCGATCAGGCCTTGAAGGATTGCGCTAAGCCCATCACAGTGGCCGTTATGGGCTGTGTTGTCAATGGTCCCGGCGAAGCAAGAGAAGCGGACATTGGCATAGCCGGTGGAGACGGATGGGGAACCATCTTTGTTAAGGGTGAACAGGTGGAGAAGCTGCCCTATGATCAGCTTTTAGAGGCACTGCTCAGCCGTATCGAACAAATGTGATTGTGATAGAGCCGAGGAATGAATGTTCCCCGGCTTATCATAACAATTTTTAGCAACCATTCACGGAAGAGGTAAAAAATGGACGAAAAGATACACTTATCCCATATGTTTCCCGGATATAAGCCGACAGAGCAGCTCCAGGAGGCCTATTCGCAGGCGATCCTTTCTAAAGCTGAGATCGACCCTGAAAGTCGGCAGGTCTGGGTTGATGCCTTTTCGCCGTTATACATATCGGAAAAAAATAAATCGACATTGGAACAGGAACTGGCTTCGTACTACGGTCTTCGCAATGTAGAGCTGAAAATAACATACCCTTCTGAACTGCTTTCATCCGTGGCAACGGATGAGCTGCGAGATATGTTTGTTTCTGAAAATTCCATGCTCCGGGGTTCCTTGGCTGGAGCGCAATGGACGTGGGAGGGCAGTCATCTTTCTGTCCAGCTCAAGGCGAACGGAAAGCAGATGGTAGACGAGTGTTCCGGCAAGGTTGCTCGAAAGCTTGAGTCACGCTTTGGCTGTGCGGTAGAAATATCAGTTCATTCGGGACGTGCGCTGGAGGGTGCGGAGCTTTTTGATGAGATGGAAAAGATGCGCTCTTATATGATTGTGGAAAATCCGAGCAGTGCGTCGTTGCCTAAAAAGGAGACCTCTGCGGTAACCGTTCCCGGTGATATGATATTCGGGAAGCCCTTTAGGGGAACGGTAGTTCCCATGAAAGATATTGATTTGAATATGGGCAGTGTCATTGTAGAGGGGCGGGTATTCTCAGTTGACCACAAGGAACTGACGAAACGAAATGCTGTTGTAGTCAAGTTTGATATGACGGATCATACCTCATCCATTCGAATCAGCCGTTTTCTGGAAAAGAAGGATGCGGAGCCAATTGTGAAGGCCGTTCAGGTAGGCAGTGTCGTTCGTGTGACCGGGCGTTTGATGATCGATAATTATACCAATGAGATGGTATTGAAGCCCAATGCCATCATGCCGGGGACGTTGCCAAAACGGTTGGATACCGCCAAGGGAGGGAAACGGGTCGAGCTGCATTTGCATACAGTCATGAGCAGTATGGACGCTCTGACCAACACAAAGGCAGCCATTAAGCAAGCGGCAGCTTGGGGACACAAAGCGATTGCCATTACAGATCATGGTGTTGTACAGTCTTTTACTGATGCGCTGCATGTTGTTGAGGACTGGAAGGGTGCTCCAAAAGTTGCAGGAACGGATGAGACCATCAAAATATTGTATGGATGCGAAGGCTACTACATCAATGATGTAGATGACCGGGTGGCAGTCCGGGGAACGCAGGATATTTCTTTCGATGAGGAATACGTTGCCTTTGATTTGGAGACAACAGGGTTGTATCCTCGTCATGATAGGATCATAGAAATTGGTGCGGTTATTATGAAGGAAGGGAAGGAACTTAGTCGGTTCCAGACCTTTGTTGATCCAATGTGTTCGCTGAGCAGAGAGGTCAGCGAGTTAACTGGAATAACAGATGATATGCTTCGGGGAGCACCAAAGATTGAAGAAGTCTTACCCAAACTTTTGGAGTTTATTGGGGAACGTCCTTTGGTTGCACATAATGCCAGATTTGATACATGCTTTGTAACCAGAGAGTGCGAGCGATTAAGCCTTCCCTGCGAGCTGACTGTGGTGGATACGCTGACCCTGTCCCAAAATCTATTGCCCCATCTGAATAAATATAAGTTGGACATTGTGGCAAAGGAATTTGAATTGGGAGATTTCACTCACCACCGTGCGGCAGATGATGCCTTGATCTGTGGGCAGATCATGAATAAGCTCTTTGATAAGCTCAGGGAGCTGGAGGTATATAGTCTTCAGCAGATCAATGAGGCAATGATTCCTCTTAGAATGCGGCATCGTCACGATAGCCGGCATGCGCAGCATATTATCCTGTTTGCCAAGAACCAGATGGGGCTGCGTAATTTGTACCACCTGATTTCTGACTCTAACCTGAAATACTTCCGTCAAAAGCCCCGTATTTTCAAATCAGAGCTGATTAAGCTGAGAGAGGGGCTGATCATTGGTTCAGCCTGTGAGGCAAACGAGCTGTTTCAGGAGGTTATATTCGGGTCATCTGATGATGAATTGATGAGAATTGCATCCTTTTATGACTATTTAGAGATTCAGCCCATTGCAAATAACCGCTTTATGCTGGAAAAGGGAATGGCAAAAAGCGACGAAGATCTGAAAGAATTTAATAAAACCATTGTGAGTTTGGGCGAAAAAATGGGCAAGATGGTGGTTGCCACCGGAGACGTCCATTTTCTAAATCCGGAGGATGAGATTTTCCGTCACATCCTGCTGGCTACCAAAGGCTTTGACGATGCGGACAAGCCCAATCCGCTGTATCTGCGCAGTACCGATGAGATGCTTCGTGAGTTTTCTTATTTGGGGGAGGAAAAGGCGCGGGAGGTGGTCATCACCAATCCCAATTTGGTTGCGGATATGTGTGAAACCATACGTCCGGTACCTCATAACCTATTCGCCCCTAAAATTGAAAATTCCGTTGAAGATCTGAAAAGCTTGGTGTATGGGAAATTTCATCGGTTATACGGAGAAAATCCACCCGAGCCGTTTGTCAAGCGTGTGGAGACGGAGCTTAATGATATTATAAGCTGTCATTATGATGTGATCTATATGTCTGCCCAGAAGCTGGTGCAGAATTCTCTGGAAAATGGGTATTTGGTTGGTTCCCGTGGTTCAGTGGGTTCGTCAATTGTTGCCTATCTTTCAGGTATTACAGAGGTGAATTCTTTTCCGCCTCACTATCGCTGTCCCAATGCTACTTGTAAGCATACGATTTTGGATGTACCAAAGGAGTTTAACTGCGGTGCTGACCTGCCGGATGCTGTCTGCCCTTTGTGCGGTGCGCAGCTGGAGAAGGATGGGTTCAATATTCCCTTCGAGACCTTCCTTGGTTTCGGTGGTGATAAGGTACCGGATATTGACTTGAATTTCTCTGGTGAATATCAGGCCAGAGCCCATGCGTACTGTACGGAAATGTTTGGGAAATCCCATGTTTTTCGTGCAGGTACTATTGGAACCGTAGCAGAAAAGACTGCCTTTGGATATGTGAAGAAATATATGGAGGAGCATGGAAAGACGGCAGTTTCCGCAGAGATGAACCGATTAGCCACCGGCTGTGTCGGTGTCCGGCGTACCACTGGACAGCATCCCGGTGGCTTGGTGGTTATTCCCCAGGAAAATGAAATCTGGGATTTCTGTCCGGTTCAGCATCCGGCGGATGACCCTAAATCAGACCAGATCACGACCCATTTTGAATACCACTCAATGGAAGAAAATCTGCTGAAGCTGGATATGCTGGGGCATGATGATCCTACAATGATTCGTATGATGGAGGATATGACCGGCGTAGATGCCAAAACCATCCCCCTGGATGATAAGAAGACCATGTCCATATTCACATCCTCCAAGGTGTTAGGCTATGAAGATGATAAGCTGCTGGGTCCAACGGGTGCTGTTGCGGTTCCTGAGTTTAATACCCGTTTTACCCGTGGCGTTTTGCTGGATACAATGCCCACAAAATTTGATTTCTTGGTGCGTATCTCCGGTTATACCCACGGAACGGATGTGTGGCTCGGAAACGCCAGAGATTTGATCACTTCGAAAACTGCGACGGTGGATGGTACCATTGGCTGTCGTGACGATATCATGATCTACCTGATTTCTTGCGGCATGCCGGAAAAACGGGCATTTAAAATCATGGAGTCTGTGCGTAAGGGCAGGGGATTGCCGGATGGAGCAGAGGAGGAGATGGTGGCTGCGGGAGTACCGGATTGGTATATCGGCTCCTGTAAGAAGATCAAATATCTCTTCCCAAAAGCCCATGCGGTTGCCTACGTTATGATGGCCTTTCGAATTGCTTGGTTCAAGGTTTATTATCCGCTGGCATTTTATTCAGCCTACTTCTATCGTCGCAGCCAGAAGGGTGGCTTTGATGCGGTATTGATGACCAATGGGATGGCTTCGGTTATGGCAAATATCGAGGCAATTGATAATAATGAAAATGCAACAGATAAGGATCAGGACCTTTTGACAACGCTTGAAGTGGTATATGAATTCTATCTGCGCGGGTTGGAATTTCTTCCGATCGATATTTATAAAAGCCACGCAACAAAGTTTTTGATTGAGGATGGTAAGCTTCGCCCACCTTTTGTATCGATATCCGGTCTCGGCGAGAATGCCGCGATCAGCCTGATGGAGGGCAGAGAAGGGAAGTCTTTCCTTTCCGTCGAGGAGGTTGCGGCTGCCTGCCCCAAAGTATCCAAAACCCATATCCAGATGCTAAAAGATGCAGGTGCTTTTGGAAGCTTGCCTGATACCAGTCAGGTCAGTCTATTTTAAATGAAATAATATTGTATCAAATGATTTAGGAGGTTGATTTTTATGCAAGACATTGGACAACAGTATCATATTCGCTGTGTTGAGGGTGACGTGGGACGATATGTGTTCCTGCCCGGCGACCCCGGACGTTGTGAGTCTATTGCAGCACATTTTGACAATCCTGTCCATATCGGAATGAACCGGGAGTACAATATCTATACCGGCTATTTGCTGGGTGAGAAGGTTTCAGTGTGCTCCACCGGAATCGGAGGACCCTCCGCAGCGATTGCCATGGAGGAGCTGCGCAATGTAGGGGCGGATACCTTTATCAGAGTTGGCACCTGCGGCGGTATTGCGCTGGATGTGATGCCTGGGGATGTAGTTGTAGCAAGTGGTGCCATTCGCTTCGACCATACCTCATTGGAGTATGCGCCAATTGAATTTCCGGCTGTGGCGGATTTTGAGATTACAGCTGCGCTAAAGACTGCAGGTGAGGCATTGGGATATCGTACCCATGTGGGTGTAGTCCAGTGTAAAGACTCCTTTTATGGTCAGCATAGCCCCGAGAAGTCACCGGTTTACTATGAGCTTCAGCAAAAATGGGAATCGTGGAAGCGTCTTGGAGTAAAGGCAAGCGAGATGGAGTCCGCTGCACTGTTTGTGATTGCGTCAGCATTGGGAGTCCGCTGTGGCAGTTGCTTCCATGCAGTGTGGAACCAAGAGCGTGAAAAGCTGGGAATGGAGATGCCGATGACGGAGGATACCACAGGTGCGGTTCTGGTAGGAATTGAGGCTATGAAGCGCATTATTGCCGCAGACCAGGCAATTGGACGCTAATTATGGATGAATTATTTATCCCGACGCTCCATACCTTTGCAATGAAAAACTCGTTTACCGGTTCAGCAGGGCTGTTTCGTTTTCGAATTGTTCCGGAAGTTCAGATGAAGACGTCAAAGGAAGTCGATTTTGATGCCAGTACTATGAGCGCAGAATATTGGCATGGACTGTTTTGTTATGAAAAAAGTGAAATGGAAGGTAAGGCGGTTTTCCCACTTACAGAGGAAGGACGGGAAGACATGAGACGATGGCTGCTTGCAAATATTTGAATCGGCATATTGAGTTGGCTGCATTAAACCATTTATTACGAGTCCGTTTGCCAAACTAAATGCAACTGCTGCTTTCGACTGACCAACCGGTGCAATCCGGTAAGCACAGTTGCATTTACTTTGGCAATTGACCACCAATAAAATAACTACAAAATTATAAAAATAACACTTGACAAATCAAAGAAAATGCGCTATTATATACGAGTCGGCAACGGGTCGAACATATGGAGAAGTCGCGTAGCTGGCCGAGCGCGCACGATTGGAAATCGTGTATAC
>CAZENN010000041.1:0-2360 GCA_964513605.1 uncultured Oscillospiraceae bacterium
CCTGGTTGTTGTTAAGGTAGAAGCCAAGATCCAAAATGGTACTGGAGGCTCTGCCCTCTTTGATACCGCTGCTGAGCCAGTGCTCCTTCAGCTCGGCATCGGTCATACTGGCAAGGTCGGGATTGCGGTCCCGGTAGACCATGACATCAAAGCAAGCCTTTTCGATCCAGGTTTCCTCCTCTTGATCGGGTGCGGTGGGAACATCACCGTAGTATCTTTGAATGGTGTACTTGCTGTACTTGGTATAGAGCTGAGAGGGAGTATAGTAGCTTCTCTTCATCTGAGGTGGTGTCTGCTCGGTGATCTCGATCTGGGTAATGGCACCGGAGGAGTCATACTCCAGACCGGTAACCATAACAACGTGGGAAGAACAATTCAGTGCGTCGCCCAGCTGCAGGGTGTAAGTAGCACGGTCCGTTGTCACATAGCCAAAACTGGTGGAAACGTTGGGTATGTAGTATGTGGTGGTTCTGTCGATGCCCCATACCCAGGAAACGAAGGCGGAGCAGTCAGAAACATAGTAAGGAGCAGTGGTTCCTTCGTACCAACTTCTGCCAGTGTAGAAGATACTGCCGGCAGTCGATGCCGCAGTAAGGAATTCATCAAAGGTTGCGGCATAACCGACATACTTACCGGAATAAATGGGCTGACCATAGGGAATCCGGTATGTATTTCCTTTATAGAATGTGCCGGACCAACCGGCCACCGTTTCCTGCGCCACCCATGTAATTCCGTAATACCAGTCTGCGCGGGCCACCATGTTCTTCTGGTTCTGGGTAACTGTGGCGGCCTTTACAGAAGGAGCAGGCAAAATGGCAACGCAAAGCAGCACAACCAAAGCCAAACATAACAGCCTTCTGGGGGTTCTCATTTTCATACGTCATCTCCTTAAATAATTCGTCCTATTTCATCCGCTTACAAAACTCTTCAAGCGAATCAGACCGAAACCACACCTGCACATCCCATCGGTTCGCCTTCGATGAGCGTGACATTGCATCCCTTTAAGCTCCATTTAATCCCAGCACTGTACTAAGCTAAAGTTACCGGAATCCCACCTGATTCGCTACCTCTACGCCTATATTTTAGCACATCGTCCAAAAGAAGTCCATATTATTTTTTGGAACTTCCATACTCCGGGCATAGAAAAAAAACACTGTTTTTTGTTGCTTTTGAACAAAACAACATCCCATCCCCTACCCAAAAAACAGTGCCTCCAAAATCGGAGGCACTGTTGATTATAAATGAACAGGTATCAAAACAGCTGCTTTCCACCCTTGATATGGGCGTAAATCTTAGCTACATCGCCGATGTTCAGGATGCCGCCATCGACATTGGCGCACTCCAGAGCATAAGCGTCGGTGATCATGTTGCCCTTGACGTGAGCGTAAACCCTTGCCACGTCACCAACGCTGATCATTCCATCACCGTTGACATCACCGATCAGGCAGATCTTCACATTCTGCGTCACAGCCGCGGTGCCGACGGTGACCGTGTAGCTGCGGGTCACATGACCATATTTGCTGACGGTCATGGTGTAGGTTCCGGCTGCCACGCCCTCGAAGGTGTAAGTGTCGCTAACGGCGGTAACGGTGTAGGAAGCATCCTCCGCACCATCCAGCCACAGCTCCAAAGTCACATCTCCCGTGGTTCTAGTGGAGCTGACCACTGTGCCGCTGACGCTGGTACCCTGGGGAACCACATCCGTATAGGAGTCCACATAGCTATCTCCACAGCGGGTGCAGGTGTGGGTGGTGTAGCCCTGCTGATCGGCGGTGGGCGGTGTCACCTTGCTTTCGTAATCGTGACCCAGCTCCGTGCCCTCAATAGCACCGCAGGTATTACAGGTCTTAGGATCGGTGCAGTTTGCTTCCTCCCAGTCATGACCCAGTGCAATGCCGTTGATCGTGCCGCAGGTGGTGCAGGTCTGGGCACTGGTGCAGGTGGCTGCTGTCCAGTTGTGACCCAGTGCGATGCCGTTGATCGTGCCACAGGTGGTGCAGGTCTGGGGAGTGGTACAGTTCGCAGCAATCCAGTTGTGACCCAGTGCGATGCCGGAGGTGAGGCCGCAGGTGGTGCAGGTCTTGGGGGCAGTACAGGTTACAGCCTTCCAGCTGTGACCCAGTGCGATGCCGGAGGTGATGCCGCAGGACACGCAGGTACTAGGATCGGTACAGTTAGCAGCTCTCCAGCTGTGACCCATCGCTTCGCCTACACTGATGCCGCAGGTGGCACAGGTCTGAGCTGCGGTACAGGTAGCGTCAACCCAGTCGTGACCCAGTGCGCTGCCGCTCTTGTGACCACAGGTAGCGCAGGTCATAGGATCGGTGCAGGTTGCTTCCTTCCAGTTGTGACCCAGTGCG
>CAZENN010000041.1:2460-6831 GCA_964513605.1 uncultured Oscillospiraceae bacterium
AGCGCAGGTCATAGGATCGGTGCAGGTTGCTTCCTTCCAGTTGTGACCCAGTGCGCTGCCCTCAATAGCACCGCAGGTATTACAGGTCATAGGATCGGCGCAGTTTGCTTCCTCCCAGTCGTGACCCAGTGCAGTGCCCTTGATAGCACCGCAGATATTACAGGTCTTGGGATCAACGCAGTTTGCTTCCTCCCAGTCGTGACCCAGTGCAGTGCCCTTGATAGCACCGCAGATATTACAGGTCTTGGGATCAACGCAGTTTGCTTCCTCCCAGTCGTGACCCAGTGCGCTGCCGCTGGTGAAACCACAGGTGGCGCAGGTCATAGGATCGGTGCAGGTTGCTTCCTCCCAGTTGTGACCCAGCTCTGTGCCCTCGATAGCACCGCAGATATTACAGGTCTTGGGATCAACGCAGTTTGCTTCCTCCCAGTCGTGACCCAGTGCGCTGCCGCTGGTGGCTCCGCAGGTCACGCAGGTCATGGGATCGGTGCAGGTTGCCTCAGTCCAGCTGTGACCATTGGCGTCTTCTACATAGCTCAGTGTGACAGAGCCATCTCCATTTGTCTCCAAGGTGAAGATCAGATGCTGATTGCCGGGAACATAGAGTTTATTAGAATCGATGCCGGAGGTGTTGTCGTACAAGGTTGCGGAAGTCACATCCGTACCCAGCCAGCCATTGGTCATATACCAAACGGAATTGCCTTCGCCCTTTACAGCAACATAACTATCCTGCGTAAAGGTAGCCGCGAGCTGACCATCTTCAAACTTGTAAATGCCCATGTTCTCAGCGTCATCCTCGCAGCCGTAATTCGCGCCATTGATGTAGCCGAAGAGATAGTAGCCGGAGCCTGCAATACAGGTGGCACTGGAACCGGTAGCCTTAACGCTTGCCAAAGTACCTCTGGTCGTACCGAGCGCATCTGTGATGCTGAAAGGTACGCTGGTGCCGGCGGCAACGCCGTTCAAAATCTTGAATTGAATGTGGATGACCAGATCACCATCGTCGATCAGACCGGTATACGTTTCCCCGGCCTTGGCATAGCTGTACTCTTCTATATCCAGGAACCGGCATTCATAGACACCATTGGCGGCATCGTAGGTACAAATCTGCTCGTAACGGGACACAGGGATCTCCATGCCGTTGATCGACATGGTGTACATAGGCTTGACGGTCATGAACGCATCCATAGCCGTACCGCTTTCGGTGATCACGCCCGCAACAAGACTCTTATCGAAGTTCAGGGCAAATTCTACCGCATCGATTTCCTGTTTGAAATTGTTTGCGGTGACGACCACATCAATGATCGAGCTGTCGCTGGCATTGGTGTTTGCGGTCATGTCCAGAGTAAAGGCATCTTCGGTCACGACGGAGCTGCTGGAGCCTACAATACAGGTGGCATTGGAACCAACGGCATCCACACTGATCAAAGTGCCTCTGGTCGTGCCAAACGCATCGGTGATGCTGAAAGGTACGCTGGTACCGGTGGCAACGCCGTCCAAAATTTTGAACTGAATGGTGATGACCAGATCACCATCGTTGATCAGACCGGTGTACGTTTCCCCGGCCTTGGCATAGGTATACTGCAACAGATCCATGAACCGGCATTGATAGCTTCCGTTGGACGCATTATAGCTGCAAATCTGCTCATAACGGGACGCAGCGATCTCCATGCCGCTGATCGCCATGGTGTACATGGGCGTGACGGTCATGAACGCATCCATTGCCGTACCGTTTTCGGTGATCACGCCTGCAACAAGACTCTTATCGAAGTTCAGAGTGAATTCTACCGCATCGATTTCCTGTTTGAAATTGTTCGCGGTGATGACCACATCAATGATCGAGCTGTCGCTGGCATTGGTGTTTGCGGTCATGTCCAGGGTAAAGGCACCGTCGGTCACGGTGGAGCCGCCGGAGGAAGCACCGGAGCCGACCTTACAGGTGGCAGTATCAGCAGTACCGGAAACACTGTCCAGTGCCTCGTTGGTACCGACAATGCTGCCCGAAACCATGGAGAAGGTCAACAGGTCACCCGATGTTACACTGTCAAGAACCTTGAACGGAATGGTGACGACCAGATCGCCATTGTTGGTCAGTCCGTTGTACGTCTCGCCTTCCTTGGCAAGGGGATACTGAAGCAGATCAAGGAAACGGCATTCATAGACACCGTTGGCTTCGTTGTAGTAGCAGATCTGCTCGTAACGGGAGGCAGGAACCTCCACGCCGGAGGTCACCAGTGTGTACATGGGCACGACGGTCATGAAAGCATCCATAGCGGAACCGCTTTCCGTGATGACGCCTTCCAGCTTGGTTTCGTCAAAATCCAGAAAGAATTCCACCGCACAAAGGGGCTGCCGGATGTTGTTGAGCGTGATAACCACATCGATCACATCGCCTGCCTGGGCTGTGGTTGGGGCTTCAATGTCAAGGGTGAATTGATTGGTGGCTGCAGATGCCGCCATTACGCCAAATGATGCGCAATATGTAACGCACAGCGCGAAAACGAGCACCAGTGACAGGACTCTTCTTGTCATTCTTTTCATCATAAGATGCATCCTTTCTGATATGCACAGTGTAAATTTATGGGGAAGCCTGGTAAATTTAAGCAACGCCCATACTATCCATCAATTTAATTCTAGCACACTGCGTATCCATTGTCAATACAAAAAAGGCTTGTTTTTATTGCATTTTGAACAAATTGCGCCCATTGTTTCGCCGATTTTCTATCCATTAAGGAAAAGGATGTTATGTAATCGTAACCGTGGCAGTGTTTGCCGTACCGTCCGTGCCGTTCAGGGTGACAGTGGTGCCAACGATGGAGTCTTTGACCATGGTGAATACCAGCTTATCCCCCTTCGAAGCGGTTTCCAGTACCTTAAATTGGATGGTAATGACCAGCTCGCCATCGTTGGTCAGACCATTGTATTTCTCACCGGCCTTGGCGTTGGGGTATTGAAGCAGATCCAGGAAGCGGCATTCGTAGATACCGTTGGACGCGTCATAACAGCAGATCTGCTCAAATCTGGGAACCTGAATTTCCATGCCTGCGATCGCCATTGTGTATGTGGGGGTGACCGTCATAAAGGCATCCATTGCGGCACCGGCTTCTGTGATGATGCCTGATAGCTTGCTTTCATCGAAGTCCAGGAAGAACTCAACCGCGCAGAGAGGCTCCTGAATATCCTTTAATGTCACGACCACATCGAACACGTCTCCCGGAGCAGCGGTTGCCGGGGCTTTGATGTTAAGGAAAAAGGCACTTTCCTCCGGCACGGTCGTAGTTTCTTCTGTGGATGGCTGGGTATGCTCCTCGGTGGGTGCCTGTGTGGTCGGCTGAGTGGTTTCCTCGGTCGATGGCTGGGTAGTCGGCTCTGTATTGGGCTGGGTTTCCGTAGACGGCTGAGTGGGAGCCTCCGTAGCGGATGTGGTTGCTTCTGTGGGATCATCCATAGACTTGTCACCGGTGGTCGGTTCCGTGACGTTGTTGGTAGTCGGCTCCGTGGACGTACCGGAGGTAGATTGGGTGGAATCGGTAGGAGCTTCTGTAGAAGGTGCCGTAGCATCACCGGCGGACTCCCCCACTGCGCCGGTTGTCTGTGTGGGGACTTCCGTTGCATCACCGGTGGGGGCTTCCGTTGCGCCGCCGGTGATGGCTTCCGTTGCGCCGCCGGTGGTGCCATCCGAGGATGCGCCGGTGGAGCCTTCCGTGGATGCGCCGGTGGAACCCGTCAGATCCGGGTTGGCTTCCGTGGTGATACCCGGAGTATCATCCACCGGCGGTTCATCCTTGTAGACCAAGAAAATGATAAACGCCACCGCCAACACCACAACAAGCAGAATCAACGGCAAAAATTTTTTTATAGAGCTGATATTCATAAGCAGCCTCCTCTTTCATTAAAATATGACAAAATAATATCAACAGTACCGACCGGCCGACCGTCACTCCCATTTGTAGCGACCGGCCGACCGACGGTCATTCCCGGGTTCGGTTTTATCGGGGGTTGGATGGTTTATTGAGACGCACCGACCGGCCGACCGACGGTCATTCCCGGGTGCGGTTTTTTTGGGGGGTTGGATGGTTTATTGAGACGTACCGACCGGCCGACCGACGGTCATTCCCGGGTGCGGTTTTATTTGGGGGGTTGGATGGTTTATTGAGACGTACCGACCGGCCGACCGACGGTCATTCCCGGGTGCGGTTTTATTTGGGGGGTTGGATGGTTTATTGAGACGTACCGACCGGCCGACCGACGGTCATTCCCGGGGTTCGGTTTTATCGGGGGTTGGGTGGTTGCTTGGGCGTAGCGACCGGCCTCCGGACGGTCATTCCCGGGTGCGGTTTTATTTGGGGGGTTGGATGGTTTATTGAGACG
>CAZENN010000041.1:6931-16004 GCA_964513605.1 uncultured Oscillospiraceae bacterium
GACGGTCATTCCCGGGTGCGGTTTTATTTGGGGGGTTGGATGGTTTATTGAGACGTACCGACCGGCCGACCGACGGTCATTCCCGGGGTTCGGTTTTATCGGGGGTTTGGTTTTGGGTGGTCATCGAGGGATTGTGACATTTATCCGGGGTTTTTTGATTGTTTCGGCGGGTTGGACCGTCCGGAGGCCGGTCGCTACGGGGTGCGTTTTTGGGTTGTTTGCGTTGGACGGGGGCGGTTGGTGACAGTTTTTTCATAATTTTAGCACAGGCACTTTTCCATGTCAACATAGCGCGCTAAAAATGAAAGACTGCGCCGGGTGGCGCAGCCTTTCTTTTAGGTTTTAGGAGTCGAAAATATTGTTGGTGTCAATGGGAACGTGATAGCACAGACCGTTTGCCAAAGGTGAACCATCGTCAACTTTAAATTCACAGGCACCAACATCCGCCGTGAAAACAACAAGTCCTGCTTCTGTCACATAGCCGCATCCGCCGGAACCTGGCAGTTTCAGCTTCACCTCACAGCCTGCCGCAATACTGCTGCAGAGAGAGAAACTCTCAAATGCCACATCCGGTTTTGAATATGTCTTTTTCATGTTCTCTCCTCCTTATTAAGATACAGCATCGAAATACTGTTTTGCGCAGTAGCCGTATACAGCCGTTGCCTCTGCCAGATCACTCAAATACTTCTCGTTATCAGTAGCTTTGGCATAATCATCATCGCTAAGTACCTTGTTAACACAATAATCGTACACGCTGTAACTGCAGACATCGGTGTAATAGAAGACAAGCCCATCGTAGTCCCAATACCCAACCGCAAAATGGAACTCATCACCGATCTCCTTGGAAGTGATATCCGTCAGAGTGTAGCTATACATACCATTGCCCGTGTCCATAAGGGTAACTGTTTTCGTCACGTTATCCATACTCAGATTTCCTGTTACACTATTGTCCCAGAAATACAAATTAATTTCGGTACCACGATCATAATAGTCACTATTGTCACTGAGTTTAATGTAGAAGTTCAGTGCCAGAGCACCGGAGAAAGAGGTGGAAATCGCACATTGACTACTTTCATCTTCAGTACCCACTGTAATGTGCTCATTTTTAAACCACTCAGTAGCATCATGCTCTACATTCGTAAACTTAACATCACCGTACTCAGGAACCGTAACATTATACTTATACAGCTCATTGTTTGCCAGCGGAACTTCATTCGCATCGAAGTACACCTGAGCTGCCGCACCGTAGTTCAGCAGTGCCGCGCACAGCTGCTTCAGCTTAACAGCATTATCTTCTGTAGAATTCCCCAGCCTATTGAGCATGTTGTAAGCGTAGGTTCTGGGGCTGTAGGCTCTGACCTCACTGTAAGAAGTAATCCCATCCTCGTCTACTACATAGGCACAGGTATACAGGGTGTTGCCAAGATCCTTAGCCGCAATGCCGGGAGTCTGAGCAACGTACCGACCAGTCGTAGTGGTAGTAAACGCACCCTTAACCTTAGTATCAGCCGTGTCATAGTCAGGATTTTCACCGGGATCGGAATTCCAGATCAGCAGACCTGCATTCGTTACCCTGCCGTTATTCGTTATCATACCCAGACCAGTCTCGAAGTAGTAGTTCACATAAACCTCACCGGCAAGGGACAGGGATGCACTCTTAATGGTAATTTCTTCGGAGCCAGTTGAACCTTCGGTATTGTTGGAATCATCGGAACCGCTAACTTGATCGCCCATCATCTCCAGAACTTCCACAATGTTGCTTGTGGCGATGGAGAGATATCCGGCGTCCAGACTATCTTCATGCTCTGCGGTATAAGTGACCTTCATGTTGGTAATGGACAGGATGCCATCAGTACCAGTATTGGAGATCACAACCGTTTTGCCATTGAGGGTCGTGATGTCATAGTACAGATCCGTTGCGCTGTTGATTTCCTTCGTTTCCTTACTGCCCTGCGTTGTGTAGTAGGTCAGCTTAGCCGCTCCACCAACGCTCTTGACTGCCATGTGGATGCCAGCCAGGTTTTTATCGGTTACGTTCAGCTTAAAGGCAATGGATTGACCGGGAGCCAGATACAGCTCGTTGTTGGGACCGTAGTTATGGTAGTCGGAAACAGCGAATTCATTGGTTCCTTCGCCCTTATCGATGAAGACAACGCCGTTGTAATATAAGTCAAGCCGATTCGCCTGCAGATTCAGGTCTTTTGTGGAGAGGATCAGGTTACGCAGCTCGAAGTACTCGGGCCAGCCTTCCTTATCCAGCTCATAGGCATTTTTCACGGGATTACCAGTGGTGTTGGCAGCAGTCTCAGCAGGATCATAGATGCGGATGGCATCGAGATAGAAGTCATAGCCATCGTCAGCAGTCTGATCAAGGAATTCCATATAGGTGACCGTAATGGTTACTTTGTGTTCGCCGTAGGCAAGACCGGTCATCTTGATCACGGGCACCTGATACAGCGAGCCATTTCCACTTTCAGTCCACTTGCCGTCTTCGTAAGAGTAACCATAGTAGGTGTCCACAATTGCAGTCTTTTCAGTATTACCATTAGCGTCAGTAACCTTGACCAGAATGGTACCTGTGGTGCTGTCTGTCAAGCTGATCACGTCAAAGCCGGTACCGGTGAATGTGAACTCAGCGGTAGCATAGCTTCCCTTTTCAACATGAACCTTCATTGCAGAGCCCATGGAGTAGTTCTCCATCTTCGTGTAATGGCTATCCATACCGTAGACGTTATTGGCATCAATGCCATTGGCACCGGTGCCGGGACGATCTTCATCCTGCTCCCAATCAGAGCTGGTTTCGCCGACTTTTTCCCATCCAGAGGTAGAAGGCACAGGGGCAGTGGCATTACCCTCATCATCATACGTCACCGTAAAGGTCTTATAGGTGATCAGGGTGTTGTCGGTACCGTCAGTCACGTTATCCTCATAGTAGATGATCGTAGCCGGGATCACGGTGACGTTGGCGGTGTAGAAGTAGTCAGTGGAGGTCTCACCGGCAGCGTAGGTGTACTTTGCCTCGTAGGAGAACAGGTCGTAGCCATCAAAGCTCATGGTGGTGGGGGTGTACTTGACCTCACTGCCATTGATCTCGCCCTTACCGAAGGTATCGATGAAGGAAGCGTCGTTAACCTTGGAGGTATTGTAGGCTGTGGGTGTTCCCTTTTCACCATTGCTGATGCCGTTGAGGGTCATACCATTGAGACCATCGTTGCCCAGAACGGAGATGTTCACAGGCAGACCGAAATCCACAACGATCACATCGTCCTCAGCCTGGCTCTTCAGCTTCACAGCGAAGGAGATCTCGGTGGTCGTCAGTGCATCGGCACCGGTGATGGTATGATCGCCTGTTTCATTGGTAGGCTCGGTGTCAGCGGTGTCAATGTCAATATAGGTGCTGGCATTTTTGCCCTCACCCTTGCTCAAGGTCACCTTATGCTCTACAGGCGCAGTATAATCCGCGGTAACAGCTGCGGTGGCACTGGCATCGTAGATCTCGAACAGGCTTGCTTCCAAACCGTTTTTCTCGCAATAGTCCGCAAGCTTACCCTCCGGTGTCAAGGTCAGAGTATCCTTGCCGACTTTCACCTCAACAGTGGACGCACCGTCCTTCAGCTTGAAGGCACCAGACCAGCCGTCGGTGGTGGGGGTGCCGGTCTTATCCACCGGAGTACCGCTCTCATCCACCAGATAGAAGGAGTATTTGATGGTGGTAGACGTGGGGGGAACATACACGGCGAAGTAGATGATGTTGTTTCTCAGCTTGCCGTTTTCAATATCGGAAACTGTCGTTTTAGCGTTGTTAACCAGCGTGGTCGCACTCAGACCTTTGGCAGGATCGTTGGGGGTGATGGTATGCTTGTCCGGTACCTTAATTGGATTGTCTTCCTCGTCAGCCGTTGCGTAAGCCAGGGTCGTGGTAATGGTTACGCCTGCGTTAGAGTCGTAGAGGACATAGTCTTCCGGTACATGGTCTGTGACCTCTTGCGTGGTGATGGTGGTTTTCTTGCTGAGGCTGGTGTAGGAGCTGTCTACACTTGACACCACGCCGGTGTAGTATTGATCATTATTCGTAAAGTAAACGTATTGCGCCGGATCATCAGTCACGTTGCCGACTTTATCCACGGGCTGACCATTCACGTTGACCTGATAGTAGGCGTACTTGTAAAGTGCCTGCTCTTTCCAGGGAAGCTCAGGGGACACGGTATCCTTTGTGACCAGGTTGCCCAGATAGTCCACATAGGTCAGAATGGCCTCTGTGTTGGTATCGTAATACTGATATTTCAGAGGAAGAGTACCTGCATAGGATTCTTCCATGTATGCCTGATACTCAAGAACAATACGATAGTCCTGAGGAATATTACCGATGGTCCAGAAGAAGGTCTCGGGTTTCAGACGGAAGTCCAGTTCCGCATCCGAGTCCAGGTTGATCATCACGGTACCATCGATGACGCTGCCGGCGTATAGTGCTGCCGTTATAGCTTCAGTGTCTGTCGAGCTGGGTCTATTATTTTCCGCAATCCCAGTGGCGTTCGCAAAGGTGCCATCCTCATTCTTCGTGAAGCTGAGATAGGTGCCCGTCTTGTTGAGATTGTAGACAACATATGTGCCTTGGATGATGTTTCTTGTTTCGTCCCAGACATCATCCGTTTCGATCTTTTGGGTCGTGATCGAACCGTCAGTATTGGTCACATATTCATAAACAATAGACTTTGCAACGCCGTACTCAATGATCTCAATTTCTTCCAGAAGACCATTTTCCACCGCACTATACTGTTTACCTGTCACCAGTTCTACGCCCTTGTCCGCCTTGAACACACGGATCACTGCGTCATTCGTAATTTCGTAACTCTTCGCTGCGCCCGTGGCATCGTAGTATGTGCCTTTGTAATCGGACTTATCCTCAGTAAACCGGGTGTACAGGTCGAACTCCTCGCCCATGGTATCCGTGAAGTAACCAAAGGTGGCACCCTGGGTCACTTCGCCGACGATGGAGTTCAGAGCATTTGAAAGTTCGTTCCGGTTTGCAGTAGAGTAGTAGTAATTGGGACCGGAAGCCAGGTTTTTAAGAACCGTATTCGCTTCCTCAGCGGTGATCAGGTTTTCAGTCGCAATCGCGAAGCCGACGGTGTAGAGTCTCATGCCCAGACCCTGGAAGCCGGAGATATAGTCCTTGCCGCTCAGCGCCAGTGCTTGTCTGTTACCGCTAGAATCGGTATAGTAGGTCGTATTGTTATCTTCGCTAACCGCAACCTCTACTCCATTTTCATAATAAGTACCGGAGAATCTGTCATAATAGGCATTTCCGTCATCATCATACCCGACAATTTCACCGTTATAGCTATAGCCTTTCGGATTGGTTGCGCCTGTAGCGGTTTCACCCTTCGCATACTTGTTGATAACCGGATAGACCTTATCCGTATCGCCCTTGATCGCCTCTGCCCACCAGTTCTTACCATCTGCGTTATAGAAGTAGTAGTAGGGGCTCATGGTCTGGTAGGCATCGCCATTATTAGGAGCGGTCACTTCACGAACCAACTCCATCATGGACACACCCCAATCTCTGGGGTACGTCAGTGTCGAATCCGCATATACATAAGTCCCGTCATCATTCTTCCCAGTGATCGTATCGTTTGCTAATACAACCGTGATTTTGCCGTCTCCATCTGCTTCACTTACAGATACAACACCAGGATAAGAACTTGGATTATCCTTTATTGCCGGCTTTACCACATTAAGATAGTAGTCCTTTAGACCATTTTTGACAATATCGGAGTTAAAAGCTTGATCCATATCACGAAGTATATCATACCATGTGATATTTTCATTCGTCAACTTCTGCAAGCACTTAGGTAATCCCTCACCAAATGCCTGAAGATCTGCCATCTCAGGTATAGTACAGCCGCAACTACCCGAAATCTTCTTGCCAGTGGTATGATGCAGCACCTTATTACCCTGAGCGAGCCACCGGTGCATGAAGCCCATGATGTACTGCATCTTGGGTGTGATTTTTTCGTATTCGCCTTCCGCAAACGTATAAGTGGTGGTATCAAAAGCCAGATTTGCAGCCACCGTGTTATTGGTGAGCACTTCATCCGTCTCACCGATGATCATCTGAGACCATGCTTCGGTGATGGAACGGCCGGAGAAGTAGTTATACTGCATGGCAGCACCGTCGGACATGAAGACGCACATGATCTCACGGTCTTCGCCATTGGCAATGTTCTGCTGCTGACGCGCATAAGCCAGCTTGTAAGCATATTCCAAGCCCACGTCATAGTTGGTGCCCAGCATCTTGGAGTTGGAGATTCTCAGTTTCTCGATGATACCGTCAGGCTGGCAGTATCCATCCTCGCCAACGCCCAAATTAATTTGTTTAACATCCGTAAATGCATCGGTTATGCTTCCACCACCGGTATAGATCGTAGGATCCTGTTTGCCCTGAAAATCACTTGCAACCCCCAATCGATTCAATAATGTACTGGAAAAGTACTTCCATTCGTGGAGATCGAAGGGCTGGGAGATCCAGTTTCTTTTTTCATTATTTTCGTAATTATATATCTTGGTTGCATTATAGTCGTCCCGACCAAGGACGAAGTTCAGGTGGTTGGACAGCTCCGTGGTGTAATCCATCTGGTTATTGCCGCTGCCATCTACAACCGGCCAGACCCGCAGACTCTTATCGAGGACCGCATCGGTAAACTCATAGTGATCCAGATCGCCGAAATCCGTAATGGCGATCTGCACATCAGTGTTGTTTTCTTGCAGGGTCTCGATCATCGACTGCAACGCCAATTCCAAGTCGTACATACGGGTATCCTGCCAAGAATCATGTGCCCAATTCTTATAGTGACCGCTTTTTGCCTCACTCGATCCTGTAGCTTTAACATCCCAGGTATTCTTATACGTCCAATTCTTCCAGTCAGTATCTGTCTGATCCAGATAATAACCGTCATTATTAGGCTCGCCCTTATAGTTATAGTATGGACCGCTAACCTCAAAGGATGTATTAGCACCATAACGCATGGAGCTGGACAGGTCGAGGACAACGATCAGGTCAACGCCCGTCTCTTTTGCGGTACCGAGGGCGGAAAGCTGAATGTTCGCAAGGTTATCACCTTTTCCGTCAACAGGATTCAGCCCAACACCGGTCTTATCCACGCTGACAGAGCCGGCACCCGTAACAGGCGTGTGAGCTGCAATGGTACCGTTGGCAATCACGATCGTCATGGTACCGATTTCCCTTGTACCGGACATTACCTTAACGCCTGTATATCTACCCGGTTTGGTGACATCCAGTCTTGTATTGTCGGTCTCATTGGTATAGGACGTATAGAGCATATTCACCGTGATGGGCAGATTGCTCTCGCCGAATTCGACCGAGATCGCGCTCGCACCGCTCGCAACGCCATCAAACACATAGGCAGATTGCAGGGAGTTCTTGGAGATGTAGCCGACAACATCAGAACCATCCGTATTCGTTCCCAGCTTGACATCCTGAACGGTGACGCTGATGGTATCTACCACTGTGTCGGTGCCGTTATCATTGCGGTAGTTCACGGTAACGGTATAGTCCCCAGCTTCCGGGGTGCCCGTCATTTCCGTACTCAGCCAGTAGTAGCCCACCTTGGCGGTTGTGCCACTGCTGGTGACTTTGTAAGTGTCTTCCAGAGTGATATTCTCCTGGATCTTAGCCAGAATACTCTCCGCACTCTCGCCCTGCATGACGTAGTAGGTATCATAGCCGGAGTAGGACAGGGTTCTCATGGCGTCGAGCTCGGTGTAGTGGTAGAGGTTGAGCCTCCAACGTTTGGCCCAAGCCTCATTATTTTTCATATCACCACCGACACTACTGTCTGAACTGACATAACTACTCTGGTTGATACCAGCTGTCACCCAAGGTTGTGTGGCACTGTCATAATCACCGCGCAAAAACTCCCACATACGGTAAGTCGTACTGTTTTGAGTAACCGCACTTCCAGCATAAAAGATCTGGAAAACACCGTTTCCGTAGTATTCAATACGGTTCGAAGCGGAACTGCCGGATTCCGTACTGAATTTTTCAGAAGAACTCGGAGTCAAATTCAAATAACGATAGGCATCGCTTGTTGTAGAATACCAATATCCACCCGTTCCCTTCTCCAGGACAAAGCCTTGGAATGCCGCAGTAAAGGGGTAGAAATTGCTAAGCGGACCATTGCCTTTAAGAAGCGTTGCTCCGTCGCTGGTCTTCGGTGAGAAAGGCGCATTATTCTCTATGTTCCAAGCTGAATCCTGCGTCAGTTTCCACAAAACCTCATCGCGATAGATCGGGTCGAAGGTGATAACACCATTCTCTTCATCGAAGTCAGTAAAGCCAGCCACTTCCGTACCATCCGCAGTTCCTGTCGTTTGCCCGGCTGCGGAATAGGACAGCAGGCTATTGCCGTATTCGCTTCCCACTGCATAGCTATGACCTTGGAAAAGCCATTCTGTTACATTTGTCGCTGAAGTATAAGATTCATCATCTACAACATAGTCGGTGTTAATCTTAACTTTCTCTAATTCGAACTGTGGGGTTTTAGTTTCAACCGATTTTTCGGTTTTAGTGTCGCACGCCACAATCGTGTCAGAGAAGCCCGACGTGCTCCCGGTGGTATCCGCTCGAACAACTACCTGCGGGAGCATCGGTAGGAGCATGGCAGCACATAGTAATAGTGCGATCATGCTTCGAACGGATCTCGTCCATTTCTTTTCCATGACTGAATATCCCTCCATAATGTTTTTTCGTTTCCAAAATCTCGGCTCTCCCAACATTAGGCACCGCATTATGGAAACATCCTCAGCTTCATGGAGCTGAATTTTTGGCATATAACAATACTTTTATGCAATATGCCACCCAATTTTTCAGAATCGGGCTTGCGTTCATTATATATTTTATTTCTTCCACTGTCAACCCTATTTCGGGGGATTTTTTCAATTCTGGAAGGCCTTACCGGGACAATTAAACCAACACAGCAACCAGCCCACCAACGGTCATTCCCGGGTGCGGTTTTTTGGGGGTTGGGTGGTTGCTTGGGCGTAGCGACCGGCC
>CAZENN010000042.1:0-2433 GCA_964513605.1 uncultured Oscillospiraceae bacterium
CCGTCATGGGAACATATACTTTTTTAATATGTGCATCCATATCATATCCCTTTCTTAAGTCAACACTGCGATATATCGCACTTCGATATACAGTATATCGCACTGCGATGTATTTGTCAACGGTTTTGGGATTAAAATTTTTACAAAACAAAAGCAGGAAGCCGTGAGACTTCCTGCTTTTGTTTTTCACACATTTCCATCCACCTGCGCGCGGAGCTGATCCAGAGTTGCTTGGAGCTTTCCGGCGCTTTCCGCAGGCAGGGTGGGCAGTAAGGACGCTGCCATGGCACTCATAGAGCAGTAGCGGTTATAGGCATCCGTATCCTCCTGCAAAAGCTTTTGTTCCGCTTTGATGGCCTCTCTTGCGGCGATCTCGTCGATGATGCGCTCCATCAGGCGGCAGATGTCGCTGCCTTCGGAGTAGTCCGCCGGGGCATAGAGATTGATGCGCCCGTCTCCATAGAGCTGATAGACCTTTTTGCGGATGTTCTTCTCCGGGTCAAAAACGCCGATGGAATAGCCGCCCTTGCTTTTGACCAGACGCATACAGGGAATGTCCGTGGCACTGTCGCCAATGTAGACCAGATTTTCGTAGGGGATATACTTTTCCTTCACGCTGTCGTTGACCCGTTCGTCATGCTCCTCCAGGAACCCCTTGGCAATTCGGAAGATGAACTGGGTCTTATTGGTGTAGTTGATCGCCTGAGCGGGCCACTGGGCATCTCCGTTTTCCGAGTACAAATAGGAGGAGGCGTAGATGCGCTTGAAATGATGGGCAATGGAGCTGCCCTCGATGATCTCTTTCAGACCCGAGGATATAATGTAATGTTCCAGCTGAATCCCACGGCTGTCGGCATAGGCGTTCATCCGGTCAAACCAGGTATCCACACCATGGTACAGCTCCACTTCCGCGCCGATTTGGTGGAAGTAGCCTTTGTTAATGGAACGCCCATTGGCTTTGGAGTGCTCAATGAGCTTATACATCCAGGCAAGGTTTTTCTCCATTAAATTGTCCTTTGCCAGCTGATCGGATTCACGCCAGAAGTCCTCGCTTTTCATCCCAAAGGAGGGGATGAGGGTAAAGGTCTGCATATCGTCCGGGGACAAGGTTTTATCAAAATCATAGCAAATAGCGATCTTTGGGCGGTTGGGTGTAGTATTTGTCATAAAAAATCCCCCTTTTTTCTATAGTATACCAGATGCGCTTATGCTTTGTAAACAGAAAAATACAGCACCCCGGAAAGAATATCAGCCACGGAAAATGGGAATGCTGATACACACAAGGAACTGCTTTTGTTATTTCCGGTCTGTCACCAACGTGCCCTCACCTTCCCGGAAGGAGGACAGGACCTGGATTTCTACCCCGTGCTCCATTGCCAGCTCCACACATCGGTCATGGAGCACCTGTGCGCCCTGCCGTGCCAAATGCAGCATATCCTCATAGCCGATGGTCTCATATCTCACCGCATCGGGGAATTTTCGGGGGTCCTGGTCGTAAACACCGTCTACATCGGTATAGATCATACACTTATCAGCCTTTAAGAAAGCGGCCAAAGCCACCGCTGTGGTATCAGAGCCGCCTCGCCCCAAGGTGGTAATGTCCCCGTTGGGGTCAACACCCTGAAAGCCTGTGACCACCACGGTATTTCCCCGGTCCAGCTCCTTACGGATGCGGCTGCCGGTCAGAGCCAGCACACGGGCATTGCCGTGGGTGCTGTCGGTGAGCAGCCCTGCCTGCCATCCGGTGAGGCTGACTGCCGGAATATCCGCTTCCTGCAAGGCCATGGTCATCAACGCCGCCGACATCTGCTCCCCGGCCGTCAAATAGGCATCCAGCTCCCGGGAGTTGGGATGCTTTGACAGCTCGGAAAGCTTCTCCAAAAGAAGATCGGTGGTGTCCCCCTGAGCAGAGACCACCACCACCAGCTGATGTCCCAGCTGAACCTGCTGCGCCACCCGTTGGGCTGCCCGCCGGATTCGAGGACCGTCTGCCAGAGAGGACCCACCGTATTTTTGTACGATCACCATTTGCTTCACCTCCGAAGCATTCTATGTCGCAGGAGACGGAAGGGTGACGAAAACAACGTACGGTGGGGTGCGGTGCGGGACCGTCGGTCCCTACGGTGGGTGCGGTAGGGACCGGCCTCCGGACGGTCCTTACCGCAGTAACGATTCATGGCAAGGCAAGCGTTTTCACCAGCCTCCGGCAATCGAAACACCTGTCATCCTGAGCGCAGCGAAGGAACTTTCACCTCACGCAATTGAGCTGCGCAGGAAACACGGAGGTGCTTGGATCCTTTGGCGCAAAGATCCTTCGCTGCGCTCAGGATGACAGGATGGTGGGGATCGTGGCTGGGTGGAGACGCTGGCACTGCCGATTGCGTGGGTGCGGTAGAGACCGTCGGGGACGCCGGTCCCTACGGTGGGTGCGGT
>CAZENN010000042.1:2533-15970 GCA_964513605.1 uncultured Oscillospiraceae bacterium
TTGCGTGGGTGCGGTAGAGACCGTCGGGGACGCCGGTCCCTACGGTGGGTGCGGTAGGGACCGTCGAGGACGCCGGTCCCTACGGTGGGTGTGGTAGGGACCGGCCTCCGGACGGTCCTTACCGCAGTAACGATTCATGGCAAGGCAAGCGTTTTCACCAGCCTCCGGCAATCGAAACACCTGTCATCCTGAGCGCAGCGAAGGAACTTTCACCTCACGCAATTGAGCTGCGCAGGAAACACGGAGGTGCTTGGATCCTTTGGCGCAAAGATCCTTCGCTGCGCTCAGGATGACAGGATGGTGGGAAATGTGGCTGGGTGGAGACGCGGGCATTGCCGATTGCGTGGGTGCGGTAGGGACCGTCGGGGACGCCGGTCCCTACGGTGGGTGTGGTAAAGGACCGTCGGGGACGCCGGTCCCTACGATAGGGAAAAATTGCCGCCCGACACAGTTTCCTGCATCAGGCGGCAATAGGGAGGGCTTAACCTGCCAATGTCATTAAGTTAAGAATGAATAATGAAACCGCTTCGCTGATGAATAATGAATAATTAAGGTATTTTCTTTGAAAATGATTTTAATTCCATCCCGAAGGGATACCTCAATTATTCACTATTCATTATTCAATATTCATTAACTTAATGGCACTGCGTATCTCTACGAAGTCCAATTTCTCTTAACTAAATGACATTGCTTAACCTGCCAGCACCTCGGCTTTGATGACGCCGGGGGTGGAGCTGAGGACGTGAAGCAGTTCTTCCAGACTGATGTTCATATCCGTGGTCTCAGCTGAGATGGTCACCAGCGCACAGCCATTGGAGGGCGTGATGGAATTGACGGTCAGAAGATTGGCCTTTTCCTGAGCAAAGGTGGTCAGAATAGCGGATAGGACACCCGGCTCGTCCTGTAAAATGAACTGGAAGGTGATGACACGGTTGACGTGGGCTCTTTGGAAGGGCTGGACGGCATCCCGATATTTGTAAAAAGCACTGCGGCTGATGTCCGTCATCCTGGTGGCATCATTGACGGTGGCCGCCTGACCGGTGGCAAGCAGTCGCTTTGCTTCCGCAACCTTCAGAAATACGTCAGGAAGCGCAGAGGCTTCCACGATATAATATTTGGGACTGTTGTTCATTAGCAACCTCCTGAAAGGGATGGACGTGTAAGCTGCCCGAAGCATGGTACAGCTTATGGATATTGTACCATATATTTTGTAAAATGCAAGTATTTGTTTCTACAGCGTGGAGGAATGTACATGACTAGAAGAACAATTGGGAAAATCAGTATTTTCACCGGTGGACTTTTGGTGCTGTGGCTGGGGATTCGGTATGCCCTTCCGGTACTGCTGCCCTTTTTGGTCGGTGCCGGTTTGGCATTGGCGGCAGAGCCTCTGGTGGGACTTTTGCACCGCCGGCTGAAGCTGAAGCGATGGCTGGCGGCTGGCATCGGGGTCAGCTTGGTGGTGATCCTGCTGCTGGGGATGCTGGTGGTGACCATTGCGGCACTGGTTCGTCAGGCAGGACAGCTCAGCGTGGTACTGCCGGAACTGATGGACGGAGTTTCTCAGGGGATGGAAAGCTTGGAGCAGTGGCTGCTGTCCATGGCTTCCGCTGCACCCCAGAGTCTGCAGGGTGTCCTCACCGGGGCGGTGTCCGGTTTTTTCTCCGGCAGCAGCACCTTTATGGAAGGCATTGCCGGAAAGATCTTCGGGTTTGTGAAGGGCTTGCTGGGGATGTTGACCAGCGGCTTTTTCGGCTTTGCCACCGCTGTGCTGGCGGCGTTTATGATCTCCGTCCGGCTGCCCCGAATCCGGAACTTTCTCATAAGCCGGGTGCCTGAGCTGTGGCGGCGGCGTTACCTGCCTGCCCTGAAAGGAATGCGCCATGCCATCACCGGCTGGCTCAGTGCCCAGCTGAAGCTGACGCTGGTGACGCTGGGGCTGCTGCTGGTGGGCTTTTGGATGCTGAAAATTCCCCATGGCATTATCTGGGCTTTGGTGGTTGCGGCGGTGGATGTACTGCCGGTGCTGGGCTGCGGCACGGTGCTGGTTCCGTGGAGCCTGATCTGTCTGCTTCAGGGGCAGCAGCTAAGAGGACTGGGACTGCTGGGGATCTACGCGCTGGTGTGGCTGGTTCGTTCGGTATTGGAGCCGAAGCTTCTGGGCAAGGAACTGGGCTTGGACCCACTGGTAACGCTGCTGGCCATCTACGCAGGCTACCAGTTTCTGGGGTTCTTGGGAATGCTGCTGGCTCCCGTTCTGGCAATGGCAGTGACCCGACTGTCGGCACAGTGGAGACAAAAGGAAGATTTTATAGAAAAACAATAAAAAAGCAAACTCCCTATTGTGCAATCCGGTTGTTTTTGATATAATAATGGGAAATGTTATAATTGGATGTGTATTGCTTTGAAATATGGAGTTTGGAATGCCGCTCAGCCGGACAGAGGCGCAGTCAATGCCCTGACCAGCTGCGGCTATTCCCCACTGGTGGCAATGATTCTTGCCTCCCGGGGAATTGAGAAAGAGGAAGACGCGAAAAATTATCTCAGCTGTGACGGTCCTATGCCGGACCCCTTTATGATGACGGATATGGACCTTGCCGCCGGACGGGTGGGACTTGCCATATCCAGAGGGGAGCGGATCGCTGTATACGGAGATTATGATGTGGACGGCATCACCGCCACCTGCCTGCTGTCGGATTTTCTGCGCAGTCAGGGAGCGGATTGTATACACTATATCCCCGGGCGCATGGAAGAAGGCTATGGGCTGAACCCCACCGCCGTTCATTCCCTTCATGAGCAGGGGGTCAAGCTGATCGTCACGGTGGACTGCGGCATCACCGCCATCGCCGAAGCGAAGCTGTGTAAAGAGCTGGGCATTGACCTGGTGATCACCGACCACCATGAGTGCAAGGAAACCCTTCCCGAAGCGATTGCGGTGGTGGATCCCCATCGCCCCGATGGAGGATACCCTC
The DNA here is from genome assembly GCA_964513605.1 of uncultured Oscillospiraceae bacterium. Taxonomy (GTDB): domain Bacteria; phylum Bacillota; class Clostridia; order Oscillospirales; family Oscillospiraceae; genus Faecousia. The sequence continues at coordinate 5,503 of CAZENN010000042.1, forward strand.
ATAAGAACCTTTCCGGCGTGGGCGTTGCCTTTAAGCTGGCGGCGGCACTGTGCGGCAGTCAGGAGCAGGTACTCGAAGGCTATGCCGACATGGTGTGTCTGGGCACGGTGGCGGATGTGATGCCCTTGCAGGGGGAAAACCGTATTTTTGTTTCCCACGGCTTAAAGGCACTGCGCCGCACCCATCGCCCCGGTATTGCGGCACTGATGAAGGAGTGCGGCTGCACACCGGGAATGCTCACTGCCGCCTCCATCGGCTTTATGCTGGCTCCCCGAATCAACGCCGCCGGACGGATGGAAAAAATTGACTTAGCCACGGAGCTGTTTCTGACCCGGGATCGGGAACGTGCTACATACCTTGCCCGTGCCCTGTGTGAGCTGAACCGCCAGCGGCAGGCGGTGGAATCTCAGATCTATGAGGAAGCCGTTGCCATGCTGCCTCCGGAGCAAACCCCGGAAGCCATTGTCCTTGCCGGGGAGACCTGGCATCAGGGCGTGGTGGGAATCGTTGCCAGCCGAATTGCCGAGGAATACAGCTGCCCGGCCTTCCTGATCTGCATGGACGGGGATCACGGCAAGGCAAGCTCCCGAAGTGCCGGTGGCTTTAACCTGTTCGGTGCCCTGACCTCCCTTTCTGATTTGCTGGAAAGCTACGGCGGACATGAGCTGGCGGCAGGCTTTACCATTTCCCGAGGCAAGATCGATACGTTCCGGGAAAAGATCTGCGCCCTGGCAGAGGACTACTATGCTGGGTCCGACTGCCGCACCACCATGGAGGTGGACTGCTGTGTCACGCCGGAGCTTTTGAGCGTGGGCAGTGTGGAGTCGCTGGAGGCACTGGAGCCTTGCGGCAATGGCTGTCCCAAGCCGGTGCTGATGATGGAGCGGCTGCATATTGAAAGAATGACTATGGTGGGCAGCGGCCGTCATCTGCGGCTGCGGCTTCGTCAGGGACGTTATGGACTCAATGCCATTTACTTTTCCTGCGGCGCGGAGGCTGCCGGTCTTTGCGTGGGGGATCTGGTGGATATCGCCTTTGCGCCCCAGATCAATGAATACCGTGGCGAACGGTCGGTGCAGCTGAACATTCTGGATATCCGTCCCAGCTGTTCGGCGGCATGTACCATGGACGCCTCTGCCTACCGGACCCTTCGAAGCGGTGCCATCAGTGCGGAGGCGGCGGAAAAGCTTCTGCCGGACCGGACCACCCTTGCTATGGTCTGGCGGTATCTGGCGGCGGTTCCCGGTCCTTTGCAGGAGAATCCCATGTGCCTGTGCCGGAAAATCGTCCGCTGGTCCGGACTGCCTCTGAATCTGGGGCAGCTGCTGACCTGTCTGGATATTTTTGCCGATGTTCATTTACTGCGTTTGCAGCGGCAGCATAAGAATATTACCATCTACCTGACCGCCACCGGCGGCAAGGCGGATCTGAACCGCAGTCAGACCATGCAGTGTCTGCTGCGTGCGAAAGAGAGCTGATATCATGGAAACCTTTGCTCAGCATTACGGAGCCATGTGCGCCGCCATCCTGAACCGGATGCCCGGCGCGGACATGGAGCTGATCGACCGGGCGGTGGACTACGCCCGAAATAAACATAAGGATCAGAAGCGCAAGGATGGCTCGCCCTACATCATCCACCCATTGGCAGTGGCGGAGATCGTCACGGAGATGGGACTGGACACGGATGCCATCTTAGGCGCGGTGCTTCACGATTGTATCGAGGATACGGATGCTTCCCATGACGAGATCGCCCGTCTTTTCGGCGATACCGTGGCGGAGCTGGTGGAGGGGGTCACCAAGCTGACCAGAGCAGATTTCTCCACCAAGGAAGAAGCCCAGATGGAGAACCTGCGCAAGATGTTCATGGCCATGTCCAAGGATATCCGGGTGGTGCTCATTAAGATCGCCGACCGGCTCCACAATATGCGTACCATGCAGTACCAGTCCCCGGAAAAGCAGATCAAGAAATGCCGGGAGACCATGGATATCTATGCCCCCCTTGCCCACCGGCTTGGTATGCAGAAGCTGAAATGGGAGCTGGAGGATACCTCTTTGCGGTATTTGGAGCCTGTCTACTACGATGGGATCATGAACTACCTCAATGCCCATAAGGAGCAGGACGAGGCATTTATGCATACCATTCAGGAGCGCATCACCACCCGTCTGGCGACGGTGGGCATCCATAATACCACCTATGGGCGCATTAAGCATGTCTATTCCATTTTCAGGAAGATGCACACCCAGGGCAAGACCATGGATGAATTGTACGATGTGTACGCCTTCCGGGTCATCGTGGACTCCATTCCGGACTGCTATAATGTTCTGGGTCATATCCACGACCTGTTCAATCTGGTGCCCGGGCGGTTTAAGGATTATATCTCCACCCCCAAGCCCAATATGTACCAAAGTCTGCACACCACCGTCATCGGCTCTCAGGGCATTCCCTTTGAGGTGCAGATTCGTACCTGGCAGATGCATGAAACGGCGGAATACGGCATCGCCGCCCACTGGAAATACAAGCAGGGCACGGGAGCCGGCAATGAAAAGGACTTCGAATGGGTGCGCCGCCTGCTGGAAAGCCAGCAGACCACGGACGCGGAGGACTATGTTCAGTCCTTGAAAATCGATATGTTCGATGACGAGGTATTCGTCTTCACACCCAAGGGAAAGATCGTCTCCCTGCCTGCCGGGTCCACCCCCATTGACTTCGCCTATGCCATCCATTCCGGCGTGGGCAATGCCATGGTGGGTGCCAAAATCAATAACCGCATTGTGGGCATTGATACAAAGCTGAAAAACGGTGACATCATTGAGGTGCTCACCTCCAAGACAGCCAAGGGACCCAGCCGGGACTGGCTGAATATCTGCAAATCCAATCAGGCGAGGACTAAGATCAAGCAGTGGTTCAAGAAGGAAAAGCGGGAGGAAAACGTTGCCCATGGGCGCAGCTCCTTCGAGTCGGAGATGAAGCGTGTGGGGCTGCCCCTGCCCATCACTGTGGACCCGGAGGTAGGTCCTCAGCTGCTGAAAAAGCTGTCCTTCGATACCTGGGATGATATGTACGCCGCCATTGGCTACGGCGGTTTAACCGCGGTCAAGGCAGTGGGCAGAATCCGGGATGATATCAACCGTGCCCTGAAGGTCCAGCAAAATGACAAGGTGCAGCATGCCTCCCTGCTGAAAAATCTCTCTGAGGGGGATGCGGCAAAACACAACCGCCATGGAGTCAACGGGGTCATCGTGGAGGATATTGATTCGTGTATGATCAAGTTCGCCAAATGCTGTACCCCGGTGCCGGGAGATCCCATCATCGGCTTTATCACCAGAGGCTATGGCGTTTCTGTCCACCGGATGGATTGCCCCAATGCCCAAAACCGCAGCGAGCCTCATCAGGCGGCACGGTGGGTTCGGGTTCGCTGGGCGGCGCAAGCTGAGCAGCCCTTTGATACCACCCTGGAGCTGGACTGCATCACAAGAGACGGATTGCTGCTGGATGTGGCAACGGTGATGACCACGTCAAGAGTCCGGGTCAAGGAACTGATGGGCAGAGACCTGCCGGGAGGACGAAGTGTGTTCACCGTCTGCTTCGAGGTGAAGAACGTTCAGGAGCTGGAGCAGATCAGAGGAAAGCTGCTCAATGTAAAAGACGTGATCGGCGCAAGACGAGGACAGAACTGAGTTTAGATACAAGATACAAGATACGAGATACAAGATACGAGATACGAGATACGAGATACAAGATACAAGATACAAGATACAAGATATGAGATATGGGATATGGGATAAGAGATATGAGATATGAGATATTCCTATCGCTATGAATCTTTGAGAGGTAACTGCTTTGCGTGCTGTTGTAACAAGAGTAAGATCCGCTTCTGTGACCATCGGGGGGCGGGTGACCGGGAAGATCGGACGGGGATTTTTGATTTTATTGGGGGTTGGTCCCAATGATACGGCGGCTCATTGCCGCCGGTTGGCGGAAAAGGCATTGGGGCTTCGGGTTTTTAAGGATGCCGGGGATAAGATGAATCTGGGTTTGGAGCAGGTCGGGGGAGAGGTGCTGGTGGTCAGCCAGTTCACCCTCTATGGCAATTGCCGGAAGGGTCGCCGTCCCAGCTTTGTGGAGGCTGCCCCACCTGCGTTGGGTGAAGAAATGTATTTGCGCTTTCTGGAAATTTGCCGGGAGCTGGGCTTCGAGCCACAGCATGGCGAGTTCGGTGCGGATATGCAGGTGGAGTCTGTCAACGATGGTCCCGTTACCCTGATTTTGGACACGGACCAGCTGATGGACACACCGAGACGGTAGGGACCGGCCTCTGGACGGTCCGTCCCCGGCCGACCGACGGTCCGTCCCCATGTCCACCGCACCCCGTGGTTGCACCCGGGAACAAATTTGACCCATCGAGGGTCAAATTTGTTTCGGACCGTCCGGAGGCCGGTCCCTACGTTTGAGGGGAATTTTGTCGATAAGCACATAAAATGATTCGAGGATGATTGAATGAATATTTCCACCCTTTCTTTGGGTATGCTTCAGACCAATTGCTACCTTCTTTCTAATGGTGATCGTTGCCTTGCCATTGACCCAGGTGGGGAGCCGGAGAAGGTGCTGGACTTTTTGCGGCGGCAGGGCTTGACGCTGGAGGCGATCTTGCTGACCCATGGGCATTTCGATCATGTGGGAGCGGTGAAGCCTCTGGCAGAGGAAACCGGCTGTCCGGTCTATTTATGTCAGGAGGATCTGAGCCTTCCCGGTACCATGACCGCCGGACCCCTTTATTACACCCACAGCTATGGGGAAGGGGATCAGCTGACCCTGGCCGGCATGACCTTTACGGTACTGCACACACCGGGGCATACCCCTGGCTCTGTGTGCCTGCGGTTTGGCGAGCACCTGTTCACCGGGGATACCCTGTTTGCAGGCAGCTGTGGACGGACGGATTTTCCCGGCAGCAGTCCGGCGGCAATGGGACGCTCCCTGACCCGGCTGGCGGCATTGCGGGAAAACTTGAAGATCTACCCCGGACACGGAGAAACCACCACATTAGACGAGGAAAAGCGGTATAATCCGTACCTGTAACGCTATGAATTTGACTTTATCCGGGCATGACGATCGTTATGCCGTTGAACAGCTGCAAATGGCACTTTTCCCCCAGGGAACGCAGGGGGAGGCACACTCCACGCTCCACCGGGGGAAGACCTGGCTCACCGCAAGGACTTCCATTACGGTGGATGGAGAAACCGTCACCGGCTGCCGCAGACTCAGGGCGGCAGAGGAAACGGTGCGCCTGAGAAGGCAGATTTTGCAGCAAAGCTATTATCTGGCGGCGGTGCAGCTGCTGCCAGGCATTCCGGCATGGGGTGCCCTTTCCGGGGTGCGCCCCACCAAAATCACCACGAAGCACCTTTTGGAGGGCGGCACGGAAAAGTCCGCTGACAGGCTCTTAAAGGATGTTTACTATGTGACGCAGGAACGCCGCCGACTGGCACTGGATTGTTCAAAAGCAACGGTGAAGGCGGCATCGGTGCTGGATGAAAAGGATCTGTCCTTATATGTGGGTATTCCCTTCTGTCCCACCCGATGCGCCTATTGCAGCTTTGTCAGCCGCAGTGTGGGCAAGCGGACGGAGCTTTTGGAGCCTTATCTGAACGCTCTATTCCGAGAGCTGGAGGAAACGGGAAAATTGCTGGCAAGCTCCGGGCGGACGGTGCGTACCATTTACATAGGAGGCGGCACCCCCACCACCTTATCGGAAAGCCAGATGTGCCGCCTGCTGGATGCCATTGCTTCCTCCTTCGACCTGTCCCGGCTGTTGGAGCTTACGGTGGAGGGAGGACGACCGGATACGCTGGATGAAAGCAAGCTTCGTGCCATCCGCCGCCACGGGGCAGACCGTATGAGCATCAATCCCCAATCCATGGTGGATACGGTGCTTAAAGCCAGCGGACGCCCCCACCGCAGTGGGGATATCCTGCGCAGCTTCCGGCAGGCAGTGGATGCAGGCTTTGACAGTATCAACATGGACTTGATCGCCGGACTTCCCACGGACACCGTAGAGGGCTTCCGGCACTCACTGGACACGGTGGCGGCGTTGGCACCTTCCAACATCACCGTCCATACCCTGGCACTGAAAAAGGGGGCGGATCTGTTTGAACGCCGGGAAAACCTGCCCACCGCCGAGGCTGTGACCCAGATGGTCGCCTATGCCAATGAGCGGCTGTGTGCCCTTGGCTACAAGCCCTACTACCTCTACCGGCAGAAATATATGTCCGGCTCCTTTGAAAACGTGGGCTGGAGCCGGGAGGGGTGGGACTGCCTTTATAACATCTACATGATGGAGGAGGTACACACCATCCTGTCCTTGGGTGGCGGCGGCATGAACAAGGTGAATTTCCCGGACGGGAGCCTGAAACGGTTCCACAACCCCAAATTCCCTGAACAATATATTGAAATGATCGACTCTGTGCTGGAGCAAAAGCGTGAGCTGTTCCGGCTGATGGAATCGTCGAAAGAAGGTTTTTGATTGAATACCCTCATCAGCAATGTGACCGCGGTGACCATGAATGAGAAAATGGAGGTCATCTTCGGCGCATACATTGGCATTACCGATGGAAAGATCTCCTATCTGGGGAAACAGCCTCCAAAGGAACAGCCTGAGACCATTGTGGACGGCACCGGTATGGTGGCGATCCCCGGTCTCATCAACTGCCACACCCACCTGTCCACGGCGGTACTGCGCAGTCTCTGTGATGATTTAAGTCAGGCAGAGGCGTTGGAAACCCAGCTGAAAAAGGAGGCAAAAATGGACTCCCGCTGTGCCAAGGCGGCGGCGAAGCTTGCCATTGCCGAGTGCCTGCGCTTCGGCATCACCTCCGTGTCCGATCTGTATTACTACCCCAACGCCACGGCGGAAGCGGCGGCAGAGACGGGAATAAAAGCAAATCTCGCCCTGTCCGCCTATCGGTTCATCCATGAGAACGAGGACTTCGACTTCGATACCGATGAGCAATGTCAGGAGCTGTGCCGGGTAAAGGAAAAATGGCACGGCTACGACAATGGACGCTTGCGCATCGATGTGGGAATCCACAGTGAGTATACCGGCAACCACCGTCTGTGGGAGGGCTTGCTGGGCTACGCCAGTGAGCAAAAGCTGGGCTTTCAGCTCCACCTGTCCCAGACTCCCGGAGAGGTGGACTCCTGCCTGGACCGTACCGGTCTGACACCGCCGGAGCTTCTGGACTGCCATCGAATGTTCAGCCTTCCCACCACCGCCGCCGGATGCGGCAATCTGTCGAAGGAAGACCGGGCACTGCTGGGCAAGCGGAAGATCTCTGTGGTTGCCCTGCCCCTGTCCGATGCCAAGGCAGGTCAGGAAAGTGCCGCCATTTTGGACTGTGTGAAGGCAGGCATGAATGTGGCACTGGGCAGTGATGGAGCGTTGGAATGCGGCAATCTGGATCTGTTTGAGGTCATGCGCTTTGCGGCACTGCATGAGCGGCAAAAGGAGGGAAACCCTGCCGCCCTGCCTGCTCCTGCCGTCTTGATGATGGCAACGGTCTGCGGTGCCCGTGCTCAGGGCAGAGCCGAGGAATGCGGAATGCTGAAAACCGGCATGGACGCGGATCTGGCACTGGTGGATTTCTCCGCTCCGCACCTGATGCCCTGCCACAATGTTCTCAATGGTCTGGTCTTCTCCGCCAAAGGGGGAGACGTGGCAATGACCATGGTTCGAGGTAAGATTCTTTATCAAAACGGACAATTCCCCACCATCGACCTGAAAGCTGTGGTGGAGGAACTGACCCAGTATGCAATTCCCAAGCTGTTTGACAGCGAAAGTAAGGAGTAACCCCATGTCTGATACGAAAAAGCAATCCTTCCTTCATGGCACCGCCCTTCTTGCCCTTGCCACCGCCGCGGTAAAGGTCATTGGTGCCCTGTACAAAATTCCCCTCAACGCCATCATCGGCGAGCAGGGCTTCGGCTACTTCAATACCGCCTATCAGATCTATAATGTGCTTTTGATGATCTCCACCGCCGGACTGCCGGTGGCAATGAGCCGGATGATCTCTCAGGCAAGCTCCCTGGGCAATTACCGTCAGGTACGAAAGATCTATACGGTCTGTAAAACCATTTTCCTGACCCTGGGTTTGATCAGTGCGTTGCTGATGGGCGGCTTCTCCGGCGTGTTGGCGGATGCCATGGGACAGCCCAATGCCCAGCCTGCCATTGCCATTTTAGCTCCTGCCTCTTTCCTGATCTGCCTCATGAGTACTTACCGGGGCTTCTTCCAGGGGCAGAGCAATATGACCCCCACCTCCGTTTCTCAGGTTCTGGAGGCGGCGGTGAAGCTGATCGTGGGTATCGCGGCGGCGGTGCTGATCAAGTTTTATACCGACAGCATCCCCCTTGCCGCCGGTGGCGCGATTTTGGGTGTCACCGTCAGCTGTTTGGTTTCCTCCTTCTACCTGAACCACTGCTACCGAAAGGCCATCAAGCATATGCCTGTGACCCAGGATGCGGTTGGCTCCGGTAAGGATATCGCCAAGGGGCTGCTGGCCATTGCCATTCCCATCACCATCGGCTCGGCAGGCTTGCAGCTGCTGACCACCTTGGAGACGGGCATTTATATGGATCGCCTCTTTGGCAACACCGATGAGCTGTACAACGCTGCGCAGTTGGCACAGCAGCTGGAGATCTACGGCTACGTCGCTCAGACCGATGGCAAGCTGCTTTCCGAGCTGACCCGTGCAGAGGGCATTCAGTTCCTGATCGACACCCAGAAGGGCATTTACGATATGGCAATGACCATTTTTAATATGCCCTGCGCCTTCATCACCCCCATCACCATCAGCATCATTCCTGCCATCACCTCTGCCATCACCACCGGAGATCACAAGGGTGCCCGGACCACAGCCGAGTCCGCCGCCAGAGTGACGGCACTGATGTCCATGCCCTGCGCTGTGGGACTGTTCGTGCTGGCAGAGCCGGTGACGGCGTTGCTGGGCGGCTATGCCGGTGTGAAGCTGGTGCTGGCGGCGGATCTGATGCGGATCTTGAGCGTGTGCATCATGTTCAACGCCATTGTCCTGCTGTCCAATGCGGTGATGCAGGCCTATGGTCATGTGGTGCTGCCGGTGATCAATATGTTTGTCGGCGGCATTTTGAAGCTGGTGGCGGTGTTCATCCTGACGGGAAATCCCTACATCGGCATTCTGGGCACCCCCATCGGTTCTCTGCTGTGCTACCTGAGCATTACGGTTCTGAACCTGATCGGTATGCGCCGGGTGCTGAAACATCCCCCTGCTATTTTCAAAAATATGCTTCGTGGCTTCCTGTCTGCCCTGGTCATGGGTGTGTTCGCCTTTGGCAGCTGGTATGTCCTGAAGAATATACTGGGCATCGGAAGCAATCTGATCCTGTGTGCCCTGCCCATTCTGGTGGGCGTGGCAGTATATCTGGTGTGTGCCGTGACGCTGAAGGCCATCACCCGGGAAGACTGCCTGCTGCTCCCGAAGGGCGAAAAAATTGCGAAACTACTCCGTTTAAAGTAAAATTGGAATGAAGAAAGGAAATATTGTTATGAATAAGACTGAACTGATCGCCGCTGTCGCCGAAAAGGTAAGCATGACCAAGAAGGATACCGAGTGTGTCATCGGTGCCACTCTGGATACCATTGTTGCCGCTCTGAGTGAGGGTGACAAGGTCCAGCTGCCCGGCTTCGGCATTTTCGAGGTCAAGCACCGGGAAGCCCGCACCGGCAGAAATCCCCAAACCGGCGAAACCATGCAGATCGCCGCTACAGATGTACCTGCGTTCAAGCCCGGCAAGGCAATGAAGGACGCGGTGACGAAGTAAACCATGCGTCTTGACAAATATTTGAAGGTGTCCCGTCTGATCAAGCGTCGGACGGTGGCAAACGAAGCCTGTGACAACGGCAGAGTCAGCGTCAACGGCCGTGTGGTCAAGGCAGGCTATGAGGTAAAGCTCGGTGATAAGATCGAGATCGCCCTGGGCAGCCGCACCATAGCGGTGGAGGTTTTGCAAATCAACGAAACCACCCGAAAAGACGATGCCGCCGCCATGTACAAAGAGGTATAAAAAACCCCTCTCCCCACCGGTCAAATCCGGCAGGGGAGAGGGGGTTTTTAAGATACAAGATACAAGATACAAGATATTCCCAAACGAGCAAAATACCGCACCCAAGTAGCGACCGGCCTCTGGACGGTCCTACCGCACCCACGATTCGCCGCAAGGTAAGTATATTCACCGCACCAAAGTAGCGACCGGCCTCTGGACGGTCCTACCGCACCCACGATTCTCCGCAAGGCAAGTATCACCACTGCACCCAAGTATCGACCGGCCTCTGGACGGTCCTACCGCACCCACGATTCTCCGCAGGGCAAGTATCACCACCGACCAAAGTAGCGACCGGCCTCTGGACGGTCCTACCGCACCCACGATTCTCCGCAG
>CAZENN010000043.1:0-15164 GCA_964513605.1 uncultured Oscillospiraceae bacterium
CGCCGCAAGCTGTGCAGTCTACGGCTACTACGCAAAGCAACTTTTCGCATAAGAACAGCGCGATAAAAAAAATTCTCGCCTCTCCATTTGGGGAGGCGAGAATTTTTTAGGTTATGCCATTGGAAATACGGCGGTGACGCGAAGAGATGTTCCGTTTGCTTCCGCAAAAATCTCACCGTTCATTTTGTGCATCAGCTGGCGGCAAATATAAAGACCCAAACCGCTTCCTTGCTGTCCCTGTGCATTGGAGCCACGCCAGAAGCTGTCAAAAATATGGGGCAGCTCCGCGCAGGAAAGGGTGCATCCCCAGCTAAGACTGTGGCGGATGCACGGCAGTATCAGAAATTACCCCTTTTTCTCCAGCTTGCGCTTTTGACCATCAGATCCTACGATGTAGGTGTTTTCCAACTGACCGACCAAATTCGCTTTCACGGAGTCAATATAGATGCGCCGCAGCTTGTCACGCTCGGACAGTTCCTCTGCCGTCAGTCCTTCTTCCTTGGCTTTCTTTGCCAGAACATTGATTCTGGCGATCACTTCATCCATTTTCATAACAAATCCTCACACATACCGGTGAATCACCACCGAAATTCGGCCCTTTTTCGTCTGACCGTTGACGGAATATAGTTTAATTTTTCCAAGCCCCCGGACGCTGACACAGGAGCCTTCCGCAACCGATTTGTCCGGCTTCTCGCAGGGGAGACCATCGATGGAGGCTTTGCCGCCGCTGATATACTGGGCAGCCAGACTTCTGCCAATGCGAAAGCCAGAAGAAATCACCGCATCCAGTCGAATGGATGCCATGGTATCCCGAATTTCTTTGATCTGAGGTTCCGGGATTTCAGCTTCCCCCAGAGAAATCCGGCGCAGCTGTACCTTGACCCGACCGGCTCCTGAAAAGCTTTGGAGCAGATAGGGGGCGATTTCCGCTGTCACAAAGAAATCACAGGTGTCCTGACCTACACAGATATCACCCACGGATTCTCGGCTGATGCCGCAGCCTATGAGCGCGCCAAGAAAATCCCGATGGCTGGGGGTATCACCCTGATAAAAAGAAGCACGGAGGCAGACCGCAGGGGAATCCTCCCCATACAGCCAGTTTTCATCCAAATACTCCGGCAGATAGCAAAGCATTTTCCGCTCAGCGTTTTCAAAGCCGCCAAAGGAATAGAGTCCCTCCGGCTGTCCGAATAAAAACCGTGCCATTTCCAGCTCCCTGGGAGAGAGAAAGCCGGTATTTGATGGGATGCTCCTGCGAATGCCGCCCTGAATCTTATCCCATAGCTTTGCAAGAAGCATCCGGTCTTCCGCTGTTTTTGCAATTTTGTCAATATGATCCCGATTCATTGTATCACCGATGGTATTATACCACAGCTTTTGCCGAATGCAAGGAAGTTTTTCTTGTCAGAGGGGAAAGAGTCGGGTATAATGGAGGGCAGAAAGTTGGTGAATGGAATGATAATTGGAATTATCGGCGGCGGCGCATCAGGAATGGCTGCCGCATGGGCAGCGGCGCAGAATCCAAAAGCTCAGGTGATCCTTTTTGAGCGTCAGGCAAGGCTGGGCAGAAAGCTCCAAGCTACCGGAAACGGTCGCTGTAATTTGTCCAATCTCCATGCCGCAGATGGTGGGTATCATGGGGAACAGCCCGGGTTTGTTGAGGCTGCGTTGGCATCGTTTGGCCCGGAGCAGGCCCTTCAATGGTTTCGGGGACTGGGATTGTTTACGGTGTCAGAGCCATCTGGTCGGGTCTACCCCTACTCCGATCAGGCAAATTCCGTGGTGGATGTACTGCGCTTCGCTTTGGAAAAGCCCAATATCTCCCTGCGTACCGGTTGTGAGATTCGTAAGCTGCGCCGCGAGGGAGCCGGCTTTTCGGTGGACGGTGAATATTGCGATAAAGTCATCGTTGCCTGCGGTGGCTTGGCAGGAACTAAGCTGGGCGGCTCCATGTCCGGCTATCAGCTGCTGCGAAGCATGGGACACCATATGACCCGGCTGCGTCCGGCTCTGGTGCAGCTCAAATGCGGCTGGGGCGGTGTTGGAGCATTGAAGGGCGTTCGAGCCAATTGCGTGGCGGAAATCTATCACGATGATGTTCTTTACGCCCACAGCCAAGGAGAGCTGCAATTTACCGAGTACGGTCTGTCCGGTCCCGTGATTTTTGAGATCTCCCGGGATGCTTGCCAAGGAGCAGGGCAGTGGCTGTGCAAGCTGGATCTTCTGCCTCAGATCTCTCAGGATGAATTGATTCGGGAGCTGGAACGGCGCAGAGGAACACCTCAGAGCGTTGAAGAACTGCTGACAGGTATCCTCCATAACCGCTTAGGCAGAGTTTTGGTGAAGGCGGCAGGCATTTCCGCCAATCACCCCATTCGCCTTTTGTCCATGGAGGAACTGCTGGCGGTAACAAAAGCGGTGAAGAGCTTTGAAATTCCGCTGACAGAGCCGCTGGGCATGGACAGTGCCCAGGTCACCGCCGGTGGAATCCGCACCGATGAATTTGATCCCCAAACGCTGGAAAGCAAATTGGTTCCCGGTTTGTACGCCTGTGGTGAGGTGCTGGATATTGACGGTGACTGCGGCGGCTATAATCTCCAATGGGCATGGAGCTCCGGTTACGCCGCAGGAATCCAGGCAGGAAAGGAAACGCTATGATCAGAATCAATGATATTATTTTACCCCCGGAACATAATGCCCACCAGCTGACCTTTGAAGCTGCCCGGCTGTTGAAAATCTCACCCCCAAAAATTCGGGGACTGCGGCTGGTGCGTCGGTCCGTTGATGCCCGAAAAAAGCCGGATGTGAAATATGTTTACACGGTGGATGTGCAGGTGGAGGGGAGCGAGGGGAAGATTTTGAAGCAGTGCCGCTGCAAGCGCGCGGTGATCGCACCTCAAAAATTTTATCGTCCTCCCAAAGCCACCCAGCCTCCTGCCCAGCGTCCGGTGGTGGTGGGCTTTGGTCCTGCCGGAATGTTTGCGGCACTGGTGCTGGCACTGGCAGGATGGAAACCCGTTGTGCTGGAGCGTGGAGCGGATGCCCAGACCCGAAATGAAAAGGTAAAACACTTCTTTGAAACCGGGGAGCTGGATACCAGAAGCAATGTCCAGTTTGGAGAGGGAGGAGCAGGAACCTTTTCTGATGGAAAGCTGAATACCGGCGTCAATAATCCCAGAATTGGCTGGATTCTGGAGCAGCTGGTGGCGGCAGGAGCCAGAGAGGATATCCTCTTTGAGGCCAAGCCCCATGTAGGGACGGATGTTTTGCTGACGGTGGTTCAGAACATTCGCAAGCGCATTATCCAATTGGGCGGCGAGGTGCGCTTTCAAACCCAAGTAACCGGAGTACGCCAGGAAAATGGAGCTCTCACCGGTCTGGAGCTGGAGGATGGCTCTGTGATCGCCTGCTCTCAGGCGGTTTTTGCAATTGGACACTCGGCAAGAGATACCTTTCAGATGCTTCTTGATGCCCAAGTCCCCATGGAGCCGAAGCCCTTTTCCATGGGCGTTCGTATCGAGCATCCTCAAAGCTTGATTAACCACTCCCAGTATGGTGCTGATAACCCGGTACTGCCGCCTGCGGATTATAAGCTGGTGCGGCATTTGGACCGGGAGACGGTGTATACCTTCTGCATGTGCCCCGGCGGTTATGTGGTGGCGGCGGCTTCTGAGGAAGGCGGTGTAGTCACCAACGGCATGAGCAATGCGGACCGGGAGGGTATCAACGCCAACGCAGCCCTGCTGGTGACATTGAACCCGGAGGAGTTTCCTTATGATGGACCCTTGGGCGGTATGCACTGGCAGCGGCAGATCGAGCAGGCAGCCTATGCCGTTGGCGGATATCGGGCACCTGCCCAGCTGGTGGGAGATTTCTTAACGGGAAGACCCAGCACCGGCCCCGGAAGGGTTTTGCCCACCTACCGCCCGGGGGTGACCTGGTGTGACCTTCATCAGGTACTGCCGCAGAAGATCACCCATGCGCTGAAGGAGGCGATTCCCCAGCTGGAGCGCAATCTTAAGGGCTTTTCTGACCCGGAGGCGGTCTTGACGGCACCGGAGACCCGAAGCTCATCCCCTGTGCGTATCCTGCGAGACGAAAACCGGCAGAGTACTTTGCGCGGCCTTTACCCAACGGGGGAAGGCGCAGGCTATGCCGGAGGCATCATGTCCGCTGCCATTGATGGGATCATGACGGCAGAAGCAATACTGGAAGCATAACAAAGCGGCTGCATCAGATGAAGTTCCTGATGCAGCCGCTGAATTGTTTTTACAAAAGCCGGTAGACCAACAGAATAATGAGAATCTGAATAATTAAAATAACAGGGACTCCCACGGTGAATTTGCGATGTCTGGTTTTATGACGAACCAGATACATTCCGATGAGCGTCCCGAGGCTCCCACCCAATACAGCAAAGCCAATCAACGCAGCCTCGCTGATGCGCCACTTGCCTTGCTGAGCTTTTCTCTTATCGATCAGCATAAGCAGAAAGGCAAGTGCATTTATTATGGAAAGGCAGATCAAAAATGGTTTCATAAGTAAATATCCTTTGAGGAGGTAATGATAATGAAAAAATGTTGGATCATGTTGTTGTGCCTGCTTCTTTTATCCGGCTGCGGCACAGAAGAGCCAATGGAAACCGTGTCGGATGAGCTGCTGATTCCGGTTTTGGCACCGGCAAAGGAGCTGGTCGTTCCTTTACCGGAGGAGGCTGCTCAGCAGGTAATATGGACGCAGGACAGCGAAAAGCTGTATTTTTGCGACGGTTACAGTCTGGCTATCCAAACACTGGCGGCAGGAGATTTAGAACGGACGGTTCAAAGTCTCTGTGGCTATGGGACGCAGGAGTTGACGATTTTGAAGACACGACATGATGACATCAGGCGATACGACTGGGTCTGGACCAGTGCCGGAGAAGGGGGCGACCAAATCGGAAGAGCGGCGGTGCTGGATGACGGCAGCTACCATTACTGTGTCAGTGTTATGGCAGAGGAAAACCAATCCGGACAGCTGGAACAGCAGTGGGAAAAAATCTTCTCATCCATGAGCCTTTCAGATACACCAACGGATCAGGGATCATAGTGGGAAAGGGATTCGGTGCATAAACGCTTGCAGGCTTCGATGGCACTTTTGGGATGCAGGATTTTTGCCTTATCTCCAAAACCGATGACCCAGCTGAGGAACATGGGGGAGACAGCCACCGGAACGGTAAAATTGAAATGAATGCCGTCCGGCTGAGGGATCAGCATCGTATCCCGTCCAAAGCGATCAATGACCACATTCACCAGCTCCTTGTGAAATTGCAGCTTTACGTTTACCAAATCTCCGGCAAACATCTGGAAAAGCTGATTTGCATGGTCAGTGAATGCCTTACCGGTCAGTTCGGGACAGGGGATACGGGGCTGGTCGGTAATTTCAATATTGCACATTCGGTCTACCCGATAGGAGGTAAC
This sequence comes from uncultured Oscillospiraceae bacterium, assembly GCA_964513605.1. Taxonomy (GTDB): domain Bacteria; phylum Bacillota; class Clostridia; order Oscillospirales; family Oscillospiraceae; genus Faecousia. The sequence continues at coordinate 5,454 of CAZENN010000043.1, forward strand.
ACCATGTCGTTCCGACCAGGCTAAAAGGTAGCAGTTGTCGTTATCCTGGCACAGACCGTAGGGACTGGCAAGATAATCCTTGTCCCGGTATTGCCGCTGACCGTTCATGGAAAAATCAAAGTAGCGGAACCGAATTTGCATCCCGGCGGCAATACCCTCCTGAATGGCATCTACATTGTAGTAGATGGTTTCATTCATGCTTTTTACCCGACCGGAGACCCGGACATCCCGGCGGACCAGACTGGCATCGTGGACACTGCATTCCCGGCAGAGCTTTTCAATCAGCTCCCGGGATTTCTTTTCGGTCAAATACCGGCTGGACTGAACCGCATCGATCAGCAGCTTCAATTCAGAAAGTTCAAAATTTCGGGAGCCGATATAGTAGCCTCCGTTTTTTCCGGGGACGGATATGATATCCACACCGTAATCCTGCAAGGCGGCAATATCGGAATAAATGGTCTTTCGGTCACAGGTGATTTGATAGTTCCGTTCCAGCATGTCGATAAGCTCCGAGGCCTTCACCAGACGGCTTTCATGGGAGTTTTGCTCCAAATAATCTCGGATATAAAGGATCTTTAGCTTTTGATTGTCAGATTTCGGCATGATACACCTCCTTTGTTGATTGCATATACTATATCATATTTTTTTTCTTAATGAAATGGTAATTTGATTTTTATTTGGATATATGGTATGCTATAAGATAAAGGAGTTGATACCATGCTGTATTTGGGATGCCATTTATCCGCATCAGGGGGGAATCTTGCCATGGTGCGTACCGCCTGTGACATTGGTGCCAATACCTTCGCTTTTTTCACCAGAAATCCCAGAGGCTCAAAAGCGAAGGCGCAGGATCCGGCGGACTGTGCGGCGGCAATGGAAGCACTCAGAAGCGCGAAGTTTGGAAAGCTGGTTGCCCATGGTTCCTATACGATGAATTTATGTACCGCAGACCCGGAGGCAAGACAATTTGCCGCTCAGGTGCTGGCAGATGATCTGCGCCGGATGGGAGAGCTTCCGGACCAGTACTATAATTTCCACCCCGGCAGCCATGTGGGGCAGGGAGTGGAAACAGCGGTGGAGCAGATCACGGAGGCTCTGAAAAAAGCACTGGCTCCCGGCTATCCGGTAACGGTCCTTCTTGAGACCATGGCAGGAAAGGGCAGTGAAGTGGGAGGACGCTTTGAGCATCTGAAAGCAATCATTGACGCTGTTGGCAGCGATGCACTGGGTGTCTGCCTGGATACCTGTCATGTGTATGATGCGGGATATGATATTGTCCATGATCTGGATGGTGTTCTGGAAGAATTTGATCGAGTGGTTGGTCTGAGCCGCCTGAAAGCCCTGCATTTAAATGATTCCAAAAATCCCTTTGGAAGCCATAAGGACCGGCATGAATGCATCGGAGCCGGTTCCTTGGGATGGGATACCTTTGAAGCTATTATCAACCACCCAAAGCTGAGCAGGCTTCCCATGATTTTAGAAACGCCCAATGAGCTTCCCGGCTACGCCGCGGAAATTCAGGCTCTGCGGAATCTTTATTGCGAAAAGGAATAAAATGACAGGAACACAAAGGAGGTGCTGCAATGTCAAATTTTCTTAAAGCAATCATAGGCGCGGGCGATACCTTTGCGGATGTGTATCTTGGTATCATGCGTTTTACAGCCCCGGTGCTGGCACTGCTGCTGCTATGGCGGTGCTGTAAGCCGATGTTGACCTTTCGCCGGGAGCCTGAGATTTGGGCATGGCTGTGTTTTCCTGATGGGGACAAGCGGCCCATCACCCACTGGGAGACCATCATAGGGCGGCACAAGCGATGTGATGTGGTCATAGATGTTCCCACGGTATCCCGAAACCATGCGGTTCTGACCCGGTATGATGACGGCAGTTGGACGGTGGCGGATGCCAATTCCAAGGGCGGCGTCCGTGTCAATGGGAAGCGAGTCAGCATCTGCGCCATTGGCGAAGAGGATGTGATCGATCTTGGCGGCGTGGAGGTGACCCTTCAGCCCATCTCCCAGCAGCAGGAGAAGCGTTTGGCGCAAATACGAACCAGAGCCTCCAGCGCGGTGGAGAGCATCACAAATCTTTTGCTGCTGTCCATTTTTCAGGCACTGACTTGTATCGGCTTCTTGATTGGCGGTACGCAATACGGTATTTCCATCGTCAGCGGCTTCGGCGGTATCATGCTGCTGGAGTGGATCTTGTTGATTTTTTATCTGGGAATCCGCCGACCGGCTTTTGAAATTGAAACGTTGGCGTTTTTCCTGTGTACCCTGGGGATGGCGGCGATTTGCACCGTCAAGCCCGGGGAGACAGTAAAGCAGCTGGTTGCGCTTCTGATGGGACTTTGCTTGTTCCTGCTGGCAGGCTGGTGTATGCGAGATCTGGAACGGGCAAAAAAGGTTCGCTATGTGGCGGCAGTGCTGGGTGTTCTGCTGCTGGGCGTTACTCTGGTTTTCGGAAAGGAATATTACGGCGCAAAAAACTGGCTGGTCATTGGCCCACTGTCCATCCAGCCCTCGGAGCTGAGTAAAGTCTGTTTTGTGTTCGTTGGTGCCTCGACCATGGATCGGCTGATGAATAAGCGAAATTTGATTTTCTTCATTGCCTATACCGTTGTGATATGCGGATGTTTGGCACTGATGAACGATTTCGGCACGGCGTTGATCTTTTTCTGTGCCTTTCTGATGATCGCATTCCTGCGCTCCGGCAGTGTGGGCACCATTGCGCTGGCGGTCACTGCCCTGGGATTTGCCGGGGTCATTGCGCTAAAGATCGCCCCTCACGCCCTCCGTCGGTTTTCGACCTGGCGGCATATTTGGGAAAATCCTTCCACCACCGGCTATCAGCAGACCAGAGCACTGATGTGTCTGTCCTCAGGAGGGCTCTTCGGTCTTGGAATCGGACGAGGCTGGCTAAAGAACCTCTTTGCGGCGGACTCCGATGTGGTATTTGCTACCATTGCAGAGGAATGGGGCTTGATCATGGCGGTACTGCCGGTGCTGGTGATCGCGGTGCTGGCACTGTTTTCCATGCGTTGTTCCCGGGTCAGCAGAAGCAGCTTCTATACCATCGGAGCCTGTACAGCCGGAAGCATCCTGGTGGTGCAGACCATCTTCAATGTATTGGGCACCGTGGATGTTCTGCCCTTGACCGGTGTTACATTTCCGTTTGTATCCAATGGAGGTTCCAGTATGATCTGCGCATGGGGACTTCTGGCGTTTATCAAGGCAGCGGACACCCGGCAGAATGCCAGCTTTGCGGTACGACTGGGGGCAAGGAGGAAGACAGATGAATAGAATTGCAATGCGCTCGGTCGCAATTTGGGTTTTGGTAGGATTGATGCTGGGCGGGCTGGTGTTTTTTCTTGTGGAATACTTCCTTTACGGTGACGAATGGGTCATGACGCAGGGAAGCCCCCATGTGTACAGCGGTACGAATATCAATACCGGTGTGATCACGGACCGGGATGGTGTTCTGCTGTTGGATACCTCCGAAAATCGAACCTATGCAGCTACAAAGGAAATACGAGCCTCCATGATCCACTGGCTGGGAGATCGCTATGGCTATATCAGTGCCCCAGCGGTTGCGGCCTATGCAAAGGAAATGGCAGGCTATAGTTCTTTGACCGGGCTTTATTCCTATTCCGGCACCGGGAAGGCAACCCTGACCATTAGTTCCCAGCTCCAAACTGCCGCACTGAAGGCCATGGGGGAGTATAAGGGAACGGTAGCGATCTACAATTACAAAACCGGTGAAATATTGTGTGCGGTGACCACACCAAACTATGACCCGGACAATGTACCCCAAATTCAGGAGGATGACAGTGCATTTGAGGGTGTCTATATGAACCGGTTTACGCAGTCGGTCTATATTCCCGGCTCCATTTTTAAGACTGTCACCGCAGCGGCGGCTTTGGAGGAGATCGAAGATATCCATGAGCAGACCTTTACCTGTACCGGAAGCTATGAGTATGGAAAAGAAGCTGTGACCTGTGAGAAGGTTCATGGAAAACTGGACTTTGACTCTGCCCTTGCTCAGTCGTGCAACTGTGCCTTTGCTCAGATCATAGATCAGTTGGGGGCCGAAAAGCTGGATGAATATGTTCGGAAGTATCACATCACCGATCCTGTGACCTTTGATGGCATCACCACCGCTGCCGGTAATTTTGATGTGACCGATGCGGCGGCATTGGAGGTGGCATGGAGCGGTATCGGACAGCATCTGGATCAGGTAAATCCATGCAGGTTCTTGACTTATATGGGAACCATTGCCAATGACGGCGTCCAGATCACACCGCATTTGGTCAAGCAGGTCAGCTGCGGCAGTTCCGTGACCTATCAGGCGAAGGCTCAGACCGGGGATCGAATCATGCCCCGGGAGACGGCGCAGGAGCTGCAGCGAATGATGCGAAACAATGTCATCGAAAAGTACGGCGTTGAGAATTTCCCGGAGCTGACGATCTGCGCCAAATCCGGCACCGCACAGGTAGGCGGTGACCAGAAATCCAATGCTATGTTTGCCGGCTTTATCACGGACGAGGAGTACCCTCTGGCGTTTCTGGTGGCAGTGGAGGATGGGGGCTATGGTCGTCAGATCTGTATTCCCATACTCGCTGAAATTTTGGAAGTCTGTATGAAAATCATGTAATTCAATCATATTGTGGCACCCCCTGCATAGTAATTGGCAGGGGGTGTTTTTGTGTGCCGAAGAAATCAATTTTGGGGTCTGGCGGCATTGTTCTTTGGACTTGGGCTGTTGGCAGGCTGCTGGCTCCAGTCAGAAGGGGTTCGCAATGTTTGTGGGATCGGTTTGATCGCAGTAGGGATTTTGATTTTACAGAAAAAATAAAGGCATAAACTTGTCCACCGGGGAATAGGATGTAATACAGACTGTGGGATAAGGAGTGGTAAGATTGGAACTTGACTTTGAAGGCAAGTGCTTCCCTTGTATGCGTTGGGATATCCGTCAGGTGAAAAGTCAGGAGCAGACCCAGGAGGTCAGGCTGTCTGACGGAATGCCGGACATTGGCAGCATTTTAGGGGCATGGGGACAGCCTGTTCTCCGGGGAAAAGAATGGCGAAATGGCAGTATCGGCATCAACGGTGGTGTGATGGCATGGGTGCTGTACCTTCCCATGGCAGGTGGTGTGCCCCAAAGCCTGGAGGTTTGGATTCCCTTTCAGGAGAAATGGGAGCTGACGGACAGTCAACGGGAGGGCAGTATCCGCTGTCAGTGCCTATTGAAGGCGTTGGATGCCCGGATGCTTTCTGAACGGAAGCTGATGGTTCGTGCCAGCTTGGGACTTCTGGCGGAGGCGATGGAGCCGTGGGATGCCTGTGTATATACCCAGCAGGAGCTGCCATCGGATGTCCAGCTGCTTCAGCGCAGCTATCCGGTGATGCTCCCCCGGGAAACCGGTGAAAAGAGCTTTGTGGTGGATGAGGATCTGGAGCTTCCTCAGCTTCAAAGATTGCTGTATTGCCGCGTGGAGCCGAGGATCACACAGCAGCAGGTGGTGGGGAATAAAGTGACCTTCATCGGAGTCGCTCGCTGTCATCTGCTGTATGATGCCGGAGATGGTTCGCTGCAAACGCAGGACGCGGAGTTTGAGTTTTCTCAGCTTGCGGATTTGGATCATGAATATGACAAGGATGCCACAGCGTCGGTCATGGTGGAGCTTTCCTCCCTGGAGCCTGAGCTGCAGGAGGGACGGATACGTCTGAAATGCGGTTTGGTCGGGCAATATCTGATCTGGGATCAAAAAATGCTGGAGCTAACGGAGGATGCGTACAGCCCCATTCGTTCTGTGGTGGTAAAGGAGCAGGAGGTTCGGCTTCCGGCGGCACTGGACGTAAGCCGACAGACGCTCCAGCCGGAGGTGCTGATGAATATCCCCTGCGATAAGGTGGTAGATACTGTCCTCATGCCGGAGCATCCAACGGTTCGACGTGCCGGTAATTTGGCTCAGCTGGAGGCTCCGGGGAGTGTTCAGGTCCTGTATTATGACCCGGCGGGGACGCTTCAATGCAGCCTTGGCAGATGGGATGCGCAATGGGAGCTTCCGGTGGAGGACACGGTGCAGATCAACGGAAATGTCCTGTGTACGGATTCTCCAAAGGTCATTTGCGGTGCGGATCAATTGTCGGTGATGCCGCAGCTTCAGGTCCAAGCACTGAGTGTATCCCGGCAGGGCATTCCGATGGTAACCGGGCTGGATCTGGGAGAGCCGGAAACGCCGGACCCGGCACGTCCATCGCTGCTTCTGCGCCGCAGGGGAGAGCAGAGTCTGTGGGAGCTGGCAAAGGAAAGCGGCTCCACGGTGGATGCCATCCGCAAAGCGAACGGTCTGCGAGAGGAGCCCAAGGAGGACCGCCTGCTGCTCATTCCAATTATCTGATAGAACAATATGCATAAAATACAACGCCGCCCCGTGGGAGAAACGGGGCGGCGTTTGTGGACTGTCGCTGGGGGTGGCCCACATGATTAAAGATTACCCCATGGGTATGCGAAAAATCAAGGGGATTATGTCGATTGGACTGTGAAAATATTGACTTGTCACGAGAGCGGTTCGGTGATATAATATAACCAATCCGATCATGAAATGAGCTTAGAAAGGAAAATGTATAAATGACAAAAATCGATATTTTTTCCGGCTTTCTGGGAGCCGGAAAAACCACACTGATTAAGAAAATGATTCAGGAAGCCTATTCCGGGCAGCAGCTGGTCCTCATCGAAAATGAATTCGGTGAGATCGGAATTGACGGTGGATTTCTGCAGGATGCCGGTATCAATATCACGGAAATGAACTCCGGCTGCATTTGCTGCTCGTTGGTTGGTGACTTCGGTAAAGCCTTGGAGGAAGTCATTTCCACTTATCATCCTGACCGGGTCATCATTGAGCCCTCCGGCGTGGGTAAGCTTTCTGATGTCATTGCGGCGGTGGAAAAGGTCACCAATGATGAGGTGTCTTTGGGCTACACCGTGGCTGTAGCAGATGCCGGTAAGGTCAAGATCTATATGAAAAACTTTGGCGAGTTTTATAACAATCAGATCGAGACGGCATCCACCATTATCCTGTCCAGAACCGACGGGATTTCTCAGGAAAAGTTGGATAAAGCAGTGGAGCTGCTGCGCCAGCACAACAGCGAGGCAGCATTGGTCACAACTCCGTGGGCGGAGCTGACCGGTGCCCAGCTTTTAGAGGCCATGGAGGGAAAGACATCGTTGGCCAAGGCTTTGGAGGAACTGGAGCATGAGCACCATCACCACCATGAGGATGGTCACTGCTGTCACGACCATGAGCACCATCACCACCATGAGGATGGTCACTGCTGCCACGACCATGAGCACCATCACCACCATGAGGACGGTCACTGCTGCCACGACCATGAGCACCATCACCACCATGAGGACGGTCACTGCTGCTGTGGACATCACCATGATCATCATGCTGATGAGGTGTTTACCTCTTGGGGCGTTGAGACAGCGAAGAAGTTCAGCGTCAAGGATATTGAGGCTGCATTGAAGGAGCTGGATACTGGTTCCTATGGCATGATTCTTCGCGCTAAGGGCATTGTAGCCTGTGAGGACGGCGGCTGGATTCACTTTGACTATGTCCCTGAGGAAGCAGACGTGCGCATGGGTGGTGCGGGTGTCATCGGCAAGCTCTGTGTCATTGGCTCCAAGCTGGATGAGGCTGCTGTGGCAAAATTGTTCAAGGTATAAAGGAGCTTCATATGCAGCAGATTCCGGTTTATGTATTCACCGGCTTTTTGGAGTCCGGTAAGACCAAATTCATTCAGGAGACCTTAGAGGACGAGCGGTTCAATGCCGGAGAGCGAACCCTGCTTCTGGTATTTGAGGAAGGGGAGGAGGAATATGATTTTTCAACCTATCCCCATCAAAATGTGTTCCTTGAGGTGCTGGATCAGCAAAGTGTTACCACAAAGGAATTGCAGTCCCTTGCGAAAAAGTATAAGATTCAAAGGGTGGTTGCAGAGCTGAACGGTATGCAGCTGGTGGGCGACCTGTATACCCGGTTCCCGGAGGATTGGGTGGTAGCCCAAGAGGTTATGTTTGCGGATGCGACTACCATCATGACCTACAACGATAATATGCGCAATCTGGTGATGGACAAGCTGGTGGGGGCGCAGATGGTGGTATTCAACCGCCTGAAGCCCGGTGCGGACTTTATGCCCTTCCACAAGCTGGCAAGGGCAGCCAGCCGCCGCATCGATATCCTCTATGACTATACAGACGGCACTACCCAATTTGATGATGTGGAGGACCCACTGCCTTTTGACATCAACGCACCGGTAATTCAAGTGGCAGATGATGATTATGCCCTGTGGTATCGGGATGTGACCGAGGAGCCTCAGAAATACGATGGGAAGACCGTTTGCTTTAAGGGGCAGGTTGCCATGCTTCGCCGGGAAAAAAGTGCCATGTTTGCTCCGGGGCGGTTTGTGATGACCTGCTGTGTGGATGATATCCAGTTCTGTGGCATCCCTTGCCGCTATGAGGGGAGCAAAGAGCTGGAGTCTCGTTCCTGGGTACAGGTTACAGCGAAGATCACTGCAGAGAAACATCGGCTCTACAAGGGCGAGTTGGGACCGGTGCTGACTGCTATCAGTGTCACCCCAGCCCAGGCTGCTGACCCGGACTACGCAACCTTCTGATCTCAATACAAAGCACTACCCCCATAAAAAACGGTGAAAACCGTTTTTTATGGGGGTAGTTGTTTATTCACAGCAGTTTTCCGATGACATACCACAAGATCAATGCCAAAATGATCACGGGCAGATAGGCAACCAGTGCCACAGATGCCACACAGATGGCGGTCATCTCCAGATAATTCAAAAGATAAACCAAAGCCGTCAGCAAAAAGGTGGTCATAATAGCACGGCTCAGCTGCTTGCCAACCACGTTGGCAAAGAAGAAGGTGTACAGCACGCCCAGCAGCGGATCGATCAGAGCCAGCGCACCGCCAGTCAGCAGCCGCAGACAGCCCAGCAGCAATGAGGCGATGATCACGATCAGCAGCACCGTGGGTGCAATGTCCGCAAACCCTTGGGGTAGCACAGCATCCAGTACCAGATTGATTACATAGTGCAGACAGATGGCAAGCACCACGCTGAGAAACCGGAAGAAGTACCAGCCCAACAGCTTCTTCCCCTTTGGCAGCCAGCTGACAAGCAGATTCATGAGAAATGCCAGAATGATCATATCCAGAATTTCCGCACACACTGCCGTAAATTCCGCATCCATTACAGGGAACACATACAGATAGTCCCCGGACAGCTGTACAAAGGGAAGGGGAGACAGGATCATCTCCAGTGAACCACCGGTGCTATAGATAACGATACTCACCGCATACACACACAAAATCGCAATGGCAGAGGATACGCTGTGGTTCAAAGCGGAGCCTTTGCCACAAATCAGCCGAAATAGAAGGCTCAGCACCAATGCGGCACCGATGCCAATGAGTAAAAGCCAAAGATACCGTGTAAAATCAAAATTGCTTGGCACCAGACCTTCAAAAAATTCACGAATAGAATCCATAAGGACCTCCCGTTATGCGATAGAACAAAATGACCTGCTGCAAAGACATTGCAACAGACCATTTCTATGTGCTTTAGAGCGAATTACTTCAGCTCGGCCTCGGCGCCAGCTTCCTTCAGCTCGGCAACCAGCTTCTCGGCATCTTCC
>CAZENN010000044.1:0-15121 GCA_964513605.1 uncultured Oscillospiraceae bacterium
CGTATCTTCCCAGGTTCGTCTATATTCCATTTTGCTTTTTGCGGAAACTCAAGAGTTTTGCGTGTTGCAAAAACTGGGGAATTGGGCTATAATAAGTCAAAAGTATCAAGATGGAGGAACGATTTTGAGAACGCACGATTTTTGGTATGAGCTTCCCGAGGAATTGATTGCCCAAACACCTTTGGAGCAGCGTGATAGCTCTCGGCTGTTGGTTATGGATCGAGAAACCGGGGAGATAAGCCATAAGCATTTTGGTGATATCATTGATTATTTGCACAGCGGTGACTGTCTGGTTATGAACGATTCCAGAGTTCTCCCGGCAAGACTCTTAGGACACCGCCCAACCGGAGGAGCGGTGGAGGTATTGCTTTTGCGGGATCTGGGTGATAAGAAGTGGGAATGCCTCTGTAAACCCGGACGAAAAATGCAGCCGGGCAATGAAGTGATTTTCGGAAACGGAGAACTGACGGCAACCGTTGCCTCGGTGCTGGAGGATGGTAACCGGATCGTGGAATTTCACTATGATGGAATTTTTTTGGAGGTTTTGGAACGTCTGGGAAAAATGCCGCTGCCTCCTTATATCAAAGAGGAATTGCAGGATCAGGAGCGGTATCAGACAGTCTACTCCCGGGAAATTGGTTCCGCAGCAGCCCCCACAGCCGGACTGCACTTTACCAACGAATTGCTGGACAAAATTCGTAACAAGGGAGTTAACATTGCGTTTGTTACCCTCCATGTAGGTCTGGGTACTTTCCGGCCGGTAAAGGCAGAGGAGATCACAAAGCATCATATGCACTCGGAGCTTTGCATGATCGGCAGGGAGACAGCTGATATTCTGAACGAAACCCGGGCAAAGGGAGGCAGAATCATCTGCGTCGGTACCACCTCTTGCCGTACATTGGAGAGCTTAGTCAATGAAGATGGCAGCTTTGAAGCAAAATCGAAATGGACGGAGATCTTTATTTATCCAGGCTATCAGTTTAAGGCAATGCAGGGACTGATCACCAACTTTCATCTTCCTGAAAGCACCCTTGTGATGCTGGTTTCGGCATTCGCAGGACGGGAAAAAGTGCTGGCGGCATATCATGAGGCAGTTGCACAGAGATATCGTTTCTTCTCTTTTGGGGATGCGATGTTCATTGATTAAAGGATGCCCCAATCGCCCAAGATGGCGCATTCGAAAAACGAAAAGTGTACGATTTTGAAAATCTGTATGCAGAAACAAGTGAATATCGGTCAATAACGATGAATGATCGCCCAGAGCTATGTACTTTGCCCTGGGCGATTGCTATTTCTTGCAGGAAAAGGCGTGCGTCGTACCGTTTTGTAGTACGATCGATATGACAATTCCCTGATTGTGTCAGGCAGAACACGCATTCTGGATTATAAAATGTCAGTTTGGATGTGAAAAAACTGTTTACAGCGATTTTGCATAAAAAAGAGTTGTAAACTGTAAGGTTTCTCTCATTGTTGTCGTCTAATAGATGGGATGGTCAGAGAAGGAGAGTGAATGATGGACAAAGAAATAGAATACTATCAACGATTTCTTGAAGGGGATGAAATCGGTCTTATTCAGATCATTCAGGAGTATCGTGATGGTCTGATGCTGTACATAAACGGTTTCGTATCAAACCTTACGGTAGCAGAGGAGTTGACTGAGGACACGTTTTTAAAGCTGGTTCTGAAAAAGCCACGGTTTTCAGCGCGTTCCTCCTTCAAGACGTGGCTATACGCCATCGGTCGCAATCAGGCATTGGATTATTTGAAACGCAGAAAAAACGATATTCCGCTGGATGACTGTCCGGAAGTTTCGGATGAGGAATGCAATCTGGAACACAGCTATATACGGGAGGATGACCGGCGCATTGTCCATCAGACTATGAAAAAGTTGAAGCGGGAGTATCGCCAAGTGCTGTGGCTGGTCTATTTTGAGGGCTTTAACTGCACTGATGTTGGAAAAATTATGGGAAAATCGCTGTCTAATACCTATGCACTCGTATCCCGTGCAAGGCAGGCTTTAAAAACTAAGCTTTTGGAGGAAGGTTTTGAATATGAAAACTTATGAAGAAATGGCGCGGTCGGTAATCAGACGGGCAAAGACACACAGAACGATCAGAAACCGGTGTATCTTTGTAGCAACGGCGGCGGTTTGTGTTTTTGCGATTGGCATGGGACTTATGGTTCAAAAGAAGTCAGCCGGGTATGAAGCGTTGACGCTGCAAACACCGACTGTCACTACTTCTCCTATAATGCAGTCTCAGACGCAAATCGAACTTTTGCTTTGTGAGGGAAGCAACATCGCCGCAATGCAAAAGGGTATCGCAGTCCCTTCCTATTCGATCATTCGGGTTCGGGATATCCATGGCTTGACAGAGGCTCAGGTGGCTGCTGTTTGCAAAGAGGAATATGATTATGCCCAGGATCTGGTCGACTCCTACCCTCATAAAAAAGGCTTCACATGGACGCAGTATAAGGGGAAGGAAAATAAGGTGATGACTTTCATTTCCGCAGGACATTTTATTTTGGAAATTGATGACCCGGAACAGGTGGAAAGTATCTGTATGACTGTGGATGGCAGCATTTTGCTCACGAATATTCCTGCAGCCAGTGATCCTATTGTCCTATATGCTCCCAAGGAGTACCGGATGACCCATGAACAGGTCCAGCAATACTATTATGAACCCTACGGTGGTGTTGCCATTGGCTGGATGCCGCTGGGGGGAGAGTGGATGGAACAATTCGATCAAGGTCTTGTTTCTCTCTCTGACCTAAGTGACACTGTTTCTGTTACAGTAACCTTTCGGAATGGCATTACGGAGTCTTGCGCCGTTGATTTGCTTATCAGCGACAACGGAGAGGTCTATTATATTTATCAGGGAGCAACATCAGCGGTGTAAAGGTTGACAGTTAAATCTGTTCTATTTGTTATATATTTCAAATAAGCAACACCAATAATTGCGATGAATGTAGATGAAATGCGAGGCCTGCATTTGATCAATAGGTTCGATGATGGTGAACGGTACCATTCACAGTCATACCGAAGGCTTCTTCGGATGTTGATCTCTGTTAATTGCAAAGGGCAGAGGATTTAAGATTTTTGCCGCCGGTCTCCGGTGGCAAAGACAGAAATAATGAACAGGAGGAACAGTATGGGAAAGCATAGAACATGGATCATAGTCCTGGCATTGTTGCTGCTATTGACGGGCTGCCAAGAAGATACGGCATCCCTTATTGACGAGGAGCCTACCGCCACATATGATTGGATGGCTGGGGAAAGTCCGGTTTCCAATCGGCGGATCGGTCTGGTTCGGGCAGGTGTATGCCTTGATGATCACGCAGTCAGTCCCACAGGAGTTTATTTTGCTCCAGGTGTATTTGTAGATCATGGAACCTACAGCACCCTTTCTGAGGATAGTTATATTTGGTATGTCGACCATGGAAGTGATACGCTTGTGAAACTTTGCGGTCGGGTAGACTGCACCCACGATAACCCGGATTGCAATGCCTATTTATATAAGGGGAGCGACCTGTCCTATTATCAGGGGAAATTGTATGCGGTCATCGGGGAGGGCTATCCTTCCGAGGAATGCAAGCTGATAAGAATGAACCCGGATGGCTCCGGACATTTCGAACTGTTGGATATCATGTCTTTCGTGGAGAGTCAAGGGGGAGCTTTTGCGTGTTGTCGTATCATCACGGATGGGTATTGTGTACTTGAACTCTATCATTGGCAGGAAAATGGAGACGGTACGCGAGATAGTTATATAGAAGGCGTATATTTCTATAAGCTGGATGGATCTATGCAGGAACCTGAGAGGCTGGAGAAATCAGGCACGATCCTTTATCACTGCGGCGATATGCTTGTGACGCTCGTTAGAGAAACAGTCTCCGGAGAGAAACGCAGTAACTATTACAAGATAGATCTTGCAACGGGAGAGAAAACCTTCCTGATGGAGTCGCCCGGAGTAACGGCATGGTTTGGTGAGCAGGAAGCGTATTATTTTAAAGATGGGCATATTATGCGTCAAAGCTATGCCACCGGAGAAGTAACGTCCATGGTCGATACCGGTCTTGAGGGAAGCTATTATGCCTTCTGCTTCCGGGATTGTCTGGTCGTTGCGTCTGAGGATGAGTCCGATGATCAACTGTATTTTTATAACTGGGCGTTTGAACTGGTGGATACGGTGAAGCTGAATTACCCAATAATTTCTAGATTTGCCGTATCTGCGGAAACAGCGGAGCGGATTATTTTGACAAGTGAAATAGACAAAGGTACGCCACTGTATTACATTGATAAAGCAGAGCTGGGGAGCGGCAATGTGCAGCTTCATGAATTCAAATACAGTGAGAAATAGCAGAATCACGATCATCCATATATTTTAAGATTATATTTTAAACGGAGGTCAATGTTATGAAAAAGAGAATGAACAAAATGGTAAGTATTGTATCGGCAATATTGCTGGTCGTTTGTATGACAGTACCGGCAATGGCAGCTTCCGGCACCGCAACCTATGGGCAGTATACCTACAATTGGTCTGTCACAAAGACTTCGACGAGTGGAAAAGCATCGATTGCCACTCCCTATGCTCCCACTACAGTGGGAGCGGCCGTGAAAAACTTGGTACATAACAGCTCGTATGATATAAGTGGATATGCTTATTCCGAGGGTAGCTCTGCTGCGGGAATGGTTCCCATTACAGGCTATGCTTCCATTGGAGCAACTGCTTCCAATGTTTTTGCGATAAACTCTAACGTATACAGCGGTACGGTAACGAAAGCATATGGTACGTTCTGGATCAACGGTACCATGGTGATTCCCACGGCATCATCAGAATAACAGCATATGCTTTGTTATTCCGCATTATTGTCACTGCGCTTTTGAGTGCGGTGGTCTACGAATAAGGAGGTCAAACCATGCGAGTTCGCAGGATATGCACCATTCTACTAACATTGTCGCTGTTTTTGACAGGCTGTCAGGAAGAACCAGTGCTTCAAAATGAAGAAGAGCCCACCGCCACCTATGACTGGATGGCAGGAGAAAGCCCCGTCCCCAATCAGCGAATGATTGGGCGGCGCAGAGGGGTAAATCTGGAAGATCATGCAGTCAGTCCCACAGGGATATATTTTATTCCTGAGGTACAAATCGACAACGGCACTTGGATTGGTATAGATGATGCTACCTATATCTGGTATGCGGATCACGGAAGCGATACCTTTACGAAGCTTTGTGGTCGGGTCGACTGTACTCATGATAACCCGGATTGTAATGCCTATTTATATAAGGGCAGCGACTTGTCCTATTATCAGGGAAAATTGTATGCTGTTATTGGAGAAGGCTATCCTTCCGAGGAATGCAAGCTGATACGGATGAATCCGGATGGTTCCGGCCATGAAGAAATCCTTGATGTCATGTCCTTTGCAGAGGACCAGGGTGCTTCCTTTGCACATTGCAACATTATTGGCGAGGGGTATTGTGTGATCGATATCTATGGGTGGAAGGAGAATGAAGACGGAACCAGAAGCGAGGATCACCTGGAGGAATATATTTATAGACTGGACGAAACCATGGAGGAACCGGAGATCATCTCTCTTCCCGGAATTGCCTGCTATTATTGTGGGGATATGGTGGTAGTTGGGGGCGGACTGCCGGATTTGCCAACCTATGGTGTGGATATGGACAGAAATACCTGCACATTTTTGTTTAACCAGGCTGAGGTTCCCGGCAATCCCTTCTGGTACAACTGGCAGGAGGTCTACTACATAAACAATGGGGTCATTATGCGGCGGACCTTCGCCACCGGCGAAGATGAATGTCTGGTGGATACCGGTCTGCATGGTAATTATTACGTTTTCCCATTCCCGGATTGTCTGGTTTTGGTATCCCAGGATGAAGGCAACGATGCCGATGACAATCTATACATCTATAACTGGGCGTACCAGTTGGTCAGTACGGTGAAGCTGGACTATCCCCTTGATTTCAATAGAAGATTCGCGCTCATTGCTGAAACCGCACAGCAGATCTTCCTGACGGATCAAATGGTGGGGGGATACCCTCGTTACTATATTGATAAAGCAGAGCTGGGCACCGGCAATGTGCAGCTTCATGAATTTAAGTACAGCGAATAAGAAGCAAGGAGTGAACGCGATGGAACTTCGGATTGAACACCTTACAAAGAGCTACGGCAAGAAGGTAGCACTGCGAGATTTTTCTTACACCTTTACTCCTGGTATTTACGGTATTTTGGGTGCCAACGGTGCAGGAAAAAGCACATTGATGAACTTGATCACCGACAATGTAAAACGTGATGAAGGTCGGATTCTTTACAATGGCACGGACATTTTAAAGCAGGGAAAATCTTTTCGCTCTCTACTGGGTTATATGCCCCAGCAGCAGGGAATGTACCATGATTTTTCTGCCCGGGCGTTTCTTCGTTACATGGCGCAGATGAAGCAGATTTCCAAAAAACAGGCTCATCAGCAGGTCGAAGCACTGCTGGATATGGTCAATTTGAAGGAGGATGCCCACAAAAAAGTAGGTGGCTTTTCCGGAGGTATGCGCCAGAGGGTTCTTCTTGCCCAGGCTCTTTTAGGAGAGCCGGAAATTCTGATTCTGGATGAACCAACCGCAGGACTGGATCCGAAGGAACGGATTCGTTTGCGCTGTTACGTCGCGGATCTGGCCAGCGACCGTATTGTATTTTTAACTACCCATATCGTCTCTGATCTGGAGAGCATTGCAACAGATGTACTGCTGATGAAGGATGGTGTTCTGGTAGAGCACGGCAGTCCGGAGGAATTGATGACCCGGGTAAACGGCAAGGATCTGGAAGCGGTGTATATGGCATATTTGGGGGAGTGAGTCATGGAATGGAAACGTGTTTTACTCTCCAAGGCATTCCTTGGTGTTCTGGCAGCTTTGATCGTCCTCAATTGCTTCCTGTTTTCCTATATGCGGACCGACACTTGGGAAGATCCCCAGGTTGATGGAGAAGTTTATCATGAACAACTCCAAAAGCTGTCAGAATGTACCTGGGAGGAGGCACTGCAATGGTGCGTTTCCTATCAGGAGGATGCCCAGCAGAAGATGATCATGGAAGAATGGGACTACGAAGGCGAGGAAGAGACCCTTCGGGTTGTCGCGGTACAGCTTCAAAGCCAGTATGAACACCTGCTTGGTTATGACGATTATCTGAATAAGATATCAGCGGAAGCAAAGTGGCTGCAGACGGTGAGCCTGTTTTCGGATCCCAATAGTGTTGCTTACAAAAATACCGTCAAAACCGAACAGGATTTTTCTGGTTTAACTGGGAAAACCGTTACCGCAGGACACGATCTGTCTGTAACTACCTTCTTTGAGGATAAATGGACGGACTACAGCATCCTGCTTCTGATGTGCGTGATCTGCGGACTGTTTATGGCAGAACGGAAGGCAGGCCTCTGGTCCATGGTTCATGCAGCCCCCAGGGGGCGTGGGAATCTGGCATTGACACGCATTGGCATTTTGCTGTCAGCCGCTTTCCTTGGTTCGGTGCTCCTGATTGGTTCAAAGATCCTGCTATGCGGCTGGGAGTACCACGGTCTTGGAGAATGGGGGAGAACCATCCAGTCCATTCCAATGTTCCGCAATGTTCCCACGTCCATGACCGTTGGACAATTTTGGGTACTGTATATCATAGTCAAGGCATTGGGAGCGTTCTGGATCGGACTGCTGCTTTGGGCAATGCTGTCCGTAATTAGTGATTTGGGTCTTGCTCTGTGCGCCTCCGGGCTATTTCTGGGTCTGCAATTTACCTTTACTGCCATTCCCTCCAGTTCCTTGTTTGCACCGCTGCGGTATGTGAACGTGTTCAGCTATATTGACTACATTTCTGTATTCACTCGGTATCTGAATATTTCGGTGTTCGGCGGTCTAATCTCCGGCAATGATCTGGTTCTTTTATTCCTTCCGATTCTTGGACTGATCTTTGTAGCTCTGAATATCATAATTGCACAGCGGAAATATCCTGTTACGCCAACCAACCGACTGCTGCGCTGGCTAGACAGCATCCAAAGAAAGATCAATCCACGATTGGCAGGAGGCGGCGAGTTTCGGAAGTTGCTGATTAAACGCAAGGGTATTTTGGTACTGCTTCTTCTGGGGGTTCTGACCATGCAAATGGAGGCACCGCCCCGTACTTTTGTGGAATTTGATCCTTATATTCAGCATTATCAGCAACGATTTGCCGGACCGATCACAGAAGAAAAGCTGGCTGACATGGAGGAAGATCTGCAATATATTATTGATATATCCAACTATGAAGGGCTGCGCACTGTTCTGGAGGATGCAAAAAACGCACCGGAGGGAGCTTGGATTCTGCCCACCGCCTCCTATGATGCCATCTGGAGCAACAATGAGGGGGACTATCATCGCAATACGGCTTTGGCGGCACTGCTGATTTTGGTGCTGGTTCTGGCACCCATCGGCTCTCAGGAGCGGCAGGATGACATGAACATTCTCCTACGAAGCACACCGGGAGGCAGAAGAAAGCTATTCCTGAAAAAGCAGCTACTGATCGTGACAATGGCACTTGTGGTTTTCGCGGCGATCTATGGTGGGGAATTATACCGAACTGCCGTAAAATATGACTCCTTTGCCTATATCCAAGCGCCGGCCTACAGTTTGAAGCTCTTTCGATGGCTTCCGGTACCGATGAGTATTCTTTGGGTCATGGTGCTATACTATGCCGCAAAGCTGCTGGTATTGATAGCTGCTGGAGAGGTCTGCTACTACCTTTCTTCCCAATGCTCCAAAAACCGGACCGGCATTTTGCTGTGCTGCGGAGTTGTGCTGATTCCTGCTGCCTTGGCAGCCATTGGTTCGTTTATAGGTGAATATTTCTCCTTTATTTTGCCGTTAGGCGGTGCTGAACTACTCCATTACATTAGCTGATGGGGGTGCGGAGAGCGGAGCAGCATTTGAAAAAGAATGTGCCGTGAACAAGACGGCCGCCGGATTTTGAACCGGCGGCCGTTTGATCTTAAATTGGTGTTGTGGTGCAAAGTCAGAAAAACGTTTTTCTTGCGGTTCGTTTTCTACTGGCTGATTTTATCAATGCACTCAAACGCAGAGGGTTCAGCACCATTGCCGCAATAGATAGCCCTTTCTTAAAGCTTTGCGTAGGTCTTATCTAAAAAACGTTGTGTGGAAACGAGGCAACGCTTGTGTGTACCCTCTCCGATTTTGCCTACCTCATCGAAGGCAGTGACGGTGAAGGTTATGACCTTTCCTTCCACAGCTGTGACCTCAGCTTCGGCACGGACCTCCAGACCTACGGGTGTGGCACTGAGATGGGATATTTCCAGGGAAATCCCCACAGTGGTTTGGTCTTCCGGCATTGCCTCTTGAATGGCTTCACAGGCAGCACCCTCCATCAGTGCAACCATACACGGGGTAGCATAGACCAACAAGCTGCCGGAACCGACCTCTGCCGCAGTATCCGCACGCTCTACCAATGTGCTGACTTCGCCTTTCATACCAACAGTGATTTCCATTTTAATTACCTCCATTTGAATTTGTTAACACTATATTCGTTTTGTGTCAATAAGTCAATAGGACTTTTATAAAGAAGATCCTATTACTTGTAAGAAAGTGATTGCATTTTGAGTCAGAGTGAATTATAATAGATAATAATTTATCGAAAGAGGTGCATTCCTTTGAAGGTGTATGACAAGATCAATTTGACGATGCTTTGTGATTTCTATGAGCTGACGATGGCGCATGGATATTTTGAGCATGGCTACAAGGAGCGAATCACTTACTTTGATTTGTTCTATCGTCGCTGTCCTGATGGTGGCGGTTTTGCCATTGCTGCCGGTTTGGAGCAGATCATTGAGTATATCCAAGAGCTTCGCTTTGAGCCTGAGGATATAGAATATCTGCGTGAGAGAAAGCTGTTTAGCGAGGCGTTCCTTGATTACTTGGCAAATTTCAAATTTACCGGCGATATTTGGGCAGTTCCCGAAGGTACGCCTGTTTTTCCGAAAGAGCCTATTATTACGGTTCGCGCACCGGCCATTCAAGCTCAGCTGATCGAGACCTTTTTACTGCTGTCTGTCAATCATCAGAGCTTGATCGCAACAAAAGCCAACAGAATTGTACGCGCGGCTGACGGAAGAACCGTTCTGGAATTCGGCTCCAGACGCGCACAGGGGGCAGATGCTGCGATACTGGGCGCAAGAGCAGCTTATATCGGTGGCTGCAACGGTACGGCGTGTACCATTTCCGACCAGCTGTTTGGCGTGTATGCCGGTGGTACCATGGCTCACGCTTGGGTCCAGATGTTTGACAGTGAGTATGAAGCATTTAAAACCTACTGCCAAATGTATCCCAATAATGCAACGCTTTTGGTTGACACCTACAATACGCTCAAGTCCGGCGTACCCAATGCCATCCGTGTTTTTAACGAAGTTCTGAAGCCGATGGGAATCACCAAATGCGGTATCCGCTTAGACTCCGGCGATATGGCTTACCTGAGTCAGAAGGCAAGAAAAATGCTCGATGATGCCGGATGGACAGAGTGTCAGATTTCGGTTTCCAATTCTTTGGATGAATACATTATTCAGGATTTGCTGCGTCAGGGTGCAAAGATCGACATGTTTGGCGTGGGTGAGCGTCTGATCACTGCCCGTTCCGAGCCGGTTTTTGGTGGTGTTTACAAGCTGACAGCCGTTGAGCACGAGGACGGAACCATTGAGCCTAAGATCAAAATCTCCGAGAATGTTGGCAAAATTACGAATCCTCATTACAAGAAGCTGTACCGTTTCTTTGGAAATGACACTGGTAAGGCTATTGCGGACTACCTTTGCGTATATGATGAGACTGTCGATGACAGTAAGGATCTGACAATTTTCGATCCTGAAGCTACTTGGAAAACCAAATGTGTTTATAATTTTACGGCGAAGGAGCTGCAAGTGCCCATCTTTGTGAACGGTGAGCTGGTTTACCAGTGCCCGAAGCTGGAGGAAGTCCGCCGCTACTGTCTGGAGCAGGTGGATACCCTTTGGGATGAGGTCAAGCGTTTTGATAATCCCCACACCTATTATGTGGATCTATCCCAGAAGCTGTGGGATATTAAGTATGGGCTTTTGAAGCGTAATGGCAGCTATGAGGCATAATGCGGCGAAATCCATTGCAATGGGCGGCGTTCTTGCGGCTCTTGCGGTGGTGATTATGTGCCTGGGCGGTATCATACCCATTGCAACTTACGTCTGCCCTATGCTGTGTACAATTCTGTTGACCGTTGTTCTACAATCCAGCGGCAGAAGGATTGCGTGGGCGTGGTATGCAGCGGTGTCTATGCTGGTGTTACTTTTAGGTCCTGACAAGGAAGCTGCCATTGTGTTTGTGTTTTTGGGGTATTACCCGATCATTAAGCCTTGGATAGATAAAAAAAGACTGCCGTTTCTTTGGAAGTTGCTGATCTTTAATGTCTCTATTGCGGTAATGTATGCGTTGATGGTATGGCTGTTTCGACTGGAGCAGGTGATTCTTGAATTTCAAGAGATGGGAGTAATACTGACCCTGATCACACTGCTGCTTGGAAATGCTGCCTTGTTTCTGCTGGATGTGGTACTGGGGCGTTTGAAGGGCAAGAGAACGGCCAAAGGATGAGAAAGTGGAAGTTATACATTCTCCGGTGCGGCGATGGCAGCTTATATACGGGAATTACAGTGAATGTTCAGGAACGGCTTCATCGGCACAGCACTGGAACGGGGGCAAAATACACCCGAGGACGAGGACCATTGGAGTTGGTCTATGTGGAGGAATGCCGTGACCACTCTCAGGCACTGCGCCGGGAGCTGGAGATCAAAGCAATGTCCAGAGCGGAAAAACTCAAGCTGATTGAGAAATAAAACAAGCTCCCGATGCGATGTGCTTCGGGAGCTTGAAACATTATTTATAAACGGATCAGTCCGGCATCCACCATTTTTTGGAGGCTCATCAGAATGCCGAGCTTTGCATGAGCCCAGGTCAGACCGCCTTGGAAGTAGACAGCGTACGGCTCCCGGATCGGTCCGTCTGCGGAAAGCTCCATGGTAGAGCCTTGAACAAAAGCACCGGCGGCCATGATGACTTGACTGTCATAGCCGGGCATATCACCGGGAATGGGGTCGGCGTAGGAATCCACCGGTGCCGCCGCTTGAATACCCTTACAAAAAGCGACCATTGCCGCTTCACTTCCCAGCTCAACAGCTTGGATAATGTCGTGACGGGTCTCGGATGCGCCGGGGATACAGCGGAAGCCCAGAGGTTCATAGAGATTGGCTGCAAAAATTGCACCCTTTTCCGCACTTGCCACTACAGTGGGGGAGAGGAAAAAACCTTGATACAGCGCAGGCATAAGTCCGAGGTTTGCACCTACCTCCTGACCTAAGCCAGGGGCAGACAGACGATATGCGCAGCGATCCACACATGCCTTTGTGCCACAGATATAACCACCGATGGGAGCCAATCCGCCACCGGGGTTCTTGATCAGGGAACCAACGATCATATCCGCACCCACATCAGAGGGCTCGATGGTTTCTACAAATTCACCATAGCAGTTATCTACCATGCAGATCACATCGGGCTTGATTGATTTACAAAAGGCAATCAATTGACCAATCTGTGTTACAGAAAAGGTGGGGCGTGTTGCATAGCCTTTGGACCTTTGGATGGTGACGAGCTTTGTTTTCTCGGTGATGGCATTGCGGATGCCTTCATAGTCGAAGGAACCATCATGGAGTAGATCCACCTGGCGGTAAGATACCCCATATTCCGCCAATGAACAGGGACTGGGGCGTATGCCGATGACCTCTTGCAGGGTATCGTAAGGAGCACCTACCGGTGAGAGCAATTCATCACCGGGAAGGAGATTGGCTGAAAGGGCAACGGTCAGGGCATGGGTACCGCAGGTGATTTGAGGACGCACCAGAGCGGCTTCCGTGTGAAAGGTGTCGGCATAGACTTTTTCAAGGTTATCCCGTCCCATGTCGTCATAGCCATAGCCGGTCGTTGCGGCAAAGCAGGCGGCACTGACTTTGTTTTTTTGCATAGCGGCGAGGACTTTAGCTTGGTTGTATTCCGCGATTTGGTCAATCTGAGCGAAGCGATCACTGATTATTTTAAGTTTTTTTTCACCGTAGGCATAAACCGAAGGAGAAATGCCCATCGTACTGTAGAGTTTTAAAAGCTGTTCTTCCATGATTTCCGTCCTTTTTACAAAAGTCTGTAAGATTATATAAAAAACCGTCCCAACTGTCAAGGTTGGGACGGAAAAAATTGATTGGGATGAAAAAGTTAATCATTGCGCCTTTTACCGAAAATGCTGATCAACCGAAGCAACTGCGCCAATGCCAGCGCAGTGGCAGCTACATAGGTCAATGCGGCGGCTCGCAACGTCTTCCGGGCACCTGCTTGTTCATCGGTGGTCAACAGATCTGATTGCTCAATGGCTCGCATTGCCCGGCGGCTTGCGTTGAATTCTACAGGCAACGTGACAAGCTGGAAAACCAGAGACAGCCCAAAGCAAGCAATGCCCAGATAAACAAAGAAAAAGGAAAAGTTTTCTAAAAAAGAGAGGATCAATCCAAGTAGGATCAGCGGCATTGCCAGACGAGAACCAATGTTGGTTATGGGGATAATGGCTGCCCGCAACTTAATAGGGGCATAATTCTGAGCGTACTGTACGGCATGTCCTGCTTCGTGGCATGCGACACCGATTGCGGCGGTGGAGGTAGAGTGATAGACCTCATCAGACAGGCGGATGACATTTGCTTTCGGGTCGTAATGGTCGGTCAACTCACCGGATACCTGCTCAATTCTTACCCCATAGACGCCGTTAGCCTGCAACACCTTTGAAGCAGCGGCGGCGCCGGTGATTCGACGGGAGGAATGCTGACTGGAATACCGCCGGAAGGTACTTTTTACATTGAAGCTTGCCCACAATGAAAGTAAAACGCAGGGGAGTACAAGTAACAGATAGGTAGAATCAAAGCCATAGAAATACGGCATAATACCCTCCTTGACAATATTGATGTTAGATTGCTTCAGGTCCCATTGCTTCGTGGAGTGTGTCAGTGATGGCACCTCTGAAAATGTTGAAAGCCTGTGTGTGAAGGGTTTGCAAAGCTCCCGTCGTTAAATTGATCGGCAGTTTGCCGGGGAGAAACAGATCTTGATCAAAAATGAACCGTACTTCCTGATCTGCCTGACCGTTTTGCTTGATCAGACCGGGACCGGCGTGGAGCTTTACCCGGCATCCACCTCGCAGACCAAGCTCCGCATCAATGCTGCAGCGGCTGCTGTTTGCCTCAGAAACCTCCTCGTCAGCCAACGGACCTAAGTAGATGGGGGAGATCAGCTGGGAGAAGGGGATGTTTTCAAGGTCAAGAGCGCGGCGTGAAATGAAATTGAGGTAGCGAAGACCCACACGCTCAAAATAAGCAGGTTTGTAGACTGTAATGAAGGCGGCCAGAGGCTTATCCAGACGCAGGGCAAAATCCTCCCAGCTGGTGTAGCGAGTGCATGCAAGGGAAATAAACTTGCTGGTCAAATTAACTCTCCAGGCTCCATCCTCGGACACAAAATGGTAATTTACTGTTCCCGGTTGATTTTCCAGAGAAAAGCGACCGGGTGCCCCGGTAAGCTTCGGGGCAGGAGTATCCATCTTTGCGGCATACTGCGGATATTCGTCCCGGATCATTTCCTGAAAAGCGACAGGCGCAGATGCACTGATGGCAAGAATCTCAGGAAAACGAAGCTGACAGATCACATCCCCCAGCTGATGATTACGATAAATACAATGTGGTTCTTGAGAAAACATGTCAGATCCTCATTTCTATATGTGATAACAATTATATTATACCCCGAAAGGAGGAAAAAGCAAGGGGAGTTCGTTGCGATAATTTTGTGAAACTTTTACGAAATTGTAAACTTTACTTTTTGAAAGGGCTGGAGAGGGTGAAGAAAATGATGGGGATGATTTCGGTATAAATTAGTGGAACCAGTCGGAAATAACACTTGCGGGGTGGCAATATTTATGATAATATCCCATCTTTGACACTTTATCACAGACCAAGGAGCCGAAAGTCCTAGTGCCAC
>CAZENN010000045.1:0-15118 GCA_964513605.1 uncultured Oscillospiraceae bacterium
GTACGGTTCTGTGGGAGGTCGGCTGACCGGACATTTATGCGGTCAGCCTCCTACCCGATTTAGCGTCGAAATGATGACCTAAAAAATATGGGTCAACGATCTGACCCATACACTGACCCATAATGGATTAGTTTCTAGTGGACAAGGTAGCACAAAACAGCATCCAGCGGTGCCTAAATCGAAAAAATACTGACTTTTCAAAATTTTTTCAAACCGCCTGGGTCAATCATTTGTGTCCACATGTTGGGGTTCCTAAAATGAAATTGCCCGCCCATGGAAGCAATCAAAGCATGGCTTCCATGGGCGATTTGTGTTTTTGAAGGGGTTTAACTTGTTTACTTGTTTTGTTAGTTGCCGTTTCTCGGTATCGTATCTTACCGATTGTCGGTAGTGATTTTTTTCTAACATTAACAGTTCGATAGATTTATTATCAGATTAGAGATTATGGAAGGAGTGGGTTTATACCACAGCATACAGTAGGTCAGGCATTTTGATTCGGAAGGCCAGTGGGCGTACATATCCCATTTGTCCACGATGTGACTGTACAATCGAAAGGGAATATATGTGCTTTTGTGACCGTTGTGGGCAAAACTGGCGTGGAGTTTATTTGACTTTGCTGCTGTGCGTCGGGTGCCGGGAGGAAAAATATAGACAGAAAGCTGCCTGCTGCAAATTACTGTGGCAGACAGCTTTCGTGTTTCTGGGGATTGGTTACGCACAGATCAATATCCACCGTAAAGCAATCATCGGTGGAAGAAAGTTTGACCTCACCGCCGTACCTTTTTACAACACTGTGGAGGGAGTACAGACCAAATCCGTGCAGTGTCTTATTTTCCTTCGTTGTAACAATCTGATTGTTGTGAATGGTTACATTTTGGGCAACAGGGTTGCGGACAGTCAAAAACAAAAAACCGCTGTTGCAGTTGCCGGTGACCGTAATGGTTTTCTGTTCTTCTGTTGATAGCTTCTGACAAGCTTCAATGGCATTATCCAGGGTATTGCCTAAGATGACACACAGGTCTGTCGGGGACAGACCATTAGCCGGTATCATGCCCCGAAAACAGATCGACGTGTTGCAAGTGGCTGCTTTGGCCTGCTTCTCAATCAGAAGCGCATCCGCGATTCCATTCCCGGTATCAAAGGACAGGTGGGATGGCTCCAGGCTTTGGCTGCATTCTTGAAGCAGCGCCAGTGCGGCATCGGCTTCTCCGTCAGCAAGCAGCTTTTTAATGGCAATGCTGATATTCCTGAAATCGTGCCGAAACCGCCGTACTTCATAATTCGCCGCTGCCAGATTTTGATAGTGCTCCGCCTGGGTGCAGATTTGCTGTTCATAATTGGCCGTCAGAGACCGCAGCTGTGAATTGGACACGGAAATGAGGATGATCACAGGAAGAACGATGCAAATCCCTAGCAACAAAACCGAAACGATAATCTGAGTTGCTCGGAATAAAATGTCGTGATCTGGGTAGAGTTCGGTTCCGGAGGTGAATACAGAAATCACCGTTGCAGAAACCAGGAGCAGTCCGCAAATCATCAGTACGTATTTCGGAGTCCATTCAATGATCTGCCGCACAGTTTGACGGATTTTAGAGAAGCAAAATGACACACACAACGCAGCTGTTACTGCGTTGACCAGATAATCAAAAAGAAGATAATACGCAGGAGCAATGGCAACAGCAATGGAAACCAGTATCATATTCAAACAATATAAGGTGACATAAGAAAAAACGATATACCGTAGCTTTACTTTTTGGAAAGCAAGCTTGATCAGAGGAAATTGCAGTACCTGAATAGTGATATACGAAATAGATAAAAGCGCATGGTTACCCAGTGTAACAAACAGAGCCAGCGGCAAAAAGATAAGAAAAGAACAGTATAGTACCCAAGTCCGGGGCTTACAGCCCAGAATATACCGTGCAATCAGAAGTAAACTTATATAGTATAAAACCGAATGATAAATCATTATGAGTTCCATTTTTATACCTTCACATAAAAGTCTTTGACGAACTGCTTATAAACCTGTTTAAACTCTGCGGCTTTACTGCGTCCGATTTTTACAAGCTCACCGTTTGTTAAGGTTGCACTCTCTCTGTCAAAGGAATCAATGCAGTACAAATTGACGACATAGGATTTGTGAGGGCGGTAAAAGCAGTGCTGTGGAAGCTGTTCATACACCTGTGCCAGTGTTTTGGAGCTGTGATACACGGCACTGTTGGTGCGGATGGTGCAATATTTACCGTCACCCTCCAGGTACAAAATGTCCTTTGCGTGGATCACGGTTTGTTCACTGTCATTGATGACGGTGATGGGAGACAGGAGCTTCTGGTGCTTGATAAAGGTGTTCATGAGGCTGGTGATGTCTTCTGAATTTACCGGTTTTCTCAGAAAGCGGTAGGGCTGCACCTCGAAGGATTCATATACAAAATCCGGATAGCTGGTGACAAAGACAATGCTGCAGGTGATATTTCTGCTGCGCAAGATCCGGGCCACCTGCATACCGTTAAGCCCCGGCATCTGGTAATCCAGAAAGACAATATCAAAAATCTTTTTGTCGGCAAGCAGTGCTTTCCCGTTGGGATACTGATATACATCAATGTGAAGCCGACGCTCCGCTTTATAGGCAAATAAAATCGATTTTAGTTCCTCCCGGAAAAAGGCTTCATCATCACAGATTGCGACCAACATACTTCAGCACACTCCTTTTTTAAACAGCTATACTCCAAGGTATGTTAAATCTTTCCTTTACTTATTTTATAACACAGAAAAAGAGGAAAGGAAAGAGGAAACATGTATAGTTCGTTTGTTCTGGTAACAAGTTGGCTTTTTAGCCTTTTCGTCTAAAAAAGAAAGCGATTCACGCAAAGGTGAGTCGCTTTCTTGCTTTTATGCTTTGTTCATTTTCTCATCTGCGCAAATAAGCAACTCCGCCAGCAGAGAAAGCCGCTCCTGGGACCAATCCTTGATGATCTCGTGGATCTCGGTGTTGATCGGGGTTTCTGAAAGAGCTGCTCTGTCGGATACCAGCAGGGCAATATCCACCTGCAAAATGTCAGCAATCTCCCCGAGCCGGGGAAATGGAATCTTTGCGGAGCCTCGCTCCAGCTGACTGATATAGCTTTCTGTGATACCCAGCTTTTCGGATAATGCCGCCTGTGTCATAGAGGCTTTTTTGCGATAAGTAGCAATTCGCCTGCCTATGGATTTATAATCGATCATTCATACCACCCAGTTAAGTATAACAGCTATGACTACAGAATAGAAGAAAGCTATAGGTTAATTATTAATTTATAGTTGCGTATATCGGTAGGATGTGGTATTATTTGTACATGTGAATTGCAGGTTGCTCCTTAAAATTGACAGAAAACTCCGAAGCGTGATTGAAATTGTACGGCGGTATGATATTAATACGTAACAACAGAAGAGAAACTTGGGGCAATAGTTGTGGGTATCGAAAAATATTCATAAAATATGTTTAGCTTAGATTTACGGCAAGCATGCGTGTTGTAAGGATTGGCTATACGTATATAAACAAAAGAATAGGAGAAAAATATGAAAATCTTTAAAAAAGTAGTGTTAGCATTGATGGTTTTAGGCATTATTGCATCGTTGGCCATATCTGTATTTGCGGCCGCATCAACTACCTATGCCAACTGTTTTGTATCCCAAAAAGTTGGAGGAAATTATGAATGCTATTATAAGTTCATCCCTGATCATGTGGCCACGGAAAATGAGCCTTTTTGTAAAGAGGGAAAGCAGATTAAACAAGCTTGGGTAAGAGCATACAGAAATAAAGGTGCGTGGTGGTCTGGGTATTCAACAGGTACCTACTATTCAAAGGTAGCTACGGATTCCAATTGCAGCAAAACATATTATACTCCAACTGCCAAAATTAAAGATACATGGTATGCAAAAGAATATACAAAATATAACTATTCTACTTTTAATTGAGAGGCATTGTCATGAAAAATATTACTAAAAAATTGGCAATTGTAGTTTGCGTTTTAACGGTTCTTATGGGGGTTTGTATTACGGCGCATGCAAAATCCACAAATACATACTCATATTCTACCCACCCCAATATTTTTCGGTATGTAGGGTATTGTCAAGTGCAGGGAGCATATGTGATTCCCGAAAATCCTAGCTATTTACTTGATAAGTATGTAGGAGAGAGAATAAAGCAGGGGTCAATCGAATATAAGATTGGAACCAAATCTCTAGGAAGAGCATATACGAAAAAAGCAAGTTCTACCAGAGATTATAATATTTATTCGGTTTCGCTTAAAGTTTGGGATAGCTTAAAATTGAATGCTGAGAAAACAGAGTTTTACAGATACTGGACAAAGTTTTAAATATTAAGTGTATATGCCCCAGAACTACAGTGTGTTGTAACAATGTTATGTTGCATGAGCGAGCATTGCATTGTTTCCAAATATGTGGTTCTGGGGTTTTAGAGTGCTGATTTATCTACTATATAATAGCCATGGATGTAATTGGCCATGCTAAAACATAAGTTAGGGGGGATACATGGTGAGATATTTCTTGTCAAAATCGTTTTCTGTTCTGGTAATAAATGTTTTTACGGCCATTTTTGTAACAATTGCCGTTGCTAGTTTTATGCATTCATTTAAAATGACGTATGTATATCAAGATGGACTCGGTGAGGGATATGTTGTTTTTTCTGTGGATTCCAGTAGTGAGTCAATGCCTGCGATATCTGATGTTGTTGATTCGCTAAAAAATGAATCGAACCGATTTGAACTGTTAAGATATGATGATACGGGTGCATGTGGAGTTTATGCGAATACTAGTTATCCTATTTCATCTTTAATTGATGGGAGGAATTTTTCGAAGTTGGATTTTTCTGAGCATCTAAATACAGCAATAGTTTCTGATGTGTATAAGAATCAGTGCGTAAATATCGATGGTATGGAAAAGATTCTTATCGGAAGCGCTTATTATGACGTTATTGGATATTTTGAATACATTTACAATAATATTAATCCGAATGCATATGTATATTATAATCTGAATTCGGAGAATGTAAGAAACAATCAAGTAGAATGCACAGGTCAGTTTGCGCTGGACGCAGGCAGCAAATCAGAGGAAACTGTTGATTTAATAGATAAAGAGTTACCAATTACTATACTGCAGAGCAAGTCAGAACAAACTGTTTTTGAGCGAATTTCAGAAGCCCTTTTTAGCCAATACATTACGATATTACCGCTGGTTTTAGTTATAATAGCAGTGTTATTAAACTCTATAAATGTTACCCTTAATTGGATCGAGAGAAGGAAACGAGAAATATTGGCGAGAAGAATATGCGGTGCCAGTCCCGATAATATATTAAAACTTTTTTTGAGAGAGTATTTTTTTGCTTCGGGCATTGCGTTTCTTGTAGGTCTGGTTTGTGCAATGATTATATCTAAGATCAAATTGTATATATTTACTGGTTTCGATTTTTCGCTCACATCTATTCTGTTATCATACGTTTTTTCAACGCTTATAAGCATGTTGTCCATTTTCGTTTTGCTGCTTTCAAAAAACTCAAAAACGATTATAGAACAGAGAGGAATATAATTTGAATCAGTTTAAGTATGTAATTTCAGACATTAGAAGAAATAAACGGACATCGTTATTCTACATTATCCAATTGGCGGTAGTGCTTTTGCTTCTTGTTTCTACAGTATCGTCTATAACCTCAACGATGAAAGGCTATAACGCTGTCAAGAAAGTGATCAATTCGAAGACGTACATTTTGGCAAATCATACAAGCGATGATCACTTCAGCGAGATGTTTGCCAATGAAGGTGAAACAGTACTCAGACTTCGGGAGTTATACATGTTTAGTCTTGGGTTGGACATTCCATATTCTTACTCGCAGTTTAGTTATGTTGATGATATTATTGATGGAATAGAAATAAAGCAATATACTGTTGATAATAGTTTCCTTGAGATTTTTAACATTCGTGTTGTCGCCGGAAGAACGTTTACCGAAGAAGATTTTTCCTTGATCTCATCTGATGATATTCCTATTTTAGTAGGGTATAATTTAAAGGATACCTATCAATTAGGGCAGACCTATTCATTTTATGATGGGGGCACCGGTGAATTGATAAAATGTCGTGTTATAGGTGTTTTGGAAAATAACGCGGGTTACTACGATCTATATAACTTAAGTGATCACAAAAGCCTTAATTATTCGTATATAAAACCCATGATGCTTTCAAATATAAATGAATTATCCTTTTCGGATATTGATATGGCTATATCATCTACTGTCTATTTTTCTGAAGATACTGAAACGCTTCAGAAGATAGCTGTTAAGTCCCAAGAATTAGGTTTGTTTACGTATAGTGTAGAAACCGCAAAATCCGAAGTGGAATGGTTTGTTAATACTATCAAAGAAAAAGTCGAATATGAATTAACAATTGCGTTTGTAATTTTGATTTTTGCAGCGGTTGGGATGAGTGCTAATTTGAGCATGATGGTAACAAAGAATATGAAAGAATACTCTATTCATATTCTTTGCGGAGGCATGTATCGTAATATAGCGACTAGATTAGTGTTGCAGCTCCTCTTAATATCTTTAGTTGCATTGCTTCCCACGATTGTTTTTTGGGGAATTTCACTGGATGTTCTTTACACTTTATGTATTATGCTCTTTGTTGATTTGATTATTTTGTCTTTTCCGCTTTATAAGCTTTATTCAATACATATTTCAGAGTTGCTAAGGAGGTTTGACTAATGAATATAATTGAACTAAATAACATCTCTAGGGTGTTTAAAGCAGGAGATAATGAAATTCATGCATTAGATGGGATATCCCTAAAGGTCAAAAAAGGCGAGATGGTCGCAATTATGGGATGCTCGGGATCTGGAAAGTCAACGATGTTGAATATTGTCGGTCTTCTGGATGATGCAACAAATTGCGAGTATTATTTAAATGGAGAAAATACGCGCCAATACAACTATAAAAAGAAGGCCGCTCTAAGAAATTCAACGTTTGGATTTGTAGTTCAGGATTTTGCTCTTGTTGAGCAGTATACTGTAAAACAGAATATAGAACTTCCGTTTACATACTCACATAAAAGATATAGTCGTGAGGAAAAAGAGCAGCGAATTGCTGGTGTGCTGTCTGACTTAAATATATCGGATAAAAAAGATGCATTAACCTATACATTATCCGGTGGACAAAGGCAGCGTGTAGCTATTGCAAGAGCATTGGTGTGTTCCCCAGAAATCATCTTGGCTGATGAGCCGACAGGGGCCTTGGATTCTCGTACATCTAAAGAAATTATGGAGATTTTTTTGCAGCTCAATAAGATGGGAAAAACGATTCTTGTTATAACTCATGATCGAAAAGTAGCAGAATACTGTTCGCGTATAGTAGAGATTTCCGATGGCAGGATTTTGCCGGGATAAAGTATGATATTGTCACATTTCCAAGTCGGTAGTATGGTTCTGTCAGTGGCACAGTAACCAGTATTTCCGCAGATACCATGATCCGTGAGGGAGAATATTCCGGGTATTATTTAGTGGAATGCTCGATCCATGAACTCTTGGTAACAGATTGCAGTGGAAATACAGGGACAGTATCGGCAGGTATGCAGGTAGATGCCAGGTTGATTACCCAAGAGAAGACGATCCTGCGTTATTTGCTGGAGAAAATCGATATCTTTTGATACAGAAATGGCATATTGGGGATCTCCAGCGTTTTTCAGTCCGCTGAAAAGCTTAGTCTAAGCCGAGATAGAACAACAGAGCACCGCATGCGTTTGTGGTGCTCTGCTGTTCTATCTGCGTTTACATATTCAGCACATTTCCCATCGTGTCAGCGGCTTCTTTCTGTGCTGCCGTAGTTACATGGGCATAGGTGTCCAGGGTGAATCCTGCGGAGAAGTGGCCCAGCATGCCGGACACGGTTTTGATATCTACACCGTTCTGCAACGCTATCGTAGCGAAGGTATGGCGGAGGTCATGGAATCTGACCTTTGGGATTCCGGCGCGTTCCAGCACTCGTTTCAGCATATTATTCACACTGTCCGGCGAGATGGGACCACCGTTGGGAGAGGGGAAGACGTACTGGTCATCGGTTTTCTCTTTCTGCTGTTTCAGAACTTCTATCGCTTGCTGTGAGATGGTCACGGTGCGGTAGGAGTTCTTTGTTTTTAGGGGAGCCTCCACGATCTGACCGTCTATCCTTAGGAACCAGTATCCGGTTTCCAATCTTCATGTGCGGGAACCCGGAGGAGGAAACCAACTCATAGGCTCCGTCTCTGGAGATCCCAAGCACCTCTGCCACCTCCGGTGCGGACAGCATCAGAGGCAGGTCATCGTAGCTGGTGAATTTACTTTCTCGCATCGCGACCCCTCCGTTTCTATTCTTCCTGACACCATTGTAACGGATTTTATCTTTTGCTCTTATCGAACCCTGTCGAGTACAAAAGAAAAAACCGGACGCAAGCGACTGAGGACATGCAGATGTCCTGATCCGTTCACGCCGGTATCGGATTTGCCCGTAGTCAGCGGTGTGCCTTTCTGTCTGTCGTAATCCTTTGGCTCAGCAAAGGGCCGAACAAAACGGTCGCCCCCACGGAAGAGTGGAGCTTTTGTCGAGAATAATAACTTGCATTTTTTGAGAACCGAAGCTACTATCACCAACACTTTTGGAGGTGATGAACTTGAAACCATACATCGGGAAACTAAAAACCTACATTGCAGAGAACCCACCCGACTAATATACCCTGCTGATTGGCGGCAGTTGCGTCTGATGACAATAAGTTCTGGACAACAAAATCTTCATTGTGGTATGATAGATAAAATCAACTCGGAGGTGGCAGGATGGACTGGGAGGTCAGGTGCAGGGAGCTTCAAAAGCGTGTGGAGGAACTGGAAAATGAGAACCGGGAGCTGCGTCATCGGTTAGGCTTAGCGGGGCCTACTACCCATGAGCAAGCCGACCGACAATCGGTGTGTGAGATCTCGGTTGCCACACCTCTACCAGCCGTACATATGCGAAGTACACCGGAGGAGAAGATCCGTCTGTTCCGCAGTTTGTTTCGTGGTCGGGAGGATGTTTATGCCCGGCGGTGGTACAGTGTCCAGAAGGAAAAGAGCGGCTATGCTCCAGTCTGTGCCAACGAGTGGCGGTATGGTGTCTGCATCAAGCCAAAAGGAAAATGCTCCAAGTGTAAAAACCGGGAACTGGTACCTCTGGACAACGCTGCGATCTACAAACACCTCAGCGGCAAGGATGTCAACGGGGGAGATGTGATCGGCTTGTATCCCATTTTACCGGATGACACCTGCTGTTTTCTTGCCATCGACTTTGATGACGGAGCTTGGCAGGAGAATGTGGCGGCAGTGCGAAGTGTATGTGCAGAGTGGAATATTCCTTTTGGAGTGGAACGGTCTCGCAGCGGAGAGGGAGCACATCTGTGGATCTTTTTTGAGGAACCAATTCCCTGTGTAACAGCCAGGAAACTGGGCAGTGCTTTGCTAACGCAAGCAATGGAGCAAGAGGGGAAACTGAAGCTGGACTCCTATGACCGGATGTTCCCCAATCAGGACATATTGCCTAACGGTGGCTTTGGAAACTTGATTGCATTGCCGTTACAGGGACAAGCACGGAAGAAAGGCAACAGTGAATTTGTGGATGAAGCGTTCCGGCCTTATCAGGATCAGTGGGCGTACCTATCTGAAATTCAAAGGCTGAACACGGAAATAGTAGAAGCACTCATTAAGACACATAGCCATGGTGACGCTCTGGGGGATTTGTGCGTTACAGAGCCAATATCAAAGCCATGGGAGAAGAAACGGCAACCCAGTTTGACAGCTATGGACTTTCATGGAGTGCAGAGAATCGTGCGTTCCAATATGCTATATATTCCTGCCGACGGATTTTCTTCAAAGGCAAGAAATCAGATCATTCGATTGGCAGCCTTCCGTAACCTGGACTTCTATAAATCCCAAGCTATGCGTCTGCCAATCTACGGCAAGCCCAGAATCATTTGCACTGCCGAGGAACGGGAGGGATATCTTGCGCTTCCCAGATGCTGTGAAGATAGTCTGATCGAGCTTTTGGGGAATGCCAATGCAGTTTATGAGATTGAGGATAAGACCTTCGCCGGAAGACCCATTGATGTCAGTTTCAATGGCACCTTGCGTGCGGAGCAGATTCCGGCTGCGGAAGCACTGCTTGAGAGGAGCAACGGTGTCCTTTCTGCAACCACCGCTTTTGGCAAAACAGTCATCGCAGCTTACCTGATTGGTCAGCGAAAAGTAAATACGCTTGTGTTGGTGCATACCCAAGCTCTGCTGAACCAGTGGAAAGCATCCCTGTCTGAATTTCTGGAGATCAATGAAGTGTTGCCCGAATTGCCCAAAAAGCGTGGTCGTAAAAAGGAACATTCTCTGGTCGGTCAGTTGGGTGGCACGAAGAATACGCTTTCCGGTTTCGTAGACATTGCAATCATCCAGTCCCTGATTTCTGGAGTGGAAGTCCGTGAGCTGGTAAAAGACTATGGCATGGTCATCGTAGATGAGTGCCACCATGTATCAGCAGTGAGCTTTGAACGGGTGATGAAAGAGGTCAATGCCAAATATGTTTACGGCCTGACCGCAACGCCAGCCCGACAGGACGGACACCATCCCATCATCCATATGCAATGCGGTCCGATCCGCTATCAAGTGGATGCAAAAGAGCAGGCTCAGAAGCGAGCATTTGACCATTATCTCTTGCCACGCTTCACAACCTATCGTAGTGTTGCCACCGACAAGGGGATTGCTGCTGTCTATACAGATCTGGCAGAAAATGAAATAAGAAATGCCTATATCATAAAGGATGTATTGGAGGCACTGTCTAATGGCAGAACGCCCATCATATTAACAGAACGGAGAGAACATGTCCTTCTACTGGCGGACAGGTTAGCGGGGAAGTGCAAAAACGTAATCACCTTGTTTGGCACAGCATCTCCGAAACAGAGAAAAGAAACGATGGATGCGCTGCAAGCAGTGCCGGAGGATGAACCTTTAGTGATCGTGGCAACTGGAAAGTATGTGGGTGAAGGTTTTGATTATACAAGGTTGGACACGCTGTTCCTTGCTTTGCCCATTGCATGGAAGGGAAAGGTTGCCCAATACGCCGGACGATTGCACCGAAACCATCCAGGAAAGAAAGAGGTGCAGATCTACGACTATGTGGATATCCATGTGCCGATGCTGGATAAGATGTACCAAAAGCGATTGAAAGGTTATGCAGCCATTGGCTATCGCATCAAGACCAATGGTACACCCCAGACAAACCCAGATCTGATCTATGACGGAAAGAGCTTCTACCCGGTATTCTGCCAGAACCTCCGTAATGCCAAGAGCGAGATTTTAATCGTTAGTCCATTCATGCGAAAAAGCCGAATCACGCAGATGCTCCGCATCCTATCCGAAGCAATGCTGAATAAAGCAAATGTGGTTGTCATCACACGACCGGCAGAGGATTTTCCAGAGAAGGATCGAGAAACTGTGAGAGAAAACACAGAAAGACTGAAATCTTATGGAATAGAGGTACAACACAAATCCGGCTTCCACCAGAAGTTTACGGTCATAGACGGACAGACTGTATGGTATGGCAGCGTCAATTTCCTTAGCTTTGGAACAGCAGAAGAAAGCATCATGCGCTTTACCAGTCACGATATCGCTGGGCAGCTGATGGATACGGTTTTGTGACCTCTGCTATGTATGCCCGATAACACTTGAATAGAAATCCAATACCTATTCTGCAAAGAAAACAGCAAATACTTGAAAATGACCAAGTAACATGGTAAGATATTATATATTTATTTATCTTTTGAAATATTGAGGTGAGACACATGCAAGTCCACTTGAGTTCTGGAAACTATAGCATTATCGCAAGCGGCGAGTCTTTCCTCTTTGGACCTTGTGAGGATTTGAAAATCCGAGTCGATGATGGCAAAGAGTTTCATATAGAGATTGTTATGAAATTTACGGAGGACGCTTCCGGTGAACATGATATCAATACAGATGTTGCTAATGATTCCCTGATAATTACTTGCGTGAATTTCAGCAACATAGGCACAGGGTTGAAGAGACCTGCTCATATTGCGGATGTAAATGGTAAAAAAGTCTATTTAATGTTTTCCTCTAGTTACCTCGGCAATAAAGAGAATAAAGCTAGAAGCGTAAAATATACTGTTTTCTGGGAAAAATAATACGAAGGAGTGATTTCGTGAGTAAGTATGTCATTAACCCCCAATTTGAACTGAATACCCCGAAGAAACACGTTACTTATGAGATCATGCATATGGATAGGACGGTTGCTGCTGTCTCTACACTAGGCCAGGTCAAGCTTCTCGATGAGCAATTTATGCCCTGCGATATATACCTTGAGGAAAGCAACGATTTTGATGTTCTGGTAAATAATCTCGCCAATTTTTATCACTGGTGTGCGTCCCGGGTTTTGTCTCCGGACAGAACTTATGCAAAGGAAATCATGAATAGCCTTGGCGTTTCGCAGGCTATAACAGACCAGGATCGTGCGCAGATTTCCCTGTCTTATCACTGCGTTTCTCTAAATGATGTGTATTGGGTTAGAACTGAAAGTGAGACAGTTACATTTGCGGAATTGAATCTGTATGATAATCCTTTGAATGAAGCGCTTATTCCGCTTCCGTTGAAGGGCAAACATCTGACTGTTACCAATCAGGAGTTGGCACCTGACCTGTCTACAAAAGGCTGTTTTCCAAAGGCATGGATAAGTACAGGCACCGAGTTCCGCCTTTTAAAGGATGGCGGAGAAGATGTAGTTCGCCGCGAATTGCTTGCAAGTAAGATTTGTCAGTGCTTCGATATTCCACAGGTTGCTTATGAAGAATACTTCTACGATGGGGAAATGGTTATACAAAGCACCATTGTGACTTCAAAGCGGTATTCCATGGTTTCCAAGATGGCATACGATGTCTATGCTATTCACAACGATCTGGATACCATTGAAGAATGCATCCGTTTAGATCCGATTGTGTATTACGGTATGAATATTCTGGACTACCTTGTTGGCAATACAGACCGCCACCCGGAAAATTGGGGCTTCCTGATTGACAATGAGACCAACCGACCTGTTTCGTTGTATCCCCTCATGGACTTTAACATGAGCTTCCAGACTTATGAAACGCTAGATGGAGCCAATTGCCAAACAGTCGATTCCAGAAGATTGACACAGAGAGAGGCCGCCATCGAAGCGGTTCAAACAATCGGACTGCGGCAGATCCGGGACATTGATATGACAATCTTTGATGGAATGGAGCAGGAACGGGAGATGTTCCAGCTCCGACTTGCGGAACTCAAAAAGTATGCAAGGGCCATGTAACAACAAATCAGGGATGTTGTCAACAATCTCAATAAGAAAAGCGTTGATAACACTTTCAATTGTTCGTTTCGTTTTGTAAGCTGCCGTCTGGTGGTGTCAGTGACTGCTGTGTGGCGATAACGGGATAATGTGCCCTCCAAAGCGTATAAATTGGTTTGACCGTAAGCGTCAATCCTACCACCGTATACAACGATCCGGATGTCCCCACTGGACACCCGGATCATTTTACGGTCAATATACACCATCCAGTACTTCCATATACTGCTTCTGGATCAGCTTACGGAAAGCTTCATCGGACAATTGGAATGCACGATCTGTGCCGCATGCTTGGAACCTCGTCCCGGTTGGTATTCATACAGGACAATGGGTTTGTCCGCATCTCCACTGGTTCGGTACAGCCACATATAGCTCTCACTCTGAGGCTTCTTTCCCGGTTCGTGGAGCACCTGCAGGGTTGTCTCGTCTGCATGGAGGACTTCTCTTTTTAGAAGCTCCTTTGTTCTATTTTCGTAAAACCGATTGACAAGGTAGGTTTTGAGTGCTATACTACAATCACCTACCATACAGGTAAGTATTTAGATAAGAAGGTGTGTTCATAGTGAAGAACTACTTTGAGGCTCTGGTCAGAGCCAATTTCCGTTTTGGTCGAATGTGTGGTTGAGTCTGTCCGAACATCCATACTTCGTATTCAGAAAGGAAATTGACTATGTCTAACTACAAATTTGAAACTTTACAGCTCCATGTAGGTCAGGAGACTGCTGACCCTGCCACTGATTCCCGTGCTGTTCCCATTTATGCAACGACTTCCTACGTATTCCATGACTGTGCTCACGCCGCAGCTCGCTTTAGCCTTGCAGACGCAGGCAACATCTACGGACGGCTTACCAACTCCACCCAAGAGGTCTTTGAAAAGCGGATCGCCGCTTTGGAGGGCGGCGTTGCGGCATTGGCAGTTTCCTCCGGTGCTGCTGCCATCAACTATGTTTTGCAGGCATTGGGGCAGAACGGCGGTCACTTTGTTGCCCAGAAGACCATCTACGGCGGCAGCTATAATCTGCTGGAGCATACGCTGCCCAATTTCGGCATCACTGCCAGTTTTGTAAATATCCATGATCTTGCTGAGGTAGAAAACGCGATTCAAGAGAACACCCGGGCGATCTACATTGAAACTCTGGGCAATCCCAACAGCGACATTCCCGATATCGACGAACTGGCAAAACTTGCTCACAAGCATGGCCTGCCTTTGGTTGTGGATAACACCTTCGGAACGCCTTATCTGATTCGGCCTATCGAGCACGGTGCGGATATCGTGGTCCACTCTGCTACCAAATTTATCGGCGGTCATGGCACCACCCTCGGCGGTGTGATCGTGGATTCGGGCAAGTTTGACTGGGCGGCATCCGGTAAGTATCCGGCGATTGCTGATCCCAACCCCAGCTATCACGGTGTTTCCTTTGTAAAAGCCGTAGGCGCTGCTGCCTTTGTCACCTATATCCGGGCGGTGCTGCTGCGGGATACCGGCGCCTGCATCTCGCCCTTTGCCGCATTCCTGCTGCTGCAAGGTACAGAAACCTTGTCTCTGCGACTGGAACGCCACGCGGAGAATACAAAGAAGGTCGTTGATTTTTTGGCTTCCCATCCTCAGGTGGAAAAGGTCAACCATCCCAGCCTTCCCGACCATCCCGACCACGCCCTTTACGAAAAGTATTTCCCCAATGGCGGTGGCTCGATTTTTAC
>CAZENN010000046.1:0-1685 GCA_964513605.1 uncultured Oscillospiraceae bacterium
TGGCTGGTGGAAGTCCGCGGTCTTCTACCAGATCTACCCCAAGAGCTTTCAGGATACCACCGGCACCGGCGTTGGTGACATTCCCGGCATCATCTCCCGGCTGGATTATCTGGAGGAGTTGGGAATCGATGGCATCTGGCTGTCTCCGGTCTGTGCCTCTCCGCAGGTGGACAATGGCTACGACGTTTCCGACTACTGTGCCATTGACCCCATGTTCGGCACCATGGAGGATATGGAAACCCTGATCGCCGAGGCGAAAAAGCGCAACATCTCCATCATCATGGACTTGGTGCTGAACCACAGCTCCGAGGAACATTTCTGGTTCAAGGAAGCCTTGAAGGGGAAGGATAACCCCTACCATGATTATTATATCTGGCGTGACGGTGACGGCGTTACGCCCCCCAATGATATGTGCTCCGTCTTTGGCGGCTCTACATGGACCTATGTACCCCATTTGAAGCAGTGGTATTTCCACCAGTTTGCTCCCCAGCAGCCGGATCTGAACTGGGAAAACCCCAAGGTCCGTCAGGGACTGTATGGATTCATCCGGTTCTGGGTGGAAAAGGGCGTGGAGGGCTTCCGGCTGGATGTCATTGACCAGATCGCCAAGGACCCGGAGAAGAAGATCACCACCAATGGTCCGCTGCTCCATGACTTTTTGAGGGAGCTGTCCAAGGAAGCCTTCATTGAGGAAGGGCTGGTTACGGTAGGTGAGGCATGGGGTGCCAATGTGGACCGGGCAAAGCTCTATAGTGCGCCGGATGGCTCTGAGCTGAGCATGGTCTTCCAGTTTGAGCACATGGGTCTGGACCAAAGCTCCTGGCAGAAGTGGGATATGGCACCGCTGCCGCTGGTGAAGCTGAAGGAATGCTTCTGCCGCTGGCAGCAGGAGCTGTGCGGCAAGGGCTGGAACAGCTTGTTCTTCAATAACCACGACCTGCCCAGAATCGTCTCCCGTTGGGGAGACCCGGAGAAATACCGGGTGGAGTCTGCCAAGATGCTGGCAACCATGCTCCACGGCATGCAGGGAACGCCCTATATCTATCAGGGTGAGGAATTGGGCATGACCAATTTGAAGCTGCCCCTGGAGGAATATGTGGATGTGGAAATTCACAACCTCTTCCGGGACCGCACTGCCGAGGGGTATTCTCCGGAGCAGGTCATGGAGTCCATCTGGGCAAGGGGCAGAGACAATGCCCGTACCCCCATGCAGTGGACGGCAGGGGAGAACGCTGGGTTCACCACCGGCAAGCCCTGGCTGAAGGTCAATCCCAACCATACCACCATCAACGCCGAAGCAGCCCAGGCAGACCCGGATTCCATTTTCCACTACTACCGCCGCCTGATCGAACTGCGGAAAACCTACCCCGTATTTCGGGACGGCAGCTTCACCCTTCTGTGCCCGGAGGATGAACAGGTTTTTGCCTATACCCGTGACACGGCTCAGGAGCACCTGCTGGTGGTCTGTAATTTCACGGATACAGAGCAGCCCTTCACCATTCCGGAGGGCTGGGAGAATGGGGAAGTTCTGCTGTCCAACTACCCGGACAGCGCACAGACTCTGCGTCCTTATGAGGCACGGATGGTTAGGATATAAGATACGAGATACAAGATACAAGATACAAGATACGAGATACAAGATACGAGATACAAGATACAAGATACAAGATACAAGATATTCCCCA
>CAZENN010000046.1:1785-14912 GCA_964513605.1 uncultured Oscillospiraceae bacterium
GTAGGGACCGGCCTCCGGACGGTCCCTACCGCGTCTGTGATTTGCTGCAAGACCGGATAAACGGAACCGCCTGGAATTACAAGTAAAACCGTAACATCTCTCAAAATACCAACCCTCATGCAAACCGTTACCGGTAGGGACCGTCCGGAGGCCGGTCCCTACACTGCTAAGCATTTACTGAAATAGCCGGCGGCAGAATCCATGACGGATTCTGCCGCTGTTTTTTATCGCTTTTTCAGATTGGTGTTGATTTGGTTGGTGTTCTTTTTGATGCCAAGCCAGATGCTCAGCCAGATGATGGCGTAACCAGCGACAAAGCTGATGGTGAAGATCAAAATGGACATCAGCTGCTGCTTCAGCCAGCCATTGAGCAGGTAAAACAGAATGTAGTCCAGATACAGCACGCCGAAGTGCACACTGATGGCACCCATCAGGGGCAGGCGGTCGATGGTATAGACCATACTGATTCCGGCGGCGATGAAGGCCATCAGGGAAGTGGAGAAAATCCCTCTGACTACTTCATAGACACTCAGATATTCCACAACACCGCAGCGGTTCAAGATCCAGTAGACAATGGCCATAATAATC
Source organism: uncultured Oscillospiraceae bacterium (assembly GCA_964513605.1). Classification (GTDB taxonomy): domain Bacteria; phylum Bacillota; class Clostridia; order Oscillospirales; family Oscillospiraceae; genus Faecousia. The sequence continues at coordinate 2,374 of CAZENN010000046.1, forward strand.
GGTCCACCGCCCATGGCGATCAGTCCACGCTGACAAAAAATTTTTACATGATTTTTCATTTTTCGTTATACCTCCTTTTGATTTCCGCAAAGCAGCGGCGTGAGACGTATTCCCGATAGCCGCAGGTGAAGATGGCATCCACCGCACCGCTGAAGGATGCTTGGAATCGATCAAGGTGGTTTTCATTGGCAAGGGCGGATTTGCTCAGGCGGATAAAATACCCGGGCAGAATTTGCTCCAGCTCATACAGCCGCTGCTTTAACCGATACCGATTGCCCCGGCGGTCAATGGCGTAGGTTTTGCTTTCCTGAACCAGAATGCAGGCGACGTCTGCGATGTTCAGGGGCTTTATGTCTTCTTCTGTGTAGCCCATGAGACGATCCGAGCCGTTGTACTCCATGATCAGAGCTTCCAGCTGCATAGTGAATTTGCTTCGCCGATGGACGGTGGCGGTCACAGCCTCCTCAGCATTTGGGTCGATGAACAGGTTGAATTTCATTTATTTGCTTGACACCTCCTTTGTCTGACACCAATATAGCAGAAAAAATGAGAAAATGTTGGATTTTTTACTAAGCGGTCATTTTTGACTTCTCAACGGTAAAAAATGACCATCGTGAAAAGTAGACAAAAATTGCACCGAATATTGGTATGGTATGGCAACTAGAAAAATGGGCGGCACCGTGCTATAATCTACTTGCCAAAATTTTTTGTTGGAGGTAATCTCATGAAGAAACTGTTAACTCTTCTCTGCGTCATCGCTCTGCTGGGTGCCCTGTGCGTTCCTGCTATGGCTGCGGAGAACACCGTCCCTGTTGTGGCCGAAGTCCCTGCTGACTGGTCCATCGCTTACCTGTACGCCTGGACTGGCGATACCGGTCCCTGGGCTTGGCCTGGCATCCCCATGTCCGAAGTAGACGGCTGGTACGTTGCTTACATGCCCGATGATATGGAAAATGTCATCATTAACAACGGTGCCGGCACCCAGACCCCTGACCTGGCGGTAGATCCCGGTCTGCCCGTGTGCGTTTTGGCTACGGATCCTGCCAACGCCTCTGTTGAGCCTGAGCTGCCCATCGAAGTTCCCGCAGCCGACGAACTGACCGTTGCCGGTACTACTGTACACGCCGGTGTTCCTGCTGAGTGGGAAAGCTGCTACCTGTACGCTTGGAACGATGCCGGCTCCAACGGCACCTGGCCCGGTGTCCAGATGGAAATGGGTGAGGACGGCTTCTGGTATGCTGACCTGATGCCCGGCTACACCAACGTGGTTATCGCTGAGAAGGACGGCGGTGCCCAGTCTACTGACCTGGTCATCCCCGAAGCTGAGTGCTGGATCTCCTTCACCGGTGCCAACGAGGAAGGCAAGTACGAGGCTGAGATCACTGAGACTGCTCCCGAGGGCTTCGAGCCTCCCGAGGCGGTAACTCCTTCCACCGATGAGCCTGCAACCGACGAGCCCGCTACCGATCTGCCCGCTTCCGATACCATCACTGTTTACGCCATGGTTCCTGCTGAGTGGACCAATGTTCGTCTGTGGGCATGGGACGCAAACTCCAGCAACCCCGAGGGCACCGGCGATTGGCCCGGCAACCTGACCATGACTCAGGATGAGGATGGCTGGTATTCCTACACCGTTCCCGGTCAGTACAACAACGTGCTGATCAATGCTGACGGCGTTCAGACCGGCGACCAGACTGTGGACGCTGTTGCTGAGGTTTGGCTGGACTGCACCGATCCCAACGCAGTTACCATCTACTATGAGAAGCCCGACATCGAGGCTCCCGTAGCAACCGAGCCTGTCACCGAGCCCAGCACCGAGGCTACGGACGCTACCACTGCCGCAACCGACAATACCACCGCTGCCAATGAGACCACTGCTGCTCAGAACAACGATACTTCCGCTGATGACGAGGGCGGCATGAGCACCACCACCGGCATCATCATTGCTGTGATCGCTGTCATCGTTGGTGCCGTTGTTATCTTCATCATCATGAAGAAGGAGTAATTTCGGAACACGAAATTACAATAATGGAAACAAATTCCCCACGCTTCACCGGCGTGGGGGATTTTTTATGAAATGCTTATCGGCTTAACTCAGCAAACGATTAAAGATTGCTTGCTGTAGCGACCGGCCTCCGGACGGTCCGAAACAATTTTGACCTCGATGGGCAAAATTGTTTATGCAGACAGGCTCAATTGGCGTTGCAGTTTGCCGTGTGTGCAGCAAGGGACCGTCCGGAGGCCGGTCCCTACGCTGTGATCCTAATTAAATCCTATAAGCACATTTTACGAAAAGAAAAGTCTTGTCCAGAGGGCGGCCATGACGAAGCCGGTCAGATCTGCGATCAGGGCGGCAGGGAGGGTGTATCGGGTTTTCTTTATACCGGCTGCCCCGAAGTAGACGCTGATGGTGTAAAATGTGGTTTCGGTGGAGCCCAGCATCACGGCGGCGGTCCTGCCGATCATGGAGTCCGGTCCGTGGGTCAGCATCAGCTCTGCCCCCACCGCCAGAGCCGCGCTTCCGCTGATGGGGCGTACCAGTACCAGAATGGCAGTCTCCGGTGGGATACCCAAATAACGAAAGGCAGGGGCGCAGATTTCGCTGATCAGCTCTACCGCTCCGGAGGCCCGGAGCATGGTAACAGCCGTCAGAAGCAAGATCAGTGCCGGTACGATGGAAAAAAGAAGCTTGATTCCTTCTGTAGCACCCGTGAGCATGAGGGAGTAGGGGTCTCGCCGCCTTCCCAGAGCAATGGCAGCGGCGATAAAAAGCAGCCCGGGGACAATGTAATCAATCATGCTTCCACAGCTTTCCAAGCAGCCATGCGCTGAGCAGTCCCAAGGAAACGGAGCAGAGGCTGGTCAGCCAGACTGCCGGCAGAATGTCGAAGGGAGTTTGACAGCCTGCGGATAGCCGTACCGCCGCAATGTTTGCAGGAATGAGCTGGATGGAGGCGGTGTTCAATACAATAAGCCGACACAGGGAATCGGTGGCAATGGAGGGGTTCTTTGGGTTCACCATGCGCCGGGCAGCCCGAATTCCCATTGGCGTGGCGGCATTGCCCAGTCCCAGAAAATTGGCGCAGATATTGGCACTCAAATCGGCAGAAAGGACCGGGTTCCTTCTGGTTTCCGGAAAAAGCCGACTCAGGAGAGGGCGCAGAAGTCTTGCAAGTCCCTTGGTGATTCCGGTATTAGACATCACGTTTCCCACCCCTGACCACAGGCAGATGGCACCTGCCATGCTGATGGCAAGAGTCACACCGCTTTGGGCACCCTGAAGTGCCGCGGCAGACAGCTGAGCCCCGTTACCGGTCCATAAAGCCGCGGCAATGGAGATACATATAATAACACACCATATCCAGCTTAGAATCATAAGAAAAGCCTCCTTTTCTTAACAATATGTTCGATAAGATGTGAATATTCAATTAAAAGATTAAAATAATTCCATTTCCGATAAAATAACATTTGACATTCCTGTCAAACACTGTTATGATGTAGGTGATAAATATAATCATGCGCTGTGACATCTCGCAGATTTGCATCGCAGGATTGAAAGGAGGATACCAAATGAAGTCAACTGGCATTATTCGCAAAGTGGACGAGTTAGGAAGAATCGTGATCCCGATCGAACTGAGGCGCACATTGGATATTGCAGAGCGGGACGAACTGGAGATTTACATGGACGGCGATCATATCGTCCTCCAAAAGTTTGAGCCTTTCTGCATCTTTTGTTCATCCTCATACGGTCTTGTTTCCTACAAGGGCAAGAATGTATGCAGAGACTGCATTGGCAGCATGAAGGAGACCGACTGAGCATTTATCATATGATAACCGCGCCAGCTTTGTGCTGACGCGGTTTTAATTTTTGTTATTCATCCATTCGAAGGGCGGCATCGTAAACGGTGTTTTTGGGCAGCCCCAGTTCTTTCGCGGCTTGACGGATGGCATCCTTTTTGCTGAGTCCTTCCTCCATCAAGACCCGGACTCGCCGCGCCGCATCCTCCGCTGTGGCACTGACTTGTTCCTGCTCCGGTGCGCCTGCCACCACCAGCACAAACTCTCCTTTGGGAGGCTGGTTGGTGTAACGCTCCACCGCTTCGCCCAGAGTGGTGCGCACCACCTCTTCGTGGAGCTTGGTCAGCTCCCGGCACAGACTGATGGGACGATCTGCCCCGAAAGTGGCAGACATGTCCTGCAAAGTGGCAAGGAGCTTATGGGGGGCTTCGTAAAAGACCATGGTTCTGGTTTCGCCCACCAGTGCCTCCAAATGTTCCCGGCGGCTTTTCTTTGCGGTGGACAAAAAGCCCTCAAAGCAGAAGCGTCCCGTGCTTTGACCGGAGATACTCAAAGCGGTGATGACGGCACAGGGACCGGGAATGGCGCAGACGGTGATACCGGCTTCGGCACACTGCTTCACCAGATCTTCGCCGGGATCGGAGATGGCAGGACTACCGGCATCGGAGACCAATGCGCAGGTTTCGCCATTTAAGATGCGCTCCAATATCACATTGCCCTTTGCAGCCTTGTTATGCTCGTAGTAGCTGACAAGGCTTTTTTTGATTCCTAAATGGTTCAGCAGCTTCAAAGTCACCCGGGTATCCTCAGCGGCGATAAAATCCGCTTCCTCCAGAGTCTGGCGGCAGCGCAGGGAAATATCTCCCAGATTGCCGATGGGGGTGGGGACCAGATATAGCATTGCGCTCATGTTACGCCTCCTGAATGTGATAAATTCTTTGATAATCAGCGGTGGGACTGCCATCGCTGTGGTGGAGGGTCAGTTCCTCCAGCTGAAGTCCCGGCCTGCCGCCCTTGCGGCATTGCAGCATTACCAGCGAAATGGGACCGTCCTCCCGGTGGCGAACCAGCCGAAGCCGTTTGGGTTCCAGACCTGCCTGAACTGCGCAGCCGCATAGCTGTGCCAGCCGCTCCGGTTTGTGGACCAGAAAGAAATCTCCACCGTATCGCAGTGCCCAGGCAGCTGCCCGAAACAGCTCAGACGGCGTACAGCAATCATCCCGACGGGCGAGGGTCAGCCGACCGGCAGGTCCTCCGGAGAAGTAGGGTGGATTGGAGACACAGCATCGAAAGCTGCCGGGGGAGAAAAGCCGGTTCACAGACCGCAGATCCGCGCATATACTGTGTAAGCGATGGTCCAGACCGTTGCGCCGGATGTTATCCAAAGCCGCCCGGTGGGCACCCTCGTCCAGTTCAATTCCGGTGACGGTGCATCCCGGGTCCTTGGCGCACAGCAGCACCCCCAGAGTTGCGCAGCCGGAGCCTAAGTCCAGCACCGAGGCAGAGGCAGGGAGTTTTACAAAATCAGCCAACACCATAGAGTCGGTGCTCAGCGGAAAAGTGCCTTCCGGAATTTGCAGAGTCAGACCGTTTATAAGCTGTTCCATGGGGACCTCCATATAAAAATGGGTCTGCGCCGCCGCAAAGCGTGCGCAGACCTCGTAGGGACTCAGGTGAATCAGCCTTCCTCGATTGCTTCGACAGGGCAGTTGTCGGCACAGGCACCGCAGCTGACACAAACATCGGCATCGATGACGTACTTCTCGTCGCCCTCGGAAATAGCCTCAACGGGGCAGTTGTCAGCACAAGAGCCGCACTTGACGCAAGCGTCAGTAATATTGTAAGCCATGATAGTTCCTCCATATATAATGTAGTGCACCAACAAATTGGTGTATCTCTATTCTAGCATGGATTTCAGAAAATGCAATTCCTTTTTTATGCATTCGGTATATTTTTTTCCACCCGGGGAAGAATGGGACGAAGGACAGTGAGGAGAGAAAAAGAAAGGCACAACTCTTCACGCTGAGCTTATTTCCGGGGGGTGCTGATTTGCAGTATAAATTGGAAAGCCGGGAGCTGCTTTTGGCGGCTGGGCGCAGTGCCAAAGGGCTGGGACATAGCTGTGTGGGCAGTGTTCATTTATTGCTGGCTCTGGCAGAGGAGCCGGGGGAGTTGGGACTGCTGCTGCGTCACCGAGGCTTGGAGCCGAGACTTCTTTATCAGCTGGTGCGCAGTCTCTATGGCAGTGGAACGCCGGATCTGCCTCTGCCCCAAAGCTTTACCCCGGCGGCACGGCGAATTTTAAGACGGGCGGGGGAGGAAGCCGGATATGTGGGCAGTCGCTGGGTAGGCGTGGGACATATCCTTTTGGGGCTGCTGCGAAGCGATAATACAGGAGCGTTTGAGCTGCTGCAAATTTGTCATGTAAATATCAACGATCTGTTTACCGGGATCTTGGAGCGTATGAGCACAAGAACCGGGATGCAGACAAATCGAAAAAAGGAGGCGACCGATATGAAGCTGTTGGAGCAATTCAGCGTGGATCTGATTCAAAAGGCGCAGACCATGGAGCCGGTCATTGGACGGGATCGGGAGATTGAGATGGTCATTGGGATTCTGAGCCGGAAGAACAAAAATAACCCTGCGCTCATCGGGGAACCGGGGGTGGGCAAAACTGCCATTGCGGAGGGGCTGGCTCAGCGAATGGCTTTGGGGAATGTGCCGCCTCAGCTAAAGGACAAGCGACTGATCAGCCTGAATATGGCAAACCTTGTGGCCGGCACCAAATACCGTGGCGAGTTCGAGGAACGATTGCGGGATGTGCTGGCGGAGATTCGGCGCAGCGGTGACGTGATTTTATTTGTGGATGAGATGCATACCATCGTCGGAGCCGGTGCGGCAGAGGGGGCGATCGACGCTGCCAATATCCTCAAGCCCGCACTGGGAAGGGGAGAGCTTCAAATGCTGGGTGCCACCACGTTAACGGAGTTCCGAAAGTTTATCGAAAAGGACCCGGCTCTGGAACGGCGATTCCGTCCGGTCAATGTGGCAGAGCCAACACAGGAGGATACCATGGCGATTCTCAAAGGGTTGAAGCCGGGACTGGAACGGCATCACCATATTCGTATCACTGAGGATGCCATGAAGGAAGCGGTGCGGCTGAGTGTACGCTATCTGCCGGATCTGTACCTACCGGATAAGGCCATTGACCTGCTGGATGAAGGTGCCTCCCATGCCAGAATGGAAGAAATGCAGCCCTTCCGGGGGGCGATGCGTCAAGATCTGGAATTGGAGCTTCACGAGGCGGTACGGGAGAGCCGCTATGAACGGGCGGCAGAGCTGCGTGATAAGATGCAGAAAATCGTTGCGCGCAGTCCGGAAGGCCGCCGTTCCCGGGCAGTCACGCCGGGGGATATTGCATGGGCGGTGTCTGCCAGAACCGGGATTCCGGTGGGCAGGCTGACCGCCAATGAACGGGAGCGGCTGTTGAATTTGGAGTCGGTACTGTCGAGCTGTGTGGTGGGGCAAAGTCAGGCGGTGAAGGCGGTGGCAGAGGCGGTGCGCCGGGGCTATAGCGGAGTTCGGGATGAAAACCGCCCCATTGCCTCTTTGATGTTTACCGGACCCACCGGCGTGGGAAAAACCGAGCTGTGCCGTGTGTTGGCAGAGGAATTATATGGAAGCCGAGATGCGATGATTCGGCTGGATATGACGGAGTATATGGAAAAACAGTCGGTATCCCGGCTGATTGGTGCGCCTCCCGGCTATGTGGGCTATGAGGAAGGCGGCAAGCTGACCGAGGCGGTGCGCCGCCGTCCCTACTGCCTGGTGCTGCTGGATGAGCTGGAAAAGGCCCACCGGGATGTGGCACTGATCCTGCTGCAGATCATGGAGGAAGGCTGTCTCACCGACTCCACCGGCAGACGGGTCAGCTTCCGCAATGCCATTGTGGTCATGACCTCCAATGCCGGCGGAGACGTAAAGGGAGAGGGTCTGGGCTTCCGTCCTGCCGGTCGGGAGGGGGAGTATCGGGATGCTCTGCGCCAAAACTTTTCGCCGGAATTTCTGGGGCGGCTGGATGGTGTGGTCAGCTTCCAGCCTTTGGATGTCCATGCCATGGATGCCATTGCGGATAAATATTTGAATCAGCTTCAAAAGCGGCTGTCCCGGATGGGGATTCAGTTGCAGCTGCCGTCGGAGCTTGCTCATAGTCTGGGAAGTCGGTGCGGCGTGAAGGAAGGAGCCAGAGGACTGCGCCGCCTGATTCAGGACGAAGTGGAGGGGCCTCTTTCTGTGGTTTTGTTAAAAAGCAGCAAAAAAGTGCCGAAGATTCGGGCAACGATGAAGGATGGACTTTTGCAATTCCAAGGGGGGTGAGCTGCGTTTATGATACTGAAGGGGCTGTCTCATTAAGGCAACCTACTGTGCAAATTGCCTAACAAATTGTTGCTCGACGTAGGGACCGGCCTCTGGACGGTCCGCCGAAAATGCGACGCATTTTCGGATTTTCCGAAGGAAAATACCGGGTAATTGCCTGCGGCAATGTGCTTTTGCGATGCAAAAGCACGGGACCGTCCGGAGGCCGGTCCCTACTAAATAGCAATTTGTCAAACTGTTTTGTGCACTATAACGAAGGGGTTGCCTCAAATGATCGTTTTGAGACAACCCTGTGTTCATCTGACAGCTTGATAAATTGGAATCCCCAGTGTGTCATCCTGAGCGCATATATTTTGGATACGAACAAGTGTTCTAAAAATGCCTGCTTTTCGATTCTTTCCAATATTTTTTTATAAAAATTTGAGGAAAAAGATTGATTTTTCACTGCTGAAGGGTTATACTGTGATTAAGTGGAGCAAAATGGATGAAATGTGGAGTAAAATGGAGGAGGTGAGGCACGATGATCGGTAAATACCCTGCGAAACTGGACGACAAGAACCGTCTGATCGTCCCGGCGAAGCTCCGTGGGGAGCTGGGCGAAGCATTTTTTGTGACCCTGGGCGTCAACTGCGGTCGCCGCTGCCTCACGGCATATACTCAATCCGATTGGCAGACCCTCAGTGCCAACTATAATGCCCTCCCCATTTCTCAGCGAGGTGCCGCCACCAGCCTGATCTTCATCAATGCGGCTGAGTGCACCCCGGACAAGCAGTTCCGTTTTATGCTCACTCAGAATCTTCTGGATTTTGCCGGTATCAGCCGGGATGTGGTCATTGTTGGTCGTGCCGGTCAGGCAGAGATTTGGGATGCGGAAGAATTTGCTGCCTTTGAGGCGGAAAATCTGACACCGGAGAAGCTGCTTGCATCCTTGGAGGCAATTGGCTTATGAGTGAATTTCATCATATTTCCGTCCTGCTGGAGGAATGCTTAGATGGTCTGAACATCCGTCCTGACGGCATTTATGTGGATGGTACCTTGGGCGGTGCGGGGCATTCCTCCCAAATCGCCGCAAGACTGACCACCGGCCGTCTTATTGGAATTGATCGGGACCCAGTGGCACTGGCCGCCGCTTCAAAGCGATTGGAGCCTTACGGGGAACGGGTCACACTGGTCCATTCGAATTTTTGTGACCTCGCCCGGGTGCTGCAAGACCTGCATATTTCCGGCGTGGACGGCATTTTGCTGGATCTGGGTGTATCCTCTCCTCAGCTGGATGATGGGGCAAGAGGCTTTTCCTACATGGCAGATGCCCCGTTGGATATGCGCATGAACGGCGAAGATATTCTGACTGCGGATACGGTAGTCAATACATGGTCTCAGGAGGAGCTGAAGCGGATCCTTTACAATTACGGTGAGGAACGCTATGCGCCTGCCATTGCCGCCGCCATTTGCCGCCGCCGGGAGCAAACGCCCATTGCCACCACACTGGAGCTGGTGGACACCATTCGTGGTGCCATGCCTGCTGCCGCGCTGAGAGAGAAGCAGCATCCTGCCAAGCGCAGCTTTCAGGCCATTCGCATTGCCGTCAATGATGAGCTGGGCAGTGTGGAAAAGGTCATGGACGATGCCATCCCCTGCCTGAACAAGGGAGGGCGTCTGGCGGTGATCACCTTCCATTCACTGGAAGACCGGATCGTAAAGAACGCTATGGGAGCCGCCTCCAAGGGCTGTACCTGTCCACCTAATTTCCCGGTGTGCGTCTGCGGTAAGAAGCCGCAGGTGAAGCTCATCAGCCGCAAGCCCATCGTATCGGGCAAGGTTGAGCTGGAGGAAAATCCCAGAGCCAGAAGCGCGAAGCTGCGCATTTGTGAAAAGCTTTAATTCTGCCCATTTACAGGGGAGTGAACATATATATGGCACGTCAACCGGACATTCGATATGTCCAAATCTATAACCATGGCAGTACCGCCAGAAAGCTGGAGGCTGCGCCGTGGCAAAAAAGCAAAAAGGCAGCACTGCCCAAGCCGAAGGTCCGTAAAGAAAAGCAGGCTGTACTCTATGTAGACCCACTTGCCCTTTGCGCCATGGCAGCGGCTGGACTGCTGTTGATCGCAATGGTGGCAGGTATGATTTGGCTGGGTATTGCCAGCAGCCGCACCCAGGAGCTTGAGACCTACGTTTCCAATTTGCAGGAGGAAAATGTGGCACTCCGGGAGGAATTTGAGACCCATTACGATATGCAGTCCGTGGAGCGGCAGGCATTGGAACAGGGAATGACCCCGGCTTCGGAGGCAGAGCACGTTCCGTTGGAGCTGACCATCCCCCAGCCGGAAGCGGAACCGAGCTTTTTTGAGCAAGTCAAAATCTTTTTCAGCGAGCTTTTTGCATAAAGCTCCCATCGACCAATAAAATGAAGATAGAGCTGTGATGGGCAGTGAGGGCTTCCCTTACTGCCCATTTTCTGAAAGATGAGAAGCAGCAGATCCTTCCGGAAAGGTCGATGGTCTATGAGAAAGGCTACCCCGAGGAAACGGGAATATCAGCGGGTTCGTGGAGATTCCGGGCATCACCGGAGGATTTTGGCGGTAATGGCACTGCTGGCGGTGGGGGCGTTCATACCCACAGCAATACAGCTGTACCGCCTGATGATCACCGATCATGAATACTACAGTGCGCTGGCACTGCGCAATCAGACCCGAAGCACCACGGTTACGGCGGATCGGGGAACGCTGTATGACCGGAATATGAATATTCTTGCCTACTCTGAAAGTGTGGAAAATATTTATTTAGACCCCCATGAGCTAAAGCAGTCCAAGGCAGACCTATCCTCCGTTGCCGAAAATCTGGGGCAGATTTTAGAGCTGGACCCGGAAAAAATCCTGAAAAAAGCCCAGGATACCTCTATGCGCTATCAGCAGGTGGCGGCCAGCGTGGACGAAGCCACTGCCGCTCAGGTTCGAAGCTATATCAATGAAAACGGCATTGCCGGTATCCATTTGGAGCCGGGCTCGAAGCGCAGCTATCCCTTTGGTACGCTGGCGGCACAGGTGGTGGGATTTACCAATGCTTCCAACGCCGGTTCTGAGGGGGTGGAGGCCTCCTATAACAGCTTCCTATCCGGTACGGCAGGGAAGGTCATCACCACCAAGGGCAATAATGAAATGGATATGCCCTTCTCTTATGAAAATTATGTCCGCTCCATTCCGGGCTGCGATGTGATCTTGACGCTGGATGCCACGGTGCAGACCTGCTTGGAGGAAGAGCTGCAGCAGGCGGTGGAACGCTATGACGTACAAAACGGTGCCTTCGGTCTGGTGATGAATGCCAAGACCGGGGAGATCCTGGCTATGGCAACGCTGGGCAGCTATGATCCCAATGCCTATCTGGAAATTGCGGATCCGGATACCGCCGAGGATTTGGAGCTTTTGCGTCAGAGCTATCTGAGTGAGCTTGCGGATACCCAAGCCTATGAGCAGGGGAAGCAGGCCTATGAGCAGGCCCTTACTGCCGCCCGGTTAAAGCAATGGCGCAACCGCTGCCTCAGCGACGGCTATGAACCCGGCTCCACCTTCAAGGTGCTGACCATGGCGGCGGCGTTGGACAGCGGAGCCATTGATCTGGAAACGAACTTTTATTGCAGTGGCTCCGAGCAGATTCCCGGGCGATCCCAGCTGCTTCACTGCTGGCGTTCCGCAGGGCACGGGGCGGAAAAGACCCCTCAGGCATTGCAAAATTCCTGCAATGTGGCCTTTGCCCATATCGCTCTGAAAATGGGCGGTGAGACCTTTTATGAGTATGTAAAGAATTTCGGCATTCTGGAAAAGACGGGCATCGATTTATCAGGAGAGAGTGCCGGTGTCTTCTTCGACAAGTCGCTGGTGACGGATACGGACAAATGGGGCACTGCCTCTCTGACCTCCGGCTCCTTCGGACAGACCTTTAAGATCACCCCTTTGCAGCTGGTTCGTGCCATTTCCGCTGTGGTCAATGGTGGAACGCTGATGGAGCCGTATCTGGTTTCCGAAGTGGTGGATGCGGAGGGGAACACGGTTTTGAAGCAGGAGCCTACAGCGGTGCGGCAGGTCATCCGAGAAGAGACTTCCGAGATCATGTGCCGCCTGTTGGAAAGTGTTGTAACAGAAGGAACGGCAAAAAATGCCTCTGTTGCCGGTTATTCCATAGGAGGAAAGACCGGTACCAGTGAAAAAATTGATGTTTTTGATGAAAATGGCCAGCGTGTTCTGGACAAAATCGTATCATTTGTGGGGATTGCGCCCATGGACGATCCAGAGTATATTGTATTGGCGGTCCTGGATACCCCATCGAGGGAGACGGGCATCTATATTTCCGGCGGTGTCATGGCG
>CAZENN010000047.1:0-14750 GCA_964513605.1 uncultured Oscillospiraceae bacterium
CATCGGTTCGAATCCGGTACGGGTCACCAACTCCTTAAGGAGTTACTTCTTCACTCTTCGTTCTTCACTAAAAAGGTGTTGACAAGCAGAGTGGAAAGTGCTATAATCCCAGCTGTTAGAAGCAAAAGCTTTTGACATATAAAAGATGGTATAAAGCCATCCACATAAGTTCGTATTGATTGCAATGAGGGTCCACCTGTTCCCATCCCGAACACAGAAGTTAAGCTCATTTGCGCCGACAATACTTGGCGGGCGACTGCCCGGGAAGATAGGTAATGCGAACACAAAGCCCCACAGTTTTGGCTGTGGGGCGTTTTTTTATGTTGATTGCTGTCTGCTTTTCTGATATAATAAATGCATATCTGCGCCGAAACCGGATGATTTGGAGGTTTTTATGGATAAATCGGCATTACGAAAAGAAATTCGTGAAAAGAAACGGGCGATGACCCCAGAGCAAATTTGCGCTGCCAGTGAGCGGTTGAAGATGCTGTTCCTGTCATCTCCTCTATATCATCAGGCAAAGTCGATCTATGGCTACCTTCCCTATAATCAGGAGGTCCGTACCATCCCGATATTGGAGCAGGCTTTGAAGGACGGAAAGCGTGTGGCTGTGCCTAAAGTCTACGGCGATGAGATGAAATTTATATGGATGACCGATTTGAGTACTGTGTCCAATGGCTATGCCGGTATTCCGGAACCCATTGACGATGAACCAATTGCGGATGACCCCAATGCCCTCGTCTTAATGCCGGGACTTGCTTTTGATGCCCAGGGGCATCGCATTGGCTACGGCGGCGGTTTTTATGATAAATTTCTGTCTGCTGAGCCTGGGCATCCGACCCTTGCACTTTGCTATGACTTTCAAATGCTGGAGCATGTGCAGACGGAGCCCTTTGATATCAATGTTGACTGCGTCCTTTGGGCGTAATTGGGAGCGTAGTTATGGATTTTTTGTTTCTATTGATTGTTGCCGCCCTTGTTTTCGGCGTTTGCTTTTTGGTGGATCGGCTCTTTAAAAAGCTCTTTCGCAGTAAGCCTCAGCACAGAAGCGGCAGAAGTGTTCGACTGAGTAAGCGGTTTGGTGCTTTTGGTGCGCTGATGATCGTGCTGGCTCTTGCGGCGATTTTTGCCTGCATCAACGGCTCCGGTTGGATCCTGGGTGCCGGAGGCGGCTTGATCATGGTGGTAGGCATCGGTCTGATCGTTTACTACCTTAGCTTTGGCATTTATTATGATGATGACAGTTTTTATCTGAACAATTTCGGCAAAAAGGGAGCCACATACGATTATGAGGATATTATGGGGCAGCGGCTTTATACTGCCAGCGGTAATATCATCGTAGAACTGCATTTGAAGGATGGTCGTACTGTTAGTCTTCAGTCCATGATGGAAGGGGTCTATCCTTTCCTTGATGAAGCCTTTGCCGGGTGGTGCCGTCAGACGGAGCATGACCCCGATGGCTGTGACTTCCATGATCCGTCCCAAAGTCTGTGGTTTCCCGTGTTGGAGGATCTGTGATGCACATACCAAGTGGAACCACCCAGGAGCTTGAGCTTGTGACCTTTCAGAAGGCTCTGGAGGCCGCGAATACGCCAAGTCCGGACTATGATATTGAGAAATGGATCTATGCTCCCAATTTCTACTCAGAATACCGTTACATTCTTGGCACTCGTGGGGAGAAACCCCTGATTTGCATTGGCATCAATCCTTCCACCGCCCGACCGGATCAGCTGGACAACACCCTGAAATCCGTCCAGCGTATCGCCCATGGCAATGGATATGACAGCTTTATCATGTTCAATGTCTATGCTCAGCGAGCTACCAAGCCCGATGATATGGAACGTACCTGTAATTGGACGCTGCATAAGGAAAATTTGGAAGCATTTCGCTATGTGCTCAGCCTGTCAAAGGAAAGCGCGGTATGGGCAGCGTGGGGGGCTATCATCGAAAAGCGTGGCTACCTTGCCGACTGCCTGCGGGATATGCTGGCGGTGGGGGAGGAGCACCATGCCCAGTGGTATTGTGCCGGTGCTGTCAGTAAAAAAGGACATCCTCACCACCCTCTGTATTTGCGCAAGGATGAAAAGCTGAAACCCTTTGATATTCGGAGCTATCTTGATCTTATGGAGGAAAAATGATGGGCGATCAGCTGTGTGAGACCTGTTGGCATTACGATTATGACGAGGAATACGACGAATATTATTGCATGATGGATCTGGATGAGGATGAGGTTTACCGCATCTTTGCATCCAAACAATGCCGGTGCCCCTATTACCGGCAGGGAGATGATTATACCTTAGCAAGGAGGCAATGATTTGAAGCGATTGACCCTATTGCTTTTGATGTGCGTGATTTTGCTGTGCGGCTGTGGGGCGGATGCCGGGGATCAGACCGAACCCACGGTAACGATCATTCCGGAAGTGACGGAACCGCCGACCTTTGCCCAATACGAAGAAAATCATGCCATTGAGTCGGTCACCGGTGGGAGCGTCAAGCGGTATCGTGTTGCATCTTCCGATTATTATGGTCTTTGTTCAATGGGAGAGGGCATCCTGCTGTTTTCCGGGGAAAAGGAAACCACTTTAACCTATGTGACCCGGGACAATCTTCCGATATCGACTACCATCTCAGGAAGCTATTTTACGCCCAATGACCCTTCTGTGCAGGTGACGGAAAACGGTGTTAGCTATTATGATTCCGGCAGTCATAGTCTGGTATTTCTGGATCTTCAACTGCGCATTCATTCTAAGATCAACCTGACAGAGGAAGTTCCTCAAGATCCGCTGCTGTCTCAGGATTGGAAGCTGTTGTATTACTACACCAACGATGCGCTCCGCTGTCTGGATCTGCGTTCGGGCATTTCCAGATTGCTGAAGGAAAGCAACTCATCTGCCCAAAAGGTGAATAACATCCACTTTGGGGGTGAGTTGCTGGAATGCGCTGTTATGGAAGGGGAAATCATGAAGACCCTGCTGGTCAGCACCAAAACCGGCGAGACGGTTTTTTCTTCACAGGAGCAGCCCCAGCTGTTCACCGATCAGCAGAAATTTTTCGCTCTCTGGCAGGAAAACGGTCAGCAGTTCCGTTTGTTCGGTACCCGGGGAGAGGATGCGCTTCGGCTGCTGCCTTTGTGGGATGGAACTTTTCTGCCACAGCCGGAGCAGGACTTTGTCACCGCTTGGCGCAGTGTTGAAGGCGGAACGGAGCTGGCGTGGTATGATCTGACCCAAGATGGAGTCTGCTCCAGTATCTGCTTAAACGGAGTGACTGCCCCTGTGGGGGTGGTTGCCGATGAGAAAAATGAGGTGCTTTGGATTCTCGGTCAAGGAGCCAGCGAATATAGCTTGTATTGCTGGGATTTCAAAATGAGCTTGGTGTGCGAAGAAGTTCAGACCCTGGCGACCCATTATACTGCCGAGTCTCCCGATACGGAGGGACTGGAGGCCTGTCTGGAGCAGGCAAAAAGCATCGGCGAACAGTATGGCATTAAGCTTCGCCTCTGGGAGGATGCGGCAGACGTGGTTCCCAATGGCTATACTTTTATCCCGGAGCATTCTGTGGAGCTTTATGAACAATATTTGCCGGCTCTGGAAAAGGCGATCAGTGCGTTCCCAGAGGAAATTTATCGGAAGCTGGGCAAAAAATCCAGTAACGGAAAGCTGACCATCTGTTTGGTTCGGGAGATCCAAGGCAGTGGTGAGTTGGGCAGCCTGACTACGGAACAGGGAGGCTATTTCATTAGGAACGGCCGCACCTACATGGTGCTGACCATCAACGAGAGAATCGAGTCCAGCTATTACCATGGGCTGTTCCATGCCTTGGATAGCTATGTCATCATGGAGTGCAAGTCCTATGATGATTGGAATGCCCTCAATCCGAAGGGCTTCTCCTATGATAATAGCTATCTGACCAATGAAAACCGGGACCCGGAGAATTATTTAGAGGGCGATAATCGGGCATTCATTGATGTCTATTCCATGAGCTACCCCAAAGAGGATCGGGCACGGATCATGGAATATGGGATGCAGGAGGGGAATGGTGACTATTTTACTTCCCCCATCATGGCGCAAAAGCTGAAGACCCTGTGCAAGGGCATTCGGAAAGCCTTTGATCTAGAAGATGATGAACGCAGCTTCCCATGGGAGCAATATCTATCATCCTGATTGGCGTAAATATATGATGTAGACAAGCCCTTCGTTTCTTCATAAAGGTTGATATTCTACTAAACGATGCCGGAGCAGATGCATGATTTTTAACTCATCGATGGCATCGAAAAATGCATTATGGCTTTCATGGTATGTACGATTATCGGAGAGCAGGCGGAGCATGGGTTCGACGCCGTAGCCGCGCTTTAATCTCCCGGTTGAGCAGCAGTCGGCATCAGCCGGGATCTTGGGATTGTGCTGACGGTAGGCGGCAAGGCGCATGATGTCGTACCAGTCAAAATCTCGCAGCTCCGGCAGATGATTACGGTCAAAGCAGGCGTTGTAGGCGAAGATGGAATGGACACCATGCTGCTGGAACCATGCGCACAAATCAGCGATGGCTTCGGCACGGGTGCATAGAATGGGCTGCACCGGCGTCTCAATGAATAGAGTGCTTTCGTACATACCGCCGATCTCGCACTCGATGGGCAGGATATGATATTTGGCTTCGATAGGCTGGAAGGTGTCCGCATCCGCAATGACGGTGCCGATGGACATGACCTGATCTGCCCAGTTGGTTTCGGTATCAATGACTGCAAATTTACCCATATTTCTCTCTCCTTGGTAGACTTGCAGATATTATATCGAAAAGAGGGGAGAAAGGCAAGGTCACCGGATAGAAATTATACCGCCATAAATAAAGAATCAGCCGGCAGCTTTTACGATAAAGCTGTCGGCTGATGGTCATGCTTCGGGAGAAACCGAAGGCAGGTTACCCAGATTATCGTTTTCGTTGCCGTTGGGGATGGATTTGAGGTATTCGGTGTCGCCACGGTGGGCGATGCCGACCCCGTCGATTTGACCTTGTTTTGCCATGTTGACGGCTTGCTGTTTTTCTACAATGGAGTTGTCAGACAACTGATATCCGGTGATTCTGCCGCCTTCCTTCACCAGTCCGACAATGCGTTTTGCGTTGGGATTTGCCTGGGGGATTTGATCAAGGGTGTTTTTGACAAGATTTTGTTTTTCCATACTGTATGCCCTTACTGAAGATCCTGCAGGTCTGCTGCGGTCATATCGAAATCGTTTGTAAAATTATCAACAGCCAGGTCATTGTCGATTGCAGGGAAGGCGGTGGGAATTTTGCCTTCTGTGTGGGGAATACTGTGATAGACCTTACCGTCTGCACCTGCAATCAAAGGGTTTGCTTTTGCTTTTCCTGATTTTGCTTTGCCGCTGATGTTGGGGACAGGGGGGACCGTGTTTTTCCTGTGTTCCGGTTCTGGTTGCTTCATCCCTTGCTTCGCCATGAAAATCACCTCTCTTTTAGTATAAGGCAAATCGTTTTCATAAGTCAGGAAAGATGTGGAGCAATATGAAAATTTGTGGTGTTTTCTGCTGAAGTCCGATGATTACGCAGAGTTTACAAAGAATAATGGGTGTGATATAATGGGAAAAATCAAATATTTCGTGAAGGTATGAGGACACTATGGAAGTTTTACTTGGAACAACAAATCCGGCGAAGGTAACACGGTTTGAAGAATTTCTCCCGGACAGCGGCATTGAGTTTCTGACCCTGAAAGATTTGGATATCACCGCTGAGCCGGAGGAAACCGGGAAAAGCCCGGAGGAAAATGCGCGGATCAAGGCGGCATTCTATGGGCAGTTTTGCGACCGGGTGATCTGTAACGATTCTGGCCTGTACTTTGACGGTATTCCTATGGATGATCCCCGGCAGCCGGGGTTGAACATCCGTGCGCCACAGGGACGGCGGTTGGATGATGAAGAAATGATCAAATACTATTCGGCATTAGTTTCGGAGTTGGGCGGAAAAGTGCTGGCCTATTACTTAGATGGCATTGCGGTGTATCGGGACGGGAAAATTGAATCATTTCTTGATGAGCAGGGAAAGGCTGCTGCATTTTACATGGTGGAAACGCCATCACCGAACCGGCATCCGGGCTGGCCGTTGGATTCCATCTCCCTCAATAAAAATACCATGACCTATTTCACAGATCACGGCAACAATATTTATGACGACGTGGAGGAGCAGATCATGGTCGGGCAATACCGTCAGCGAGTGGTGGAGTTTTTGAAGCATGCACTGGATTCAATAGAATGAGGTTTTTATGAAAGAAACACTATCCTACTATAATCAAAATGCAGATGCCTTCATTGAAGGAACCCAGAAGGCGGACATGTCAAAACAGTATCGTTTATTCTCAAAGTATCTGTCGCCAGCCTGCAAGCTTCTGGATCTGGGCTGCGGAAGTGGCAGAGACAGTGCCTATTTTTCTTCTTTAGGTTTTGAGGTGACTGCCGTAGACGGATCTGAGGAGCTGTGCAAACGGGTCAAGGAAAACTATGGGATCAAGGCGCTTTGTATCAAATTTGAGGATCTTTCTTTTGTGTCAGAGTTTGATGCGATTTGGGCTTGTGCGTCTTTGCTTCATGTAAAGAAAGCGGATATGCCAAATGTTTTGGGTAAAGTATCTGCTGCATTGAAACCCGGTGGTGTGCTGTATGCATCATTTAAGTATGGAAGCGACGAACGTGTCTGCGATGGCCGTTTCTTCAACGACTATACGCAGAACGATCTTGACACGCTGCTGACAACCGAAAATCAACTGTCACTTCTGGAATACTGGATCACAGAAGATGTCCGCCCCGACCGATCCGGTGAACGGTGGCTGAATTTCATTGCGAAGAAGCAACAATAATATTTTAGATTGGGAGCGTGCTTATGAAAGAGAAACTGATACTTAGGAATGGCAAAGCTGTAGAAAAACGGAAAAGCAAACATTTCTCTAAACGCCTACTGGTGGGCGTTCTGATTGCGACCATTTTGCTGATGTCCGGTTGCAATGGTAAGGCAGGGGGCGATGGCAGCGCGATTAACCCAACTGTGATGGTGGAAGACGGGGTTGCGCTGCCGCAGTTTGAACAGGAAGTATTACTGTGCAGCAATGAGGCAAAGCAGGTTTATGACGGTGAGCTGAAGATCGAAGACGCCGTTGCCACCGGTACGCCCTATCGTCCCTTTGTGTTCGAGTATCGGCTGGAGGAAGCCTCCGGCACACTTTTTTTGAGTGAGGACGGCTCCTTTGCTGATGCGCAGGAATACAATATGGACAAAGAGAAGACATCAATCAGCATCGATAATTTGAAGACTGGAACCATTTACCATTATTATGTGGAGGTGGCAGGACAGCGTTATTTCGGAACTTTCCGTACGGCTTCTTCCAATCGCTTTATTTCTATTCCCGGTGTCCAAAACCTTCGTGACATTGGCGGTTATAAGACTCTGGATGGCAAGACCGTCAAGCAAGGATTGCTGATCAGAGGATGCGAATTGGATGGCATTAAAAATGAGGAATATTTCCTTGCCGATCAGGACATCGCCGGTGTACAAAAGACCTTCGGATTTGTATATGATCTGGACTTGCGGTCACCTGAGATCATTGAGGGAGACTATCAGTCCAGACTGGGTGCCGATGTGGGTCATAAGTTCTATGACGCACCTACATATGCTCAGATCTTCAGACCGGAGTATTTGGATTCCATGCGGGAAATCTTTGCAGATCTGGCGGATCCGGATAAGTATCCCATGTATCTGCACTGCACCTGGGGCAGAGACCGAACCGGAACCGTTGTCCTTTTGCTGCAGGGACTGCTGAATGTTTCTCAAGAGGATATGCTGCAAGAGTATCGACTGACCGGATATGTGACACCGGCAGTTGCCACCAATAACAAAATGGATGCCCTATTCCTGGGTCTGGAGGCCTATGAAGGAGATACCCTGCAAGAGAAAATTGTCGATTATTTAACCACAACAGTTGGGGTTACTCCGGAAGAAATTGCATCTATTCAGTCTATTTTTCTGGAGTAATATCCACAGTCAAGACCGCTATAAACAAAGAAAAGTCTTTCCGCCGAGGGGCGGATGCGGTAAAACAGAAAGAAAATAGAGGTACGGTTACGGGGCATAATCTGGATAGTCTTCCGCCTTTAGATGAGCAAAATGCAATCATGCTATCCGCCGTATTTGACAGTGCCGATCCTGCTTGTGGGAAATTCTCTACGAAATATATAGATCTGCAATTTCGGGATGCCGAAGAGCAGACTGTCGATGGATGCTGTCTGGGATATGGTTTGGAAGAAAAGCTGGAAAATATTCCTTCAGGAACACAGATGCAATTGCTGATTCATCCCGACAGCGGAAACGTATTGCAGATCAAGGCGGCGGGGGAAACCTTGCTGGATTTTGACTATGCGCAGGATCAGTTGTGGAGGGCATCGCGTTTATTCGCTGGACTTGGAGTTTGATACAGTATTTCGCTGTGCAAGGTCATGCAGCCGAGCTTTTGCCATTGATGCACGACGATGATATACTATGTCCGGATGGCTGAAGCGTGGTTCGTTGTGGAACTGGCAGTATATGAGCCGCAAGCGGCGTATGAGTTGAGAAAATGATACGAAAAGCTCACCCGTTGGCTATCTGTAAGGAATCTATGCAGCAGATGAATACCGCAGACAGGGAGTTGCCGGAGAACTTTTAACTGCTTGTGAAAGCTGGGTAAAGGTTGTACCCACAGTCCTCAGGCAAAAATCGGTTGCAAAGCCTTTGACAATATGGTATAATCGAGTTGCCTATGAAAGGAGGTATTTCTATGTTTGTTACCGAGTTCGATTTTTTTGATGCGGAGGTTTCTAAGGAGCTGATGCTGTTTTATACGGCTTATATTGGCATTGCTCTTGTTTTTTCCGTTATCAGCTACATTTTTCAGGGAAAGGGTATGTATGCCATTGCTAAGCGCAGAGGCATTGAAAAGCCATGGCTGGCGTGGGTCCCGGTGGGAAATATGTGGCTGCTGGGCTGCATTTCCGATCAATTCCGCTATCTGTCCTATGGTCAGAATACCACTCGCCGCCGGAAGCTGATGGTGCTGGATATTATCCTCCTGCTGCTGTGTGGGCTTTGCATCTGGGTTGCTGTCAGTGTAAGTGTGGGGGAGGGGCTGTCACTGGCAACCAGCATGCTTGTGGTGGTGTATGGAATGCTGGCGGTGGCGGTCGTTGCCAGCGTGCTGCAATATAAGTGCTACTTTGACCTGTTCCGTTCCTGCGATCCTTCCAAGAGTGTGCTGTTTCTGATCTTGAGCATTCTGGTGGGGTATCCGCTGCCCTTCTTCGTCTATGCCTGCCGCAATAAGGATTTGGGTATGCCCCCGAGAAGAAGCACCGAGACAGGATATTCGACCGAGCTGCCCCGTTATGAAGAATATTAACAAAGAAACGCTGCCGATCCGGCAGCGTTTGTTTGCAGTAATAATCAAATTCTCCCCTGCAATACCAGCAGAAGGATACCCGTTGCCAATATCGCTTGACGTAGGGACCGGCCTCCGGACGGTCCATTGCGGCACCCATTGCAAGCTGCAACGCCAGCTGATTGTACCAACGAAAACAATTTTGCCCATCGAGGTCAAAATTGTTTCGGACCGTCCTGAGGCCGGTCCCTACAGAAACCTATAAGCACTTAATCAAATTCTCCCCTGCAATACCAGCAGCAGAAGGATACCCGTTGCCAAGATTCCGCCGCCCAGCAGGTAGACTCCGATTTTAAAGCCTCCCTTGGAGGAGCTGGGGGTAGTCACCAGCCGTGCCTTTCGCAGAGCGGTGATCAGCGGTTTGTAAAGGCAGAGCACCAATGCGCTGTTGAGCAGTGCTTTTACGGCGTTGAAGGGCAGGAACATGGGAATCAGCATCCCCTCCACTGCTTCCCGGGAAACGCCCATATATAGAGGGGTAATGAGCCAGTTCCACAGCATCATCACCACCACCATGGCCACACTGCCTGCGACCAGACCAAGCACAGCCCCGGAAAGGGTCCGGCGGCGGTGGTAGATCGTGGCGGCAATGCAGGCATAGGAGCAGGAGGACAGCAGATTCATGGCACAGCCGATGATACCGGTCTCGCTGATGGTGAACATTTCGATCAAAGCAACCAATGCGCTGATCACCACTGTCGCCAAAGGACCTAGAATGAAGCCCGCAATGACGATGATCACATCCTTCGGCTCGTATTTTAAGAATGCCACCGCCGGAATGCGAATCAACGCCACCGCAGCGTAGGCCAGTGCGGCAAAAACACCCAGCAGGACCAGTCGTTTCACATCAAATTTTTTCATGGGATTACCTCTTCACAACAAAATAACGCCCTGAGTACAGACTCAGGGCGTGAAAAAGCAAAGAGGAATCCAAGCTCCCCTTGACCGTCTTCTTCCATCCAGACTATACTGTCGGTATCGGAATTGCACCGATTCGGCATTTTTTCAATGCTCGCGGACTATACCGCCGGTGGGGACTCTCACCCCGCCCTGAAGACTGTATTCATGTGTACATACCATACCATTGCGGCACGGGATTGTCAAGAGGAAAAAAATGTGGTAAAGTAGACTATGGCTTGGTTTCGTCAGACTCCGCTGAGGTGGTTTCCTGCGTGGATGCTTTTGGCATTTTAAAGCCTTGGATTTTCCCCTTGGCGGCGGTGTCCGTCACGTCGCCGCCGATGACCTGATTTTTGCTGATGAGCAGCGTGGCATACACCGGCTCCGTTGCCCCTGGGTAATTGTTCACCTGATACACATAGCGCATGACCGTTTGCCCGGCGTAGGGGGTCAGGTCATAACCCTGGCTTTTTTGAAGCGTGTTGTAGCGTTCAAAGATCTCACTGCTTTCCTTGGGAATCCGAACCTGACTGGATTCTTTTGGTGAAGTGGTAACGTCCCAGCCAAAGCCATTGAGGAAGCTGACCCGGTCATCGTTACCGGAGACGCTGATGGCGGTGGCGGAGGCAGGTTCGGCGTCATTGCCCCCCAGAAGAACGACCAGTCCAATAACCAGAACCAGGATTGCGGCAAGGATAATTGCGATCTTTTTCTTATCGACCTTTGCGGTCATAACCAACATGATGATCCCTCCAGTTCAGTTCTTGCCCTAAAGACTATGCAGCGTTGGGCGGCGATAGAACAGGGGAACATACCAAAATACAAGATACAAGATATGCGGAGGTGCGAATGGAACGTTTGGATAAATTTTTGTGTGACAGCGGTGTGGGGACACGGTCGCAGGTCAAGCCTATTATCAAATCCGGCAGGGTCAATGTGGATGGGGCAGTTGTTCGGGATCCGTCCTTTAAATTTGATCCCAAGACCCAAACAGTCTGTCTCGACGGCAGCCCATTAGGAGGCAGGCGGCGAGTGGTGGTCATGCTGAACAAACCGGCAGGCTATGTCACCGCTACCTCCGACCCGGTGGAAAAAACCGTCATGGAGCTGCTGCCAAAGGAGCTTTTGGCGCAGGATGTCAAACCTGTGGGACGGCTGGACAAGGAAACGGAGGGGTTGCTGCTCTTTACAAACGATGGCGATCTGCTCCACCGGCTCATCAGTCCCGGCAAGGAGATTCCCAAGGTTTATTATGCAAGGCATGAGGGGACTGCTTCGGATGAAGATGTCCGTGCCTTCCGGGAAGGACTGACCCTCCGGGATGGAACCTCTTGCCGCAGTGCCGTTTTGAAGCCACTGGGAGAAGGGGAGAGCCTGATCACCGTCTGTGAAGGGAAGTACCACCAGGTCCGCCGGATGATGGCCAGCCGGGGGATACATGTGACCTACCTCCAACGCCGACAAGAGGCCCAGCTGACGCTGGAGGATCTCCCCTTGGGAAGTGTTCGGGAGCTGACAGAAACAGAGCTTCAGGGCTTACGTTAAATATTTAACGAAAAACGTAAAATAATACTTGACAAACGTTATCCTCCTCTGCTATACTGTCACCATCCAAAATAACAGGAGGAAATCAACATGAAAAAACTGTCAAGCACTGCTAAGAAAATTGACGTGGTTCTGCGCATTTTGTTTTGGGCTTTGATTGTGGCAGGGGTGGCGGCTGCCGTAGCGGCACTGCTCCCCTTGGTCCTGCGCAGACCTGCCCCTGAGACCAATGGGGTATCTCTGGATCTGGACTTTGTGAAGCTGCACCTGAGTCAGCCCACCCAGGATGCTGCCATGGCACAGCAGATAACCACCCTGGCGGCTATGGCTTTGATGCTGCTGGGCAGCGGCGGTGCCGCTTACGCCATCAAGCTGATCCGCAATATCCTCAAGCCCATGAAGGACGGTCAGCCCTTCCATGCCTGCGTCAGTGCAAATCTGAAGAAAATGGCATGGCTGAGTCTGCTCGGCGGCATCGCTGCAAACGTGGTGAAAATTCTGATGCAGATTGCGCTGGTCCGTGGCTTCAATATGGCGGAGCTGCTATCCAACGACAAAATCACCAAAATCACCTTCAACTACTCCTTTAACCTGACCTTTGTGCTGGTTGCTGCAATCCTGTTCCTGCTGTCGTACATCTTCCGCTACGGTGCCGAGCTGCAGCAGCTGTCCGACGAAACCCTGTAAGGAGGTAGCATATGGCAATTATTTTGCGTCTTGATCGGATTATGGCCGATCGTAAAATGTCTTTGAATGAGCTGTCCGAGAAGGTGGGGGTGGCGAACGTCAATCTATCCAAGCTGAAAAACGGTCATGTCAGTGCCATCCGCTTCTCCACCCTGGAGGCCATCTGCAAGGCACTGGACTGTCAGCCGGGGGATATCCTGGAATTTCAGCCGGATCAATAAACAGAAAACAGATGTAATTTCGGTTGACGCAGGCTGAAAAATGGCGTACAATGGGCTATTGTAAAACCACGACCCATTGAAAAGAGATGAATTGATTTGAACTTAAAGGAATACCGCCAAGGTTTTCGTGCCGGA
Organism: uncultured Oscillospiraceae bacterium; assembly: GCA_964513605.1. Taxonomy (GTDB): domain Bacteria; phylum Bacillota; class Clostridia; order Oscillospirales; family Oscillospiraceae; genus Faecousia. Next base: position 12,961 of record CAZENN010000047.1, read on the forward strand.
ATGCCGGTTTGTGTGGGATATTTTTCCGTCAGCTTTGGCTTTGGTGCCATGGCGATCGCCCAGGGGTTGGGGCTGTGGGAAGCGGTGCTGATCTCAGCCTCCAACCTGACCAGTGCCGGTCAGTTTGCGGGACTAACGGTGATCACCGCCGGAGCTGGAATCCTGGAACTGATTTTGACCCAGCTGGTGATCAACAGCCGCTACGCGCTGATGGGTTTGGCATTGAGCCAGAGGCTGGGACCAAAATGTGGGGCACTGCCACGAATGGCGGCGGCGTTTTTTGATACCGATGAAGTCTTTGCCTTGGGCATGGCACGGCAGGGAAGGCTCACCGTCAGCTTTTTTGTAGGAGCCGGTACGGTGGCGGCCCTTGGATGGATCGGCGGTACGGCTATGGGTGCGTTGGCTGGGAGCTTGCTGCCCTTGTCCGTTCGGCTGTCCCTGGGGGCATTGCTGTACGGTATGTTTATTGCTATTGTGGTACCGCAGGCAAGGCAGGAAAAACCGATGCTGATCTGTATGGTGCTGGCACTGGTGCTCAGCTGTCTGTTCGCCTGGCTCCCGGGATTAAAGGACGTTTCCGGCGGTCTTGCCATCGTTCTATGCACCGTTGCGGCGGCGGCTGTGTGCGCCCTGCTCTTTCCTATTGAGGAGGAAAGCCAATGAAGATATACCTTTATATTCTTGTCATGGCGGCGACCACCTACCTGATTCGGGCACTGCCGCTGCTGCTGATGAAAAAGCCCATCCGAAGTCGGTTCCTGCGTTCCTTTTTGCACTATGTACCGGTGGCGTGTCTGACCGCCATGACCTTCCCGGCCATTCTTTATACTACAGATAACATCCTCAGCGGCGCGGTCGGTTTGGTGCTTGCGGTTATACTGGCACTAAAGAATAAAAGTCTCATACTGGTTGCGGCAGCAGGCTGTCTGGGGGTTTTTCTGACAGAGCAGATACTGCGGTTAATATAAGGCATCTCTAACAAAAAGAGATGCCTTGTTTTATATATAATGATGAAAAAATTTACTTAGACTGGACAAAGTGTAAAACTATTGATACAATTAAAATAGGGTTAAAATCCAGTTTTAGCATAATTTTTGACTATATTAAGGAGGAGAAAAGATGAAAACCCTAGCGAACCGTATCATCGGATTGGTTCTTGCACTGGCGTTGCTCGCAGGCGTTGTGCTGGTTCCTAATTCGATGGAGATTCACGCAGATGCGACCACCACTGCATCTACCCGTACGGTGTACTTTAGCAACACCGCCAATTGGAGCGATGTCTATGTCTACGTCTGGTATGACAGCGACTCGTCAGCCACCGCCGCTTGGCCCGGCACGCAGATGACTTTGGTAGAGGGCACCCTCTATCAGGCAACTGTGCCTGCCGCCGACAAGGTGATTTTCCACAATAATTCCGGTACCCAGACTGCTGACATGGTGTTCACCACGGATGCGGATACCTATAATTATGGTACCGGTCTCTGGACAACACAAATTGAGAGTACTGTGGATTATTACCTGTTTGGCTACATCAACGGTGCCGATTACGGCATGGGTGCGGATCTGGATAATCTGGGCGAGTACAAGTTCGTGAATAACCAGCTGACGGTTTCCTTCACTGAGGAAAGCTATGTTGCCGTAAAGTCCGGTGATAACCTGACCTTCTACATGACCAACGGCTACGTCGGTGCCGCCACCAGCGCAACGCTGTATGCCTTTACCGATCCGAATGCGGTCAGTGCCAACAAGCTGCAGATCCCCGGCGGTCAGACCGTGACCTTCACCCT
>CAZENN010000048.1:0-9670 GCA_964513605.1 uncultured Oscillospiraceae bacterium
GTATCGTCTGGATGCCCAAGATGCTGAAGGATCAGATGCGTGAGCGTCTGGATGCCACCGCTCTGGAGCTGTACGGTGTTGAGAACTTCACCGACATGATCGCCGATGAGACGGTCTGCACCGAGGATCCTGAGGAGCTGCTGAACTACCTGTCCGAGATCGGTCACCCGGTTTTGGGCATGGAACCCTTTGATATGTAAATATTTCCAAACGCCCCCACCAGCAGGTGGGGGCGTTATTGCATAAAACACTCGACAAATTGGAACAGTAAACATTGTAGGGACGCCCCTCCCGGGGCATCCGCCGAAAATGCACCGCATTTTCCGAAGGAAAATATGTAGCGATATTTTGCGTTTTCATTGAATCACCGTATTTTTATTGCCTTGCGGCAATGTGATTTTGCGTGGCAAAATCACCGGACGCCCCGGGAGGGGCGTCCCTACGGGTGTCAACCAAACAACCATTTGTCGGGCAGTTTACACAAGCTGCTTTCTGTTTCTGTCCTACCGCCTGATGTCCGCTCTTGACTTTTTGTTGGGGGTGGGTTATAATTTCAGTCCGAGTTAGTTACTGCTAACTGATGGAGGCGATCGTTTATGAATTGGAAAAATACAGATGTTGTGACCGGGGAAGGAGGCACAGGAGATGATCGATAAAAATTTGCTTCGCCTGCTGGGGGATCATAAAAAATACATTTTTTACACCGTGGGTTTGATGGTGCTGGGGCTGTTTGCCAATGTGACCGTCACGGCTTGTATTTGCAGGATTCTCTACCTTGCTGCTCATTATGATCAATACAGCGGCGGCCCTGTGGTGTTTTTGATGCCTGGGCTGGTGGCGGTAGCAGGGGTGCTTCTGCGCTACATCCTGTCCCGGCTGGTGGGAGATTTGAAGGATACCTTAGGCAGAAAGGCGAAAAAGGATCTGCGGCAGCGGGTCTATGACAAAATCCTGAGACTGGGAGTTCGGTCCACCGATGGCATGAGCATGGCAGGACTGACCCAGGTGTCCATGGAAGGCATTGAGCAGCTGGATCTTTATTACAGCTCCTATATTCCTCAGTTTTTCTATGCCATGCTGGCACCGCTGATTCTGTTTGGAATTACCGTCTGGATCGACTGGCGGACGGCGTTGGTGCTTCTGGCCTGTGTGCCATTGATTCCTGTGTCCATTGTTGCCGTGTCTAAATACGCCAAGCGGATCTTTGCCAAGTATTGGGGGAAATACACCTCCATGGGCGACGGCTTTCTGGACAGTGTACAAGGACTAAAAGAGCTGAAAATCTTCCGGGCGGATCAGCGGCAGCATGAGAAAATGAACGAAAACAGCGAGGAATTTCGGAAGATCACCATGAAGGTTTTGGTGATGCAGCTGGCCAGCACCACCATTATGGATCTGGTGGCATACGGCGGCGCAGGCGTTGGCATTGCCATGGCAGTGTGGGGAACGGTGGAGGGGCGGCTGGCTCCCTTTGCCGCCTTGTTTCTGATTTTGGTGGCGGTGGACTTTTTCCTGCCCCTTCGTTCCTTTGGCTCTGCGTTCCATGTGGCAATGAACGGAGCCTCTGCCGGAAAGAAGATCCTGTCCCTTTTAGACCAGCCGGAGCCGGTTTGGGGCACGGAGGCGGTGACGGATACCCAAATCAAGGTGGAAAATGTGACCTTTTCCTATGACGGACAGCGTCAGGTTCTGAAAAACGTGACCATGACCTTTCCCAAAACCGGCATGACCGCCATTGTCGGCGAATCGGGCTGCGGAAAATCCACCTTGGTTCATCTGCTGTCCGGTGCCTTCCGTCCGGGCAGCGGCACGGTGACGGTGGGGGGCAAAGCCTTGGAGCGGCTGTCCCGGCAGGAATATTATTCTCATCTGGCGGTGGTCAGCTACAACACCTATCTGTTTCACGAAACCGTCCGGGAGAACTTTCGGCTGGCGAAGAAGACGGTGACGGATCAGGAAATGGAAGCCGCTCTTGAAAAGGTGAATTTGCTGTCCTTCATCCGGGAAAACGGCGGTCTGGACAAGGTCATCACCGAGGATGCCGCCAATATTTCCGGCGGTCAGAAGCAGCGGCTGGCGTTGGCGGTGAATTTGGTGGCGGATAAGGACATCTATATCTTTGACGAAGCCACCAGCAACATTGACATCGAAAGTGAAGCCATCATTATGGCGAACATCAAGGCATTGTCGAAGACCAAGGCAGTCGTCCTCATTTCCCACCGCCTTGCCAACGTGACACCGGCGGACAAGATCTACTATCTGGAAGCCGGAGAAGGAAAGGAATGGGGCACCCATCAGGAGCTGATGGCACTTGGCGGTGGCTATGCCGCACTTTATCAGGCGCAAAAGGATTTGGAGGAGGGATACAGAGCATGAGCGAGAAAAAGAAGCTGCGAAGAAGCGGCGGAAAGATCATGGCAAGCCTGATCCTTCTTCTGGGAAGTCTTGCCTATATCATGGTTCTGGCAGTGATCAACGGTGCTATGGGCTTTTTCTGCGCCATGGGGGTCACGCTGTTTGGTGCCCTGGGGGTAGCCAAGGCATTGGGAGAGGCCATTGCCCTGTCCTATGGCTGGATCATGGGGCTTGCCATCGGCTGCGGCGTCCTCCGGGGACTGCTGCGGTATTTGGAGCAGTACAGCAACCATTACATTGCCTTCCGACTGCTGGCTGTGCTCCGGGATCGGATCTTTGCCGCCCTGAGAAGGCTTTGCCCCGCGAAGCTGGAAAGCAAGCAAAAAGGCTCCATCATTGCCATGATCACATCGGACATCGAGACGCTGGAGGTGTTCTATGCCCATACCATTTCTCCCATTTGCATTGCGGTGATCGTATCGGTGGGAATGGTTCTGTTTGTGGGATTTGTTTCCAGTTGGTATCTGGCATTGATTGCGCTTGTGGGCTATCTCACCGTTGGTGTTGTGGTGCCCATGATCGCTTCTACCAGACTCAAAGCCTCCGGTGTCGCCTATCGCCGGGAATTTGCCTCCTTCAATGCCTATTTCTTAGACAGCATCAAGGGCATTAAGGACATCATCCTGAATAACGCCGGAGATGAACGCCGGCGGCAGGTCAATGAACGCTCAGACATCCTCCTTCGGGAGACGAAAAAGATGAAGCATGATACCACCAAAGCCAGTGCCGCTACGGAGCTGTGCATCTCAGTTTTCATTCTTCTGGCTCTGGCAGTGGGGGTGACGCTGGTTCTTCGGGATGCCCTGTCTCTTGGCAGAATGGTCATTGGTGTGGTGGCGGTTTTTGGCTCTTTTGGTCCTGTGATCGCCATTTCCGCCCTGCCCGGAAATCTGACCCAGACCTTTGCATCAGGAGACCGGGTGCTGGATCTGCTGGCGGAAAAGCCTGCGGTGGAGCCGGTGGAAAACGGGAAGCAAATGGCATACGAGGATTTGAAGGTGACCGGTCTGTCCTTTTCCTATGACGGGCAGACGAAGGTTTTGCGGGATATTTGTATGCAGGCGAAAAAGGGAGAGATCATCGGCATCGTCGGTGAAAGCGGCTGCGGAAAATCCACCTTCTTAAAGCTGCTGCTGCGCTTCTGGCAGAAGGACGGCGGACAGATCGCTTATAACGGCATCGATATTGATGAGTTGGACGAGGGGTGTCTGCTGGACAATGTTACCATGGTCAGCCAGTCCACCTATCTTTTTGATGATACCATTGAGGAAAATCTGCGTATTGCAAAGCCCTCTGCCACCCGGCAGGAGCTGGAGCAGGCCTGCGAGCTGGCTTCCATCCACCGGTTTATTCTGACTCTGCCTCAGGGCTATCAGACACCGGTGGGGGCACTGGGAGACCGGCTTTCCGCAGGAGAAAAGCAGCGCATCGGACTTGCCCGTGCCTTTTTACGGGGCAGTGAGCTGATCTTGCTGGATGAGCCTACCAGTAATGTGGACAGCATCAATGAGGGCATCATTTTGAAGGCGTTGAAGGAGCAGAGGAATCAGCGCAGCATTATTCTCGTGTCCCATCGGGAGTCCACCATGTCCATTGCGGATCGAATTTACCGTGTGGAAGGAGGCAGAATGGATGAATGTTCAGGGAAAGCGTGAACGGGAAAAGGAGATCGTTTCGCTGATGATTCGCCTCTACTGCCGGAAAAACCATAAAGCCGGGAAGCCCCTTTGTCCCGACTGTCAGGAGCTTACCCGGTATGCCATTGAACGCAGCGACAAGTGCCCCTTTATGGAAACCAAAACCTTTTGCTCCAACTGCCGTGTTCATTGCTACCGGAAGGATATGCGTGAACGGATTCGCAAGGTCATGGCCTTCTCAGGACCCCGGATGATTTGGCATCATCCGATTCTGGCACTGCGGCATCTGATCGAAAGCAAAAAAGAAAAGAAAGGACTGGAAACATGAATATAAAGAAACTATTCTGGATCGTGCTGGGCTGTATCGGCGTGGGACTGGGGGCTGTGGGAGCGGTGCTTCCCATGCTGCCTGCCTTCCCCTTCCTGCTTCTGGCGGCCTTTAGCTTTGCGAAAAGCTCTGAGAAGCTGCATACCTGGTTCATTAACACCAAGCTTTACAAGAAAAATCTGGAAAGCTATGTGAAGGGTCAGGGAATGACCTGGGGCACGAAGATCCGTGTGATGATCACCGTGACGGTGCTCATGTCCATTGGTTTTACCATGATGTTTTTGAAAGGATTGTATATCCCCTGTGGGATTCTGGGTGGTGTCTGGCTGTTCCATATTTTCTACTTCCTCTTTGGCGTGAAGACCTATCGCCCCCAGGAGAAGGGCTGCTGTGCCTGAGTCTACCATCCGATTTGGGGAGCGAAGCTGCACCGTCCGGAAGGAGACCCAGCCGGACTGCTCCACCATCTATACCTTTCAGGATGAATGGGGCGATACCGAAATGAGGGTCTTCCCCCTCTTTTCCGGTATTAAACTGATCTGCCACGCAGTCCATACCCACCGTTCCTATCTGGGCACCGGAAAACGAGGAAATGTCATCGAGATCCACCATTGCCGGGAGGGGAGAATGGAGTGTCCCATTGCCGGGGATTATTACTATCTCATGCCCGGAGATCTGGCGGTGGATGTGCTCAAACGCAGCAAAAAGGAATTTGCCTTTCCTCTGGGGCACTATCACGGCATCACCATTTCCATCAACGTTGACATCGCCCCCAAATGCTTTTCCTGCTTTCTCAAGGACGTGCAGGTCCAGCCGGCGAAGGTGGCGCGGCGGCTGTGCGGCGAAAAGGATTGCTTTGTGATTCGGTCGGAGGCATACATTGAGCATCTGTTTTCTGAAATGTATCAAGTACCCTGTGAGAATAAGAAGGGCTATTATAAGATCAAGGTTTTAGAGCTGTTGCTGGTGCTCAGCGGCATTGACCCCGGACAGAACCGATTGAGCACCTACACCCTGTCCGGTTCTCAGGTGGAGCTGGCGAAGGCGGCGGCTGAGTATATCAGCCAGCACATGGATGAGCACATCACCATCCCCATGCTGTCCCAGCGGTTTCACATCAGTGCCACCCATCTGCAAAATGCCTTCAAGGGGGTATTCGGTGTTCCTGTGTTTTCCTATATCCGCATTCAGAAAATGAATGCGGCAGCCCTACAGCTGGCAAGGACGGATAAAACGGTCATGGAGATCGCCAACGCTTCCGGCTACGACAACGCCAGCAAATTCGCCGCCGCCTTCCGGGAGGTGATGGGAGAAACGCCGTTGGAATACCGAAAGAACCATCGGCGGATCACGGAAAAATAGAAAAGGTATCCCTTCAGAGTAGGTTAAAATCCTCCTGAAGGGATACCTTATTTTTAGTTTGGATTGGCACACAGGCGGTTCTTTTTTCTGCAAACGGTCAACATGATAGCTTGGAAAGAAGTTCCTCCCGGTTTCTTTTGGAAAAATCGCTTAAAGAATAGGACCGCACCCGTTGCTTTATGATGTTTGGAATCAAAAATCCATTGGCAGTAAGCTTGGCGCATCGGTTGATAATGGTTTTGTTTGTGACGCCGAGCTGCTTTGCGGTATCAATGGGAGTAAATTCCAGCTTGTGGCTTTTCAGAAGGAAGGTCAGCAATTCTTTTTCTTTTTGGTTCAGATAGGATAAACTGCCCTCTAGATTCTCATCCGCAGAGGCTTTGGATAATTCACATACCTTCCCGGAGTACAGTTCCATCATCCGAAGGAAATAATCGATCCATATTTCAGGGTGCGGTGGGTTATCTCTTCCTAAATAATACAGGGCAGGCAGCCCCATTTGAAGGGAGCTGTAATATTCATCGGGATCGTAGGCAAAATATTCTTCCAAAGAGCCGATGCCGTTAAATCCATAACCGTAGCAGTCTAAAATATATCCAGACATCAATCTGGCGGTTCGTCCGTTGCCATCTTCAAAGGGGTGGATCGTAACCAACTGATAGTGTACAACCGCCGCAATGATCAGCGGATGGTCATCGGTAGTGTTTACATATTCCACCAGCTCATCCAGAAGGGCAGGGATATCTTTATACTCCGGCGGAATATACTCCGGTGCGCCGCTTTCAGAATCGTATACGGCAAAGAGGACACCCGGCGGCGTAGATCCCCGAAGCCCAATTTTTTCTTTAGACGCACCCTTTTCAACCATGGCCTGGACCTCCAGAAGAAATTCCTTCGAGAAGGGTGCATTCGTTTTTAATTTTTCCTCCAGTAAATTCAGTGCCAGAAAATAGTTTCTTACCTCTTGCTCAGGTCTTAAAAAGTGCTTGTGGGCATCTGCTTCCATCGCCTTGTTTGCCTGTGCCTCTGTTAGTGGGTTGCCCTCGATTTTATTGGAAGCGTAGGAGCTTTTTTTCTTGGAATTTTTCCTCAATCGGTTTCTCGTTACCTGGGGCAATTCTATATTGGATACCGAAAAACGGTTTTCATTGATGGTCAATATGCGTTTTAGAATATCATTTGTAAGCGTAACCTGAATCATTGCCGCATCCCCTTCCGTCAAAATCACGCTTATATTATAGCGCAGACACATCAAAAATTCCACTATTTTTTCACTATTGTTTCACTATTTTTCACTCACTTTCTGCTGCCTCCCTCCGCTGTGTGTTGTTTTGGAGCATTTTTCTGTTTTTTTGAAGCGGAAATGGGAAAGATATGGTGGTACAATGTTGCGGCACATGAGGATGTGCTTGATTTTGAATTAGCTGTTAGCAACGGCTAACTGCTATCAAGAAAGGTTGATTGTCAATATGAGTAACATTGCGATTGTTTATTGGAGCGGCACAGGAAACACCGAAGCCATGGCGTTTGCCGTTGCGGAGGGTGTGAAGGAAAAGGGAGCGGAGGCTGTGCTGTTTACCGCTTCTGAGTTTGACGCTTCCCGGATGGATGATTTTAATGCCATTGCCTTTGGCTGTCCCTCCATGGGTGTGGAGGAGCTGGAGGATAGTGAATTTGCTCCCATGTTCGAGTCCTGCGAAGCCAAGCTGGCTGGGAAACGCATTGCGCTGTTCGGCTCCTATGGCTGGGGTGACGGAGAGTGGATGCGGACCTGGGAGCAGACCTGCAAGAGTGACGGCGCGATCCTTGCCTGTGACTGCGTCATTTGCAACGAAGCCCCCGATGAAGAAGCGGTGGCGGCCTGCAAAGCTCTGGGTGCTGCCCTGTGCTGATACCGGAAATGAGGACACATGCTGTTTGGGTGTGTGTCCTCATCCAATGAAGGAGTGAATAAGAATGGGGAAGCGAGTCTGTGCTGCCCTTTTGACGCTGGTTTTGCTGGGGTTCGGCATGGTTTCTGCCTTCGCCGCGGAGGTTACTCCTGTGAATGCCTCCCTGTCCTGCTACATCCATGCCATGGGCGGTGTGGAATTTGGCGCGCCCTTGCTCAGCGGTGCCCAGGCAGAAGTGGAGCCTGACGGCAGCAAAACAATGACGCTGTTCTTCACCAAAAGCAGTGTCACCATTTACGGCGTGACCTGCGATACGTTTATTGACCTGTCCCCTTCCTTTGTGACGGATACCAATGGAGTTCCAAGCGGAACCTTGGGGTTCTATGAAGCCGACGGGACGCTGAATACGGCGGATGTGACATACACCCTCAGCACTGACACTGCCCAAAACCCACAGCAGGAGCAGGTCCATTACGTTACATCCCTGACCTTCCCCATCCGGGAGGAGCAGGAGACCTATCAGCTGAGCTTGTTTGTAAACAGCAATGTGATGGGAACGCAGTTTACCCTGGACGGCTATCCTGCCACGCTGACGGTGGATTGGACTTCTTCACAACCGGAAGAAACGGAAGCCACAGAGCCGGAGACCACCTGGGATGCCCCGGTGGAAAGCAAGGACGGTCTGAACATTTACCATGCCCAGGAGGAAGCCGAAACCACACAGCAATCTGCCGCCTATATTGCAAATTTTAAGGAGCCTTTGCTGGTTGCGGTTGGCGTGGCAGCCGGGGCGTTGATTTTGTTGGGTGTCATCCTTGTCATTGCCGGCAGAAAGGAGAGACCATGAGAACAGGTAAACGATTTTTTTGTATCCTTTTGGGCATTTTGATGGCTCTCAGCGGCTGTGCCTCCTCGCCGGAGAATGCCCCGGAAACGGACACCGGAGACGAGCTGACCATTGTTACCACCTCTGTGGCGATTTGTGAAATTTTAGATGCCTTTGGCTATGAAAATGTCATTGGCGTTCCCCAGACCTCAGCGCAGCTGCCCCAACGCTATCAGGGTATTCAAACCGTAGGCTCTCCTATGAACCCGGACATGGAGATCATCAAAAGCCTGAACCCTAAGCTGGTGCTGTCGCCGCAGACTTTAGAGTCCAGCTTGGCGCAGAGCTTCCGGGCGGCGGGCATTACCTCGGCATTTTTAGACCTTTCCAGTGTGGAGGGGATGTACGATGCCATTGCCTCTCTGGGGGATCATCTCGGATGTTCGGATGCGGCAATGAAGCTGAATGAGGACTATGAGGCCTACATGAAAAGCTATGAAGCCGCCCTTACGCAGAAGCAGGATGTTCTGCTGCTGATGGCATTTCCTGACGGCTTCTATCTGGTTGCAACAGAAAATTCCTATGTGGGCAATCTGGTAAAGCTGGCTGGGGGCAATAATGTGTACGGCTCGGATTACAAGGGGGATGAAAACGGCTTCGTTAACATCAACCCGGAGGATATCATTCAAAAAAATCCGGATCGGATCTTCGTCTTTGCCCACTATGCCCAGGAAGATGCCTTCCGTTATATGGAAGCAGAATTTCAAAGCAATTCCACCTGGCAGTATTTTCAGGCGGTGCAGGAGGGGAAGATCACCTATTTGCCCTCTGAGTACTTTGGAATGAGCGCGAGCCTGTCCTGGACGGAGGCACTGGACTATTTGAAGCCCATTATGGGAGAGGCGCAATGAAGAAGGGAACCTTAAAGACCATGCTCCTGTTTCTGGGAACGGCTCTTGCGCTGCTGGTGGTCTTCTTCATTGCGGTCAACACCGGCGGACTGCACACCACCGTGTCCCAGCTGCTGAAGGGCTTGTTTCTTCACTATGATGAGACTGTTGCCATTATCTTGCAGCTGCGGTTTCCACGGATCATCGTCGCCATGCTGGGCGGTGCGATGATGGCAATGTCCGGGGTGCTGATGCAGGCGGTGATGCGAAATCCGCTGGCAGATCCGGGCATCATCGGGGTCAGCTCCGGTGCGGCCTTT
>CAZENN010000048.1:9770-14682 GCA_964513605.1 uncultured Oscillospiraceae bacterium
GCATCATCAATGCCAATATCTCCCTGAAAACCTGGGATGACGTTTCGGTTTTGCTGGTGTACACCCTGATTTCTCTGGCACTGTCCATGATGGCTGCCGGACGCTGTAACCTGCTTTCCTTCTCGGATAAGACGGTGATTGCTTTGGGTGTCCATTTGAACCGAACCCGGCTGTTGGTTTCCGTTTTGTCGGTGCTGATGGCATCGGTCTTTACGGCAATCGTGGGAGCGGTCAGCTTTCTTGGGCTGATCGTGCCTCACATCGCCCGACTGCTGGTGGGAAGTGACCACAAAACCCTCCTTCCCTACAGTGGGCTGCTGGGTGCGCTGGTGTTCCTGGGGGCGGATACCTTGGGACGTGCCATTGCCTACCCTTACGAAATCAGCGGGGCGATCATTATGGCAATTATGGGAGGCCCCTTGCTGGTGGTCCTGTTGAAAAAGAGCGGTGGGGTCTATGGAACATAAAAGCGCGTTGTCAATTGAAAACCTGCATTATTCCTATGAGAAAGGGAATGAAATTTTACATGGCGTTTCCGCCTCCTTTACAAAGGGGAAGATCACTGCCCTCATCGGTGCCAACGGCTGCGGCAAATCCACCCTGCTGAATTTGATTGCCGGAGTGAGAAAGCCGGACCGGGGAAGCATCCTTCTCAATGGCGAAAGCATTGCCCACCTGAATAGAGCGCAGGTGGCACGGCAGATCGCGGTGGTCCACCAGAGCAATACCGCACCCGGAGACTTGACGGTGGAAAAGCTGGTATGGGCAGGGCGTACGCCCCATCGGAAGATGTTCCGCTCCACCAGTGAGCAGGATCATCGGGCGGTACAAAATGCCCTTTTGGAGACCCACACCGACCGGTATGCCCAAAGGAGCATATCCGCCCTTTCCGGTGGGCAGATGCAGCGAGTGTGGCTTGCCATGGCACTGGCACAGGATACGGAAATTCTGCTGCTGGACGAGATCACCACCTATCTGGATATCCATTATCAGATGGAGCTGCTTCATCTGATTCAGGACTTGAACCGCCGGAAGAAGATGACCATTGTGATGGTGCTCCATGATATCAACCTTGCCCTTGAATTTTGCGATGAGGTGGTTGTTATGAAGGATGGCTTCATCCGGGCACAGGGCAGTGTGGAGCAGGCGGTTCAGGAAAGCGTATTAGAGGAGGCCTTCGATGTGGCTTGCAAAATTCTGACCCTCGACGGCAAGCGGCACTGCATATTCAGCCGAAAAGGAGAAACCGATGCATAAGAAAAAAACAGCGGTGGGATACACCCTGATCGTTGTGGGCATTACCGCCCTGATCTGCATTCTGATCTTCATTTTCCTTGGCTATCACTTCTTTTTGAAGCCGGGAATTGAATTTGAGGAAGACCAGACCATCCAGCAGGCGGCGGTCCAGTCCGATAAAATATCCATTCCCGGCTTTGAGACCTGGACCATTGATGCCGGGGAGAAAACCGTGTCTTCCAATTTTTACAACCCGGAAAAGAACAGCTGCTATTTTGTCATCAGCGTGGTTCTGGATGATACCGGGGAAACCATATACCAATCCAAATATTTAAAGCCCGGGCAGCACCTGTATCAGGTGGAGCTGACAAGGGAGCTGGAGGCTGGCAGCTATCCGGCGACCCTCCACTACAGCACCTATTCTCCGGTGGACCTGTCCCCTCTGAACGGAGCGGACGTGCCCTTTGAATTGGTGGTCAATTGATTTGGCTCGAAAGCATATGCTTTGAGATATATTTCACACAAAGAAAGGAGTACATATCAATGTACAAAACAAGAAACTCCCTGTGGGGAAAAGTGATGAGCTGCGTTTTGGCGGTGGCTCTGGTCATGTCCATGTCCGCTATGGCGGTACTGGCCGCTCCGACTGAGGCTGGCAATTACACCGTAGATGCCACCCTGTCGTGCTATGTCTATGCCATGGGCGGCGTTGAGTTCTCTGACGGCTACGGTCTGCTTACCGGTACCACCGTGACCTTGGCTGAGGACGGCACTGCCACGGCAACCATGACTCTGGGCACCACCAGCGATCTTTCTATCTACGGCGTTGCCTGCACTGCCTTCATCGGTACGGATGAGGCTCCCGGCTACTACGCTGACGGCGCAGTGACCAAGGAGAATGTGACCTACACCATCAGCACCGAAACCGTTGCCAATGCCAGCGGTCAGGTCAACTACATCGACTCCATCACCTTCCCTGTGGATACCGCTGTCAGCGAGTACACCATGTGGCTGTATCTGGACAGCAACGTGATGGGCTGCCAGCTGGGTGACGGCTCCGGTTCCGGCAGCTCCAACAACCCCGGCGTTGCCACGAAGCACACTGCCAAGCTGACCATCGACTGGGAGTCTGCTGAGAAGATCGTGGAGGCCTCCGAGTCCACCAACCAGAGCGCGACTGTGGAGTACACCGTGGAGAGCGGCTACGAGGTGGAGATTCCTGCCACCATCACCGTGGATGCCGCTACCCGGAAGGGCAGCTACAGCGTCACCGCTCAGAATTTCGTTATCGGTGAGCAGGCCTATGTCACCGTCACCGCCTCCGAAAGCGGCGAGCTGACCAACGGCACCGATGCGCTTGCCTTCACCAACACCCTGGCAGAAGGTCAGCTGAAGGAAACCGGCGACACTCTGGCAGGTACCGTAGAAGTCACCGATGCCCCCTCCAATCCCGGCAAGTACACCGGCACCATTGATTTTGTCATCAATTACTACGCCGGTGAATAACCAATAGCCCAATTTTTACCTCCTTCCCAATAAAAACCCCATTGGAATGCCGGCAACATTCCAATGGGGAATACTTTTTTAGATATGAGATACACGATGGTGGGCGTCGCAGCCTGCCGAATTCAATGCGCCATTTGCTAAACCCCCCTTGACTATTATACGCATTATTGCGTATAATATAGATGTGGGGGTGAACATGATGGGGTTGCGAGAAATCAGAAGAAGCAGGAAGATGTCTCAAAGCGAATTGGCAAGGATGTGTGGCATCAATTATCGTTCCTTACAGGACTATGAGCAGGGGCACAAAAAACTAACGTCTGCCAACGGAGATGTTCTTTTGCGGCTGTCAACGGTTCTTGGATGCACCGTTGCCGAGCTGTTGATGGAAGATGAAATTGTGGGTGCTCCTTTACTTTCCGGGAATCAAGTGGATATTGCCACAATTCAAAGGCAGCAATTCTTCTGTGATAAATATAATGTTGCCGGTCGCTGGGTCTGCACGGGGAATACGATTGCTACGATGTTCTACTTCAGAGGGGCCCAATATTTGCTGCCGTTCCGGGCGATCTTCACTCCGGTCATGCTCCCGTGTCTGTTGGAAGCGGCCGGATTGCAGATCGAAGAAAAAATTGACAATATCCTGCTTAATGAAAGCGGATTTGAGGAGTGGTGATTGGAATGGAAGAATTAAAATTTAGTCTCATGCATAAGAATGATCCGGTGTGTGCTGTGACGATCGATGGGGACTCCGGTGCAATGCTTCGTGTATCCAAGCCGGTCAATGCGGACTTGCTTCCGTTGGGCGGCAATATCGATGCTGCCATGCTTCGTGGATGGTGGAACCGGCGCGCGGTTCCCGTGGGGCAAGGAAAAATCATGCAGATTCTGGAAAAAGCCGGTATTTTCTCAGCCCAGAGGCTTTTGGTGAGAAATTTGGGTCTGAGCTTAGCGGATCATTATTGGATAAAGCCCTTTGATGTAGATTTTGATTGGAAGGATGTCAATCTCTTTACCAATCCTTTCCGGGATTGTGTTGGTGAGCTGCAATTTGCGGAAGCAATCGGGGAAGTGATAGAGCTGCCTGAAAATGCATTTTCTCCCAGCTCATCCGTGCAGGGAGAATTGAGAAAAAAGTGGACGATTGCGGATGGAAGCCGTTTCCTTATAAAGGCGAATCATGGGGGCAACTCACAAGAAAGCTTAAACGAAGTGGCTGCTGCTCTTTTGCACAGCAAGCAGAACCGTCAGCCCTACGTCCGTTACGATGCCATGCAAATGGAGAGGGACGATCAATTTTACTGTATCTGCAAATGCTTTACATCTGATTCTATCGAGCTTATAACCGCTTATGATATGATTCAATCAGAAAAGAAACAAAATTCCGTTTCATACTATGAGCATCTGATTCAGGTATGTACCAAGCATGGTATGGATGAGGATGTGATACGGTCTTTTCTGGAATATCAGATCGTAACAGACTTCGTGCTTACGAATACCGATCGGCATCTGCGTAATATTGGAGTTCTCAGAGATACAAATACGCTGAAGCTCATGGGCATGGCACCGATTTTTGATACCGGAAACGCAATGTTTTGGAAGAACCCCAGACTTCCGCTCCATGACAGCCTAATGGATATTGAGGTAAACAGCTTCAGAACGAAAGAGATGCAGCTCCTTGCCTATGTGGAGCGTTCAGATTTAATCGATTCTTCTGAATTGCCTACCACAGACGAGCTGCGCCGCATATACGAGGTCGATCCGTTAATCACCTGTTTGGATTCGATACTGCTTGGCTACCAAAAGAAAATCGATATCCTTGTTTCAAAAGGGAAACTATAATCAGACTTTCTTTTTTACTTCTATGATTTAACCAAACGCTGTCATCCTGAGCGGAGCGAAGCGGAGTCGAAGGATCTATTCGCTCCGTTTCCGGTCTGTACGTTAAAGATCCTTCGACTCCGTTCCGCTTCGCTCCACTGCGCTCAGGATGACATGGTGCGTTTTGTTGTTCTTGCTGAGTGAAACCGATCAGCATTAAAACAATTTTGCCCATCGAGGTCAAAAATGCCGTAGCGACCGTCCAGAGGCCGGTCACTACGGCAAGCGAAATATCTTGTATCTCCCCTAACGCCGGTTATGCGTCCCAACGAAAACAATTTTGCCCATCGAG
>CAZENN010000049.1:0-14418 GCA_964513605.1 uncultured Oscillospiraceae bacterium
CCTCCAATACCACCACCTTGGTCAAATATAACGGCGAATGGTGGTATGTGGTCAATGGCAAGATCGCCTCCAATACCACCACCCTGGTCAAATATAACGGCGAATGGTGGTATGTGGTCAATGGCAAGATCGCCTCCAATACCACCACCCTGGTCAAATATAACGGCGAATGGTGGTATGTGGTCAATGGCAAGATCGCCTCCAATACCACCACCCTGGTCAAATATAACGGCGAATGGTGGTATGTGGTCAAGGGTAAGCTCGCTTCCAATACCACCACCCTGGTCAAATATAACGGTGAATGGTGGTATGTGGTCAATGGCAAGATCGCCTCCAATACCACCACCCTGGTCAAATATAACGGTGAATGGTGGTATGTGGTCAAGGGTAAGATCGCTTCCAATACCACTACGCTGGTCAAGTTCAACGGCAGCTGGTACTACATTTACAAGGGCAAGCTGGCGGCAAAGACCACCACATTGTTTGACTATGGCGGCAGCTGCTATTACATCAAGGATGGTAAGACCCAGCCCACTGTTACCACACTGGTCAAGTATAACAACCAGTGGTACTATGTGAAAAACGGCAAGGTCTCCCCGGATACCACTGGATTTGTGGAATACAATGGGGGCAGTTACTATGTCTGCAATGGAAAAGTGGCGTCAAAGACCACCGGGCTTGTAAAGGTGGATCAACAGTGGTACTACATCAAGAACGGCAAGGCACAGCCCAATGTGACCACGTTGGTCAATTGGCAGGGGCAGCTGTACTATGTGGAAAACGGAATGGTCAGCCGAAAGAGTCTGTCCTTTGACTATGAGGGGCAGACCTACTATGTGAGCAACGGCATTGCCAGCCTCCGGAGCAACGGCAAAGTCATCTACCTGACCTTTGACGATGGCCCCGGTCCCCACACGGAGCGTTTGCTGGGGATTTTGGAGAAGTACAATGTGAAGGCAACCTTCTTCGTCTGCAACACGGATTATACCCATCTGCTCGATGACATTGTGGCAGGTGGACATAGCATTGCCATCCATTCCAGGACCCACAATTACTCCAAGATCTATTCCAGCGAGACGGCCTTCTACGATGACCTCTATTATATGCAGAACGTGATCTATGAGAAAACCGGTGTTATGACCTACATTACCCGATTCCCCGGCGGCAGCTCCAACCAGGTCAGCAGAAGGTATTGTTCGGGAATCATGACCCGATTGACCAAGTCCCTCCAGGAGAAGGGATTCCAATACTTCGACTGGACGGTGGACAGCAACGATGCCGGCGGCACGACCACCACTGCCGGTGTGGTAAAAAATGTGATCAACGGAATCAAAAATAGCTCCCGAACCCATCACTATGTCCTCCAGCACGATGTCCACGGCTATAGCGTGGATGCGGTGGAGCAGATCATCCAATGGGGTCTGAGCAATGGCTACACCTTCAAAGCCATCACGCTGGACAGCCCCGTCTGCCACCATGGTGTGCAAAACTAGATATACATAAATAAAAAGCGGAACGGCCTACTGTGAGCCGTTCCGTTTTGACATTATTTTGCTTGTTCCAAATAGATCAGCAGCACTGCGATATCCGCCGGACTGACGCCGGAGATTCTGCCGGCCTGACCGATGGACAGGGGGCGAATTTCAGACAGCTTCTGCCGTGCTTCCAGCCGCAGACCGGAGATGGACTCATAGTCAATGCCTTCGGGAATCAGGCGGGCTTCTTCTTTTTTGAATTGCTCCACCTGCTTTTCCTGCCTTGCCAGATACCCGGCATATTTGAGCTGAATCTGCACCTCATCCGTCACCCCAAGGGGCAGGTCGGGGCGGTTTGGGTCGAAAGGGGCAAGGTCTTCATAGCTGATATTGGGACGCCGGAGCAGGTCTGCCAAACGGGCGGAGTTGGCTACCGGGGTGGAATTGCGCTCAGCGAGCATGTCGTTGAGGGCTTCATTGGCCGCAATGCCGCAGCTCTCCAGCCGATTCAGCTCCCGGCGGACGGCTTCATATTTTTCCTCCACCTGCCGCAGCCGTGCCTCCGGCACCAGCCCGACCTGTGCGCCGATGGCAGTCAGCCGCTGGTCCGCATTGTCCTGCCGGTGCAGCAGCCGGTATTCCGAGCGGCTGGTCATGATTCGGTAAGGCTCCTGAGTTCCCTTGGTCACCAGATCGTCAATGAGGGTGCCGATGTAGCTGGTATCCCGGGTGAGGATCAGCGGCGGCTTTCCTTGCAGCTTCAAAGCGGCGTTGATGCCTGCTACCAGCCCCTGTACCGCCGCTTCCTCATAGCCGGAGGTGCCGTTAAACTGACCGGCACCGTAAAGCCCACCGATTTTTTTTGTCTCCATGGTGGGCAGCAGGGAGGTGGGGTCAATGCACTCATATTCAATGGCATAGGCAGGGCGCATCATTTCCGCTTTTTCAAGACCCGGGATGGTGCGCATCATGTTCAGCTGCACATCCTCAGGCAAAGAGCTGGAAAAGCCCTGAATGTACATTTCCTCCGTGTTCAGACCGCAAGGCTCAATGAACAGCTGATGCCGCTCCTTGTCGGGGAACCGGACGATCTTCGTCTCAATGCTGGGACAGTACCGGGGACCAACACCGGAGATGGTGCCGTCATACATGGGAGACCGGTGCAGATTGTCTTTGATAATGGTATGGGTCTGCTCATTGGTGTAGGTCAGATAGCATACGGCTTTATTTTCTGCCTTACCGGGGGTTCGGAAGGAGAAGCACTCGCAGTCTTCATCCCCCGGCTGCAGCTCCATCTGGGAAAAATCAATGCTGCGCCGATTCACCCGGGGGGGCGTGCCGGTCTTAAACCGCCGCAGAGACAGCCCCAGCTTCCGAAGACTGTCGGCAAGACCCACCGCGGCGTGCATTCCGTCAGGACCGGAGACCTCAACGCATTCGCCGGTGATGATGGTGCTGTCCAGATAGGTGCCGGTGGCGATGATCACCGCCTTGGCATCATAGATGGCACCCAGCCGGGTCTGTACACCGGTGACGTGCCCATCCTCCGTGAGAATGTCCACGATCTGCGCCTGCATGAGCCGGAGCTTTTCCTGCCGCTCCAAGGTCTGCTTCATATATTCCTGATACCGCCGCCGGTCTGCCTGTGCCCGAAGGGAGTGGACCGCCGGACCTTTGCCTTTGTTCAGCATCCGGTATTGGATACAGCTGTGGTCTGCTGCCACCGCCATTTCGCCGCCTAAGGCATCCAGCTCCCGAACCAAATGCCCCTTTCCCGTACCGCCAATGGCAGGGTTGCAGGGCATATTGCCCACGCTGTCCAAATTCATGGTAAACAAAATGGTATCCAGCCCCAGCCGTGCCCCGGCCAGTGCCGCTTCAATACCGGCATGACCGGCACCGATGACGGCAATTTCGCAGCTTCCTGCATGGTAAGTCATAAATTCATCCTTCTTCCGTCTTTTCTTCCTTGGGTAAGACAAAGGGCTTGCAGACTACTTCGCAGCGGTTGATGGGCGTGCCCAGAGCGTGGAATTTCTCCTCATAGCCGGTCATAATGCCCACAATGCCATGCTCGTGGAGGTTCCGGGTCAGATTGTTGACCTGCAGACCGCAAGCCTCAAATTCCTCCACGGAGAACTCGAACAGGGGAGCGTTGTCGGTCTTAAAGTGGAATTCCCCACCGGTGCGGACCACCCGGCAGTACTTGTCCAGAAAGCCCCGATGGGTCAACCGCCGCTTGGCGTTCTTTTTTCTGGGCCAGGGGTCCGGGAAGTTGATAAACAGCCGATCGATTTCCTCAGACGCAAAAATTTCCTCTATGTTCGCCACGTCCATATCGATGTAAAACACATTTTTAAGCCCCATGCTCTGCGCCTTCTCCATGGCAACCACCATGGCCTCCCGGCAACGCTCCACAGCGATCAGCAGCACATCGGGATTTGCCTGTGCGGTCTCAGCGGTAAACTTGCCCTTGCCGCAGCCCACCTCCACCCACAAAGCCTGAGCCTGCGGCATAAGAGAACGCCAATTGCCCTTCAAAGTCTCCGGCTCCGCGATCCGATAGGCATCGCACTTCTCCATCCGCGGCACCAAATTTTTCATTCTTCTCATTCTCATAATGAAACCCCTCCAGAATCACGGCTTTTGCCGCATATATCTTCATTGTACTATTATAGCAGAAATCTTTACGGGAGACAAGAGATATATAAATAGTCTACTGATACATTGCTTATTTGATTCATGCCTTAGTGAAAGGTGCTATTGACTTTTGGTAAATGATTCGTTAAAGTGTATTTGGAAATCTATCCAAGTTTATCAAGAAAGGAATGAGGAAATTGAGAAGAAGTAAGAAATGGTTTGGTTGTTTGGCTTTATCAGCTGCCCTTCTGTGCGGAACAGTCTTTGCCCCTGTTCGGGCTGCTCAGGGTGGTGCCCTCAGCGGCAGTGTGACCAGCTCCGACAGCCAGACCAACACGGTCAGTCTTTCCTTACTGTCCGGTGGTAAGCTGACCTACAGTGTCACTGTCACCGGAAATAAGGCAAGCTATGATTTTGGAGAGGTAGCACCCGGCAGCTACACACTCCGGGTGGAGAAGGCTCTGCATGTCACCCGGGATTATGAGGTTACTGTGAGTACCTCCGCAGTCAAGCAAGATCTCACGCTTTTGCAGTTGGGGGACGTGACCCAGGATGGAAAGGTGAACATTGGTGATACTGCCAGAATCTATGCCCACATCCGGGGAATCAATAAGCTGACAGACAGCTATATCCTGTCCTGTGCGGATACCACCGGCGACGAACGTGTGACCATTGGGGATGCAGCCAGAGCCTACGGCAACCTGCGCAGTGTCCTTTCCGTCCAGTTGTATACCGTTACCTTTAAGGATCATGACGGTTCTGTTTTGAAGACGCAGATCGTGGAGGCTGGCAAGTCCGTCACACCCCCTGTGGCTCCTCAGCGCAGCGGCTTTACCTTCGACGGCTGGGATAAGGATTTTAGTAAGGTGAACACGGACCTGACGGTTACCGCCCGGTACAGCGGTGTTCAGGGGGCTGCCTTTGTGGTGGAAAATGTGACCGGTGCTCCCGGTGAGACGGTGGAAGTACCGGTATCCATTGTGAATAATCCCGGTGTGGCAGGTGCCAGAATCACCTTCTCCTACGATCGTGTTCTGACCCTCAGTGCTGCCCGCTCCGGCGACGCCTTTTCTGCTTTGCAGTACACCGAACCCGGTCAGTTTGTTAGCCCCTGTAACTTCACATGGGACTCTGAAAGCGGCATGGTGGTCGAGGATGGTACCGTTCTGGTGCTGAGCTTTCAGATCCCGGCCAATGCCTCCCCTGGCGAAACCTATGAGATCAACTGCACCTATCGGGAAGGAGACATCTATGATGAAGATCTCAACGATGTATCCTTTCAGACGGTCAGCGGTGTGCTCACCGTATCATAACGCAGAAAGAAGGTTACTGCTATGAAGAAACTGTTATCCATGCTATTGGCAATGGTCCTGGTGCTGTCCTGCCTGCCTGTTAGCAGTATGGCTGCTGTGGATACCAGCCAACTGGCCAACGCCACAGTGATGGTGGAGGATGCCATCGCTGCGGCAGGTTCCACTGTGGAGGTCAATTTGTTGGTGATGAATAATCCCGGTATTGCCGGAGCCAGAGTTACCATATCCTATCATAACCAGCTGGAGCTGGTGGATGCCGTCGGCGGTTCTGCCTTCTCCGCACTGGATTATACCAACCCCGGTGCCTTCCAGAACCCCTGTAACTTTAACTGGGATTCCGAAAATAAGGAAGTTTCTGACGACGGCACCTTGCTGACCCTGACTTTCCGGGTGGCGGAGGATGCGGTGTCCAACTCCCGGCTGAATGTGGATGTCAGCTATCGCTACGGAGATATTTACAATGCCGATTTGGACTCGCTGGAGTTCCAAATGGTCAGCGGCACTGTGACGGTGCTGGACTATATTCCCGGTGACGTCAATGGGGATCAGGTTGTAAACGGTAAGGACGTGACACTGATCCGGCGTTACAATGCCGGCGGCTACAACATCACCATCAATGAGTCTGCGGCGGATGTGAATGCCGACGGTCTCATCAACGGTAAGGATGTCACCCTGGTCAGAAGATACGTTGCCGGCGGCTACGGCGTGGAGCTGCTGCCCTCTACTTATTGGTGTACCCATTCTCTGAATGCGGTTGCCGCTGTAGATGCTTCCTGCTTTCAGGAGGGCAATATTGCCTACTGGAGCTGTGAGCTGTGCGGCAGAGTGTACGCCGATGCCGACGGTGTCACCGAGATTACTCATGCAGATACGGTAGTGGAGAAGGTGGGGCATGGCCCTGTGATCATCGATCCCGCTGTTCCTGCTACCCCTGATTCTTCCGGTCTGACGGAAGGCTCCCACTGCGGAACCTGCCAGCAGGTTCTGGTGCCGCAGGAGATTATTGATCCCATTGTGGGCTATTCCATTACCTACAATCTTACCAATGGCGACGCTTATCTTGCTCAGCAGGTGCTGGATAATTCTAAGAATCCAACCGCCTATGTCACCTCCAATGAACCGATTCGTCTGGTGAATCTGGAGGACCCTGACGGTTATCTGTTCCTGGGCTGGTTTGATGGTTCCGGTAGCACGGCGGAGCAGATCAAGGAGATACCTGCCAATGCCAAGGGAAATTATCAGCTCTACGCCCATTGGGAAAAGAAAGTCTATACCGCAACCTTTGTTTCTGATATCCTGCCCAAGGAAGAGATTCAATTTACTGTGGATCAGTGCAAGCCGCTGGACCCGCCCAAGGATGACGGTGACTTCCATCTGGATAAATATACCTGGGTGGGCTGGTCTGACAGTGAGTACAAGATCTGGGACGAGATTCCGGTGGGCACAGCCAGAGACATTACCCTCTATGCCAACTGGTCCAGCTACCGCAACCAGGCAAAGGCGGTAGATAAGCTGGAAGATCCACTGATCGTGGAGGACAGTGCAAACGGTCAGATCCTGTTTACTTACAAAATCGGAACCATTGAAAATGTTCCCCTGTTTACAACTTTGCAGCTGCAGTGTGTCAACGGACTGATTACCACGGTTGAGGTTACAAACCAGACCGCGATCAGTGAGGAGAATGCAAAAACGGTGGCGGAAGCGATTGCTCACGCAACCACCGATTCCGCTTCTTGGACCATGGATAAGACCTTCACCCAGCAAACTGAGATCAGTGAATCTTACATGGAAGAGACGGGAATGACCCAGTCGGAAAGCATGAGCCTGGCAACCAGCAGTGAAGGAACCTTTAATATTGGTTCCAGCTATGGCGGCAGCAGAGGCAATACCAATACAATTGGTGGCTCTTACTCGGTGACCAATAATCAAGCTCATTCCACAACGAATACCCATGAAACCGGGCAAGATGTGAAATTATCTGTAAACGGTAAGTATTCCAAGGAAAATTCTACTGAAGGAAGTGCCGGAATAGACATCGATATATTGGAGCTGGGAGCCAAGGCCGGTTCCAAAACCAGCTATGAAATTGGTGCCGGTGCGGAATACAGCAACTATTCCAAAAATACCACCTCCGGTACGGACAGTTGGTCCAGCGGCAGTGAGTTTACTCTGGAAAATTCCGCTTCCTTCACCAGCGAGAAAACCTGGAATACGGATGTGGGCTATTCCGTCAGCCATTCCTCCAGCACCAATCAGACGGTAGCCAAGGAAATCTCTTATCTGCTCAGCACCCAGAAGCAGATCGGTGAGAGCTACATCGATACCACCGGTGAGAGCAATACACAGGGCATCGAAACCAGTGACAGCAAGACCAATGAGTTCAGTTCTACGGTGACATACAACACCCAGAATCTCGAGATCCAAACCAAATCCTTCACCAGTACCGGAAAGACCAAGGGCAACTACCGGATGGTCATGGCAGGGAAATTCCATGTGTTTGCGGTGATTGGTTATGATGTGGCCACCGGGAGCTACTTTACCTACACCTATAATGTGATGGACGATAAGACAGAGGAATATCTGGATTATTCCTACGACGGTACCTTCACAGATTATGAGACTAGCATCATTCCCTTTGAGGTCCCCAGCTTTGTCAATGATTATGTTAACAACCGGATTGCGGAAACCGATGGCCTGTTGATCAATACCGATACCGGTACCTATGAGGCTTACAACGTGCCAGCCGGACAGGAACCGACCTCGGTTATTTCCGTTCCTTCCTACTACTCCAATGATAAGGGTGACGGGGAATATAACTCTGTAAAGGTTACTGCCATTACCGAAGATGTATTCAAGGGCAATACGGACATCGAAGCTGTGATCTTGAGCCACTACATCACGGAGATACCGGATAATGCCTTTGCCGACTGTACCAACCTGAAATACGTCATTTGCCCAGGCGTTACCAAAATCGGCAGCAATGCCTTCGGCGGCTGTACCTCTTTGGAGACCTTCAACATATCCGGTGGTATCACTTATGTTGGAGAAAATGCCTTCGTGGGAGTGCCCTCTGTTTATGCGGAGGCTTCCAGTGCTGAAGTGGCAAAAGCAGTTGCCGCCTCCGGCGCAAGAAGTATCGTTTTGGATATTTCCACCATTCCTGCCGCGAATGCGGCGGATATGACCCTTACGGTTGGTTCCATTGATTTCTTCAAGCTGGTGGGCAAGGATCAGGAATACAAGGGGTTGAGCTTGAAGTGCGATGCCCAGTCCACTGAGATCAACGGCGTGAAGATCATCGAAGGGAAGAAGACCCCTCTGGAGCTGTCTTCTGAGGAGATCACCCTGAACCGGGTCAGCATCTGCGCTTCCGGCTATGCCATGCTGCTCACTGCTGACCATGCCAATATCACCCTCAACGCTACCAACACCCTGACCGCTACCAGCGGCAATACCATGGTCAGTAAGAACGTCACCTTGGCTCCTTTGAGCAGCACTGTGGTGGGCAAGCTGAATATCACCGGCAACCTGCTGATTTGCGGCGACGTAACGGGGGAACAGTATCTCAACTGCGATGAGATTGTCAAGCTCACCGATGAACAGTATGCTCAGTACAGCAAAGGCTTGGTGGAGGTTACCTTGGACGCCAACGGCGGCACGGTGGATCAGACCGGTCTCACCGCCTTCTATGGTCAGCCCTATGGTACGTTGCCGGTTCCCACCAGAGACTACTATCGCTTCGATGGCTGGTTTACAGCTGCCGACGGTGGTACTCAGGTGACGACCGATACCCTTGTGACGGATACCGCTGCTCAGAAGCTGTATGCCCACTGGACGCTGAACCCACTGTCCGGCTGGGTGCTCTCTTCCGATGTTCCCGGTGACGCCCAGATCGTTGAGCGAAAGTGGACCTATCAGGAAACGTTGAAGACCGAATCCACCAGTACCTCACTGAGCGGCTATACCCAGACAGGCAGCTATTGGGTAAAGTCCGGCAGTGGAACGGTCAATTATTCCACCGAATTCCCCTCGGGATTTGACACCAGCCACTGGATTTATACCTCTTTTAATAAGAGCGCGCTGACTGCCAGTGAAACGGCCACGACCAAGCGAGAAGTCAGTAACGCTTGGGGGGGATATGTGTATTGGCACTGGATGTATGATACCAACGGTTCCAAGGGTACCTCCGGACGTGCCATTTATAACAAAAAGGGGACCGGACCGGATACGGGATTTGCGTATAAGTATTTTGGAGCCTTTACCAGCACCAACGGGGATTACAGTGGAGATAAGTACTACTGTAACAGCCTGAACATTATGAACTACATCATTCCTGAGCGTACCGCCTATGCGGATTGTCAAGGCTCCACTCGTTGGTTCCGCTTCAACTATTACACCAGTACCTATACCGACTACTATAAGATGTTCCGGTATCAGACAATTGTGGACCGGGAAAGCAGCACGGAGGTTGTTGCCTCTGATGTGATCTCCAATGTTCAGGTTTACGTTCAGTACCGTGCAAAGTGATCAACCATCACCGCGCCCAGCCTGACCGACTCCGCACACAATCACTTTTCAGAAAAGGGGCCGCCTCACAAAATGGGGCGGCCCTAAAAATATTACGGGTTTACTTCGCTTTTACTTGATGAATTTTTAGTACACCATCGCTCCCGGGGCGGTGTCCGACAGGGCTTGCAGCTGGTACAGGAGCTTGGCGGTCTCTCCTCTGGTCATGGGGGCGTCCGGATCGAGAACGATACCGTTTTGGTTCATGGCAGTGATGGCGTTTTCTGCCCAAGCCGGAAGCTCGCCGTCGGCTTCTTTACCGGCAGAGGTGGAAATGCTCAGGTCCAGCGCGTTTTGAATCAGCAGTGCCGCTTCCGCACCGGTGATGGCTTCCGATGCGCCGAAGGTCTCGGCGTGGGGCCAGTTTTCGGTGATGCCGCTGCGAAGGGCGGCGGCGAGATAGGGCTTGAGCCAGACGGGAGCGTCATCGGTAAAGCCTGTATAGGCGGTTTCTTCGTCCACCGGAATGTCCAATGTCTTTACCAGCATGGTCAAAAACTCACCACGGCTGACGGTCTTCTCCGGCTGGAAACAGGCACTGCCGCCCACCTGCTCGCCTACAAAAAGCCCGGTGTTCTTCATCCACTCCGCGGCAAACCGGCAGTCAGAGCCAATGGTGTCGGTGTACTGTGCCGTTTCCGTGGTCTTGAGAATTTGAATGGTGACCGTTGCTTCCCGGGAGACCTTTCCTGACGGGTCTGTGGCGGTGTAGGTGAAGGAGTCGGTGCCTACCTTGTTTTTCTTAGGGGTATAGGTGAAGCTGCCGTCCTCGGAAATGGTGACGCTGCCTCGCTTGGGTTGACGCAGGATGCTGTAGGTCAGGGGCTGCCCCTCCGGGTCAGAGACCTTCAGCTTGTCGGTGTTGGGCAGGTTTTTGTAGGTTTCCATGGCAGAATCCTCTGCGACCGGTGCCTTGTCCTCCTTGCCCCGGATGGAAATGGTCATCACCGCGTCGGTGTCTACCCGATCCTCATAAATGGGGAGATAGGAGACGCTGGCATCCAGATTTTCCTCCGTTCGTACCGGAATGAAGGTCATCTGCTCCAGCTGTCCGGCGGTGAGAATGTCCCCACAGCATACGATACGATTGCCCAGCATGATGGTCCCGGTGTCCCCATCGGGAAGGTCGGTGATGCAGATGCCGGTCAGTTCCTCCGTACCGGCAAAATCCTCGCTTTGGAAGCAGTAGACCTGATCGCAATCCACCTCCAGAGCAACAGCACCCCCTGTCAGTGCCGCACAGCAGCTCAGACACAGCAGGAAGCAAAGAAGTCTTTTTCTACCCATATAAAATCCTCCAGTCATTCATGGAAGCGAAAGCCGCCTCCGGATGTTCGTGGGTAGTGTTTGCCAAAGGGTGAAAAAATATGCACCGGAGCCATTGCGTCCTTACTTTTTACTGGGGAGCCGTTCGGCTCATGCAGGCGTATCCCGGCTTTTTGATTTGGCAGGGAAATTTGTCTTGCAATTTCCGCTATGAGCCTGTATACTAAAATAAATAAAATTTAGCTGAAATTGTCAGCTTTTTTCCGGGAAGGACGGTTCTTTATGATCAGATTTTTTAAGAAAGCGGTGGCGGCGGTGCTGTCGGTGTCCTTGGGAGCGGCAGTGGCTGTTTGCTCCCTCAGCCGGGAGGCGGCGGCATTGCAGTATACCGGCACCCCTTCCTATATGTCCGGAAAATATTATCAGGCACTGCGGCAGGTCTGTCTCACCGGGGATGCCCGGACGGATATCGTCAGCATTGCCCAATCCCAGCTGGGCTATCAGGAGGGCGGCTCTCCCAATCAGCTGTCCGGGCAGATATACGGCGGTGTCAATCACACGGAGTATGGAGCATGGTATGGCGCGCAGGATATGTGGTGCGCCATGTTCGTATCTTGGTGCGCCGATCTTGCCGGGGTGTCCACGGATGTGATTCCCAGCCACTCCTTCACCCCCAATGGACTGCAGTGGTTCGCCAACCGGGGGCAGGCCTACGCCCGGGAGGAGGTGGAAGCCGGCAGCTACACCCCCCAGCCCGGGGATCTGGTTTATTTCAAGTCCAGCCGCAACACCCGAACCACCAACCATGTGGGCTTGGTGACGGGGTACGCAGATGGAAGGCTTTATACCATTGAGGGGAATGTGGCGGCGGCCGGAGCCACCACCAACGGAGGCATGGTGGTTGCCAAATCCTATCCCATTACCAATACTTACATCGTCTACATATGCGCCCCGGATTACGATACCGGCGGCACCAATGTGGCGGCTCATTCTGGGATACAGGAGCTGAGAAACGCACTGAGTACGCTGGAGTCCGGCGGTGAGTTGGGCTATGATGCCATCAGCCGGACACAGGGGCTGTCTTTGGGAATCGGGCAGTGGTATGGTCCTCACGCTATGGATCTGCTGATGCGGATTCGCCAGGCGGATGAGGCGGCATTTGCCCGGTTGGATACAGTGGGGCTGGGTGCGCTTCTGGATGAAAAACGGCTGCCTCTGACCGCTGATCCTGAAATGGATGGCTGCTTGCAAAAACTGCTGTCCTCCCGTGCCGGGATTCAGGTTCAGGAGGAAAAGCTCTGCACGGCGTTGGATGCATATCGGGAAGAGGCACAGGCAATGGGGGTGGAAGATCCGCAGACCCAGCTGCTGTGTGCGGCAGTGGGACATCTGGGAGGCAGTGCGGTGATGCAGTGCTGTGTGGAGCTTGCCCGGGAGGATCTGTCCAAGTCCGCACTGCTGGCAGCGTTGGAGCAAGTCAGCCCCCAGATCTACCGCAGTTGTCAAGGCTTGAATATTTAAGGAGGAGAATTATGCGGAATTGGAAGAAACGGACTGCCCTGATTTTGTCTGTGGCCCTTCTGACAGGAACCATCGGGCTTCCTGCTATGGCACAGACGGTCAGTCTCAGCGGAACCCTTACCACCGGTACTGCCACGGCCACCACCCTCTCCCTGATACCTGAGGGGGCAGAGGCGGCGATCAGCAGCCAAAGCGTTGTGGATGGCACCTATCGCTTTTATGACGTGCCTGCCGGAAACTACACCCTGAAAGCGGAAAACAGCAGTCGGGTCACTCGCGCCTATGCCATTACCATCGGCAGTGAGGCTGGCACACAGGATTTGCAGCTGTGCCGGCTGGGTGATGTCAATCTGGATGGAAAGCTCAGTGTGGGCGATACGGCTAAGGTCTATGCCCATATCCGCAATGCTTCCCTGATCACCGATGCCTATGCTCTGGCCTGTGCGGATATGAAGCAAGATAACCGATTGAATGTGGGCGATACTGCCACCATCTACGCCGCAATTCGCAATCCCCAGACCCAAGAACCGGAGCAGGAATATCCGGTGCCCAGCGACCCGGTGGTTGACAATGCGGATGAACCCATCGAGATCGGCGGTACCTTGGAGTTTGAGGCACCGGTGCAGGCCGGACATTTGACCCACTACTGGATCTACCGGGTCTCCGAGACTACGCTGACCATCAACGATCCGAATGTTTATGTGATCTATGATGGCGTTACCTATACACCGGAGAACGGGGTACTCACCATCCCTGAGCTTTACAGCGACAGTCCCCAGATACCCGTGAAGCTGGCCATCGGCAACAAGGGCATCACGGACAAGACCTTCACAGTACAGCTGAGCTACCCCCAGGGGCATCGGATGAACCCCTACTCCCTGTCCAGCGGCAACCTGACTACCGAATGTGAGGAAGGGGATGCACAGGGCGTATACTATAGCTTCACCGCACCGAGCAGCGGTACCTTGACGGTACGCATCAAAAGCGTCACCGGTGCCGAGAGCTGCAATGTGACCCTGACCTCTGAGACCCTCATCGGCGGCACCCGTTCCGACAGCACGGAGGATAACGGCACCTCTGCCGTTTCCATGACCCTGAGCGAGGGCGAGACGGTGATCGTCAACATCGTCATCAACCCGGAAAACGGCTTCAATTACCCACAGGCCACCGTGACCACCACCGTCCGTTTCCGTTGAGCCAAATCAAAACAGGAGCTGTCTCACTAAGCAGCCTGCTTGTGTAAACTGCTTAATGAGACAGCCACTTGTATAAACACAACAAAAAACAGGAAGCCTCTTTGCACACGCCACATAAGGCAGTAATTTCAAAACACTAACTTATGGGCGTTGCAAAAGGGCAATCCAAAGAATAAATACCGAGAAGAACTGTAAAAGGTTTTTCTCGGTATTTTTCTATTTTGCGGTACATTCGACTATTAGACTGCCTTTGAGTACAATTATGGTAGAAAATCAAAGGAGGTTACGATATGCGGGATAAGAAGTATTACATAGCGTTAGATGATTTTGAGCGCAGGTTGGTTGTGAACTGTCTGAACGAAATGCGGAACAACCTTATTGCCAAAGGCAAGTACACTGATGCGGTGGATGAGGTTTTACTGAAAATCATTGATGCAAAGC